>JAFIEF010000055.1 GCA_020832655.1 Paracoccaceae bacterium
ATGATCTCCCTCTGCGCCGCCATCATCAATTCAAGATGAATGTCCACAGACCCTAAATGGCGCTGCGCTTCTTTGCATGCGCGCGCCGCTCTATATCGAGTTGATTTCGCATGTTCGAGCAGATCGAAACCGGCAACCACCTTTGAGCAACATGCTTCATACCCCGATCTGCGGGCCGGGGCAGAACAGGGGCTGGGGGCTGTTTTCAACCTCGTATAGTTCGGTTGCGGGGTCTTCCCCCATGAAGCGCGCATTCAGCCCGGCCTCGCCGCGCCAGAAGATCCAGCAATGTTCAACCGCAGGCGCGTCATCATAGACAAAGCAGATCTGCGCGTCACGCGGGAACCACTGGCCCTTGCGGCAGTCTTCGCCGATGAACGCCCAGACCACGCGACGACCGGGGCGGAATTCTTCAATGCCATAGGGCATGCCATCAACCCCGAAGGTCAGGGTGCGGCCGGTGACATACTCTTCAAATTCCTGCACGCTCATCGGGGTTTGGGCGACAGCCGGGGCCAGCAGCACAGTTGCCGCCAGCGCCGCCAGCATCTGTGTCATCAGCCCGAACGGGTTTGTCATGCGGCACCATCCCCTTGCGCGCGGGCAAGTACCTGCTCCACCCGCCTGTCCATCAGCCTGAACCACATGGGCGGGATCAGCGCAACAATGCCCATCGCGGGCAGGGAATAGGGCAGCACCGGCATTTCCCCGCTCAGGCGCAGCGCGGGGTAGATGCGGCCGGGATTGGCATGATGGTCGGAATGGCGGCTGGCATTGACCATCATATGGCTGGAAAACCAGTGCGGGCTGTTCCAGCTGTGATGCGCGCCCTGGGGTTCATAGCTGCCATCGGCAAGCTTGCGCCGCGCCAGCCCGTAATGTTGCAGATAATCGACCATCGCCAGTTGTGATTGCGCGTAAAAGCACAGCCCCAGATAGGCCGCAAGCCCCGCCCAGCCAAAGGCATAGCCACACAACACCACCAGAACAAGCCCGCCCCCGACATAGTCGATATAGGGGTTGCGCCTGCCGCTGCGGCGGCTTCGGTCACGCTCCACCCGGAACCCCTGCACGAAACTGCCCACCCAGCCGCGCAGGAAATAGCGATAGAAGCTGCGCCCCTTTGGCGGGAAGTTGGGGTCAAGCGGCGTGGCGACATGGGCGTGATGCAACAGCCGATGCGCCGTCGTGTGGTGGCCATAAAGCATGGAGGTATAGACCCATTTTCCCAAGCCGAACAAATGGCGGTTGGAGCGATGGATCAGCTCATGCGCGTTGGAATTGCTGACCTGCCCGAAATAGAGACCAAAGCCGAAAAATGCGCCCACGCGCTCGGGCGTGGAAAGTTCGGTCACGCCCGCCACCGCCATCACCCCCAGCGGCACCAGTGCCAGATGACCCAGCGCCAGCACCACGGAAAGCGCCTTGGCGGTGGGAAATTCTGTGCCCGTGGCCCCTTCGGCGCGGCCAGAGGGCAGGATTTCATCCAGCGCGAAAGCCAGAAACGAGGCATAAATCACCGCCGCCCACAGCGCGGCGCCACCCGCAAAGGCACCATAGGCAAGCAGCGGCACCGGGACGAGGCTGGCAAGAGCGAATGGCAGAACAGGAAAGCGCATGGCAAGGATCCGGCAAAATGGCGACAGCGAAAGGATAGCACGGAGCGACGCGCTGCGCAGCGGCGCAAATTGCCTCAACCCAACGCATCCAGAAGGGCCGCGAAGGCGGTGAATTCGCTGTGATGCTTCAGCCGCCGCCGGTCACGCCAGACCAGTGGCGCAAGCAATACGCGCAGCGGGCGCGCACGCCGCGTCAGGCGTTTTGCAAGCGGCAGGATGCCCGCAGTATCGGCCTGCGCATAGCTGCGGATCACCGCATCGAAATCTTGTGAAACATCCTGCCCGGACTGATGCAGCGAATGCAGGAAGATCAGCAGATCACGCGCGCGCCGCCATCGCGGCGCATTCACCCCCGCCCCGGCTTCCAGATCCACAAAGCTGATCCGCGCCCCGTCCCAGCAGATGTCGCGCAGGCGCGGGCGACCATGCACCAGCCCCTTTGCATGCAGCCCTGCCAGCGCCTTGGCCCCATGCATCAGCGCAGGGCGTCGTTCGGCTTCAGGACGCCGCGCCAGAAAGAAGCTCAGGGGAAGGCCCACATCTTCCAGCACCACAAGCCCCGGCGACTCTGCCAGGATGCGCGGCACCGGCGCGCCCAGCGCGGCGAAACGCCTGATCTGGGCGATTTCCGCGCGAAAGGCGCGCGCGCTGTCGCCCTTTTGCACCCGCAGACGCAAGCCCAGCTTCTCCGGGCGCTTGATCCAGTAGCGCCGGCCTGCGACCTCCATACTCTGGACGCGCTTCTGCGGCAGGGCACGGGCCTGTTCCAGCAACAGCGCGGCACTGGGGGTGTCGGATGAAAGAGCGGCACTCATGGCCTTGCCTCTTGCAGCGCCCTTGCTGCAGGGTCAAGCCGCTTTCAAATGCCACCTGCATCGGCTAGCACAGGAAAAACGCGGCTAAGGGGCAGGCAATGTCATTCTTCAAGAAGCTCAAAGAGCGGATGTTCAAATCTTCTTCCCGGCTGGATGAAGGGCTGGAAGCGCTGGTAGAGGATCAGCCGGATGACGCCAGCAAGGACAGCGCGCCCGACAGCCCCCGCCCGGCGACCGCCGCCCCCGCGCCAGCCGCCGATCCCGCCACAGCCAGAGCGGGGCTTCTGGGGCGCATTCTGGGCCGCGATGACGCGCCGCGCCGGGTGCTCGATGATGACATGCTTGAAGAGCTGGAGGATGTGCTGATCGGCGCCGATATGGGGGTAGAGACCGCCGCGCGCGTCACCGCCAACCTGTCACAGGGCCATTATGGCCGCAAACTGACCGTGGCAGAGATCAAGACCCTGCTGGCCGATGAAATCGCGCGCATCATGGACCCGGTGGCAAAGCCGCTGCCGCTGTATCCCGCGCGCCCGCAAGTGGTGCTGGTGGTCGGCGTGAACGGGGCGGGCAAGACCACCACCATCGGCAAGCTGGCCAGCCAGTTCAAGGGCGCGGGCAAATCGGTGATGATCGCGGCGGGCGACACGTTCCGCGCTGCGGCGGTGGAACAGTTGCAGATCTGGGGCGCGCGCGCGGATGTGCCGGTGCTGACCGCGCCCGAAGGGTCGGACCCGGCAAGCCTGGCCTATGACGCGCTGTCGCGCGCGCGCGCCGACGGGGTCGATCTGCTGATGATCGACACGGCGGGGCGGTTGCAGAACCGTGCCGATCTGATGGAGGAACTGGCCAAGATCCTGCGAGTGCTGCGCAAGCTTGACCCTGACGCCCCGCATAACACGCTGCTGGTGCTGGATGCCACCACCGGCCAGAACGCGCTCAATCAGGTCGAGATCTTCCGCAAGCTGGCCGATGTCTCGGGGCTGATCATGACCAAGCTTGATGGCACCGCGCGCGGGGGGGTGCTGGTGGCGCTGGCCGACCGCTTCGGCCTGCCGATCCATGCTATCGGCGTGGGCGAGCAGATCGACGATCTGCAGGCTTTTGACCCGGCAGAATTCGCCGCCGCGCTGGTGGGGGTGGATCGAACCGATCAGGCGTGACCGGGCGCGCCTGACAACAGGCGCGGGTCAACCCCCAGCTTGGTCAGGGTCCGGTCCCATTTCTCGGCATCGGGCGCGGCAAAGACCAGCGTGTCATCGGCATCCGCGATCAGCCAGCCGCCTTCGCGGATCTCATCCTCCAGCTGCCCGGATGCCCAGCCGGCATAACCCAGCGCCGTGATGGCGCGTGCCGGGCCAAGCCCGCGCGACATCTGCGCGACGATATCGCGCGAGGTGGTCAGGACAATCGAATCGCTGATCCGCACGCTACCGTCTTCGCTGAAATAATCCGGCGAATGCAGCACGAAGCCGCGCCCGGTCTCTACCGGGCCGCCGAAATGCACCGGCCTGTCATCATCGTGATCAGCCTCGGCCAGATCAGTGCCATCCTCGCCGGGGTCCAGTTCCAGATGGCGCGCCAGTTCGCCCAGTGTAAGATCGGGCAGCGGCTTGTTGATGATCAGCCCCATCGTGCCCTCATGCGACTGCGCGCACAGGAACACCACCGCATGGGCGAAACGCGGGTCGGGCATGCTGGGCATGGCAATCAGTAGTTTTCCTGTCAGGCTGGACATAGGCTTCCTGCGCGCTGCGTCATGTTTCCCAGCATGACCCGGCTGCGATGGAATGCCAAGGCCGATCACCCCCGGAACTGACGCCGGGATGTCACAACCCGGTCTGGTCGCTGATTTGTGACTTCCGCTTTGCGTCCGATCCGGGTCAATAGAGGGCCATGACAGTGTTTTCCCGCCTTCCGACCTTGCTGGTTGCCGCGCTATGCGCGCTTGGCCAGAGCGCAGCCGCACAGGCGCCGCGCCCGTCCGATCTGATCGAGGCCAGCATCCGCACCGGCTGGAAAACCGAAAGCGGCACGCATATGGCCGCGCTGCATCTGCGCATCGCCCAAGACTGGATCACCTATTGGCGCCATCCGGGCGAGACCGGGGTGGTGCCCCGGCTGGACTGGGCCGGGTCGGGCAATCTGGCAGATGTCACAATCCATTGGCCGGAACCGCAGCTTTTCATCAAGTCAGGCTTCAACAGCATCGGCTACAGCAATGAGCTGGTGCTGCCGATCGAACTGACCCCGGAAGATCCCGGCGCGCCGATCAGGCTGGATGCAATGCTCAGTATCGGCGTGTGCGATGATATCTGCATTCCGGTCGATCTGGCGCTGCGCTCTGATCTGAACGGGGCCGGGCGGCATGACCCGCTGATCGCGCAAGCCCTGTCGCGCGGACCCGCCAGTTCGCAAATGGTCGGGCTGCGCGACATGCGTTGCGAACTGACCCCGGCGGGCCGGGGGGTCGTGCTGAGTGTCGAGATGGAGCTTCCCGCCACCGGCCAGCACGAATTCCTGCTGGTCGAGCTTCCCGGCAGCGGGCTGCGCAGCCGCACCCTGCCCAGCACACGCAATGGCCGCACCATCACCGGGCAGTTGAAACTGCGCCCTGCCGATGGTCAGGTGCCGCTGATCGACCGGTCTGCCGTGCAGATCAGCCTGATCAGTGAACGCGGCGCAGCCCGGCATCAGGGCTGTTCGGTGTCAAACTAGGCCATAATCGCGCCTGACCGCGCGCATGGGCCAAAACGGCGGATTGCCTGTGCCAGAGCGTCACCGCGGCCGCGCATGAGTGCCCCACCCCACATGGTATTTCCTGTCGGCGCAAGAAAGCGCCCGCAAAGCGTCAAATTTTCGCCGTTATTATGCCGTTAGCTTTGTTGACCAGCGCCGTCAGTTCCCTTCAGTCAGATGTGTCCATTCATGTTCAAACATACCCGCAGCAAAGCTATCGCCCGCTTCACGCATTCCGAGTCAGGTGCAATGATCATTCTTGGCCTGATCTTCTTTGTGCTGATGCTGTTCGTGGCCAGTCTGGCGATTGATGTCGCGCGCTATGAACAGGAACGCGTGCGCCTGCAAAGTGTTGCCGACCGCGCGGTTCTGGCCGCCGCCAATGTCCGCCCCGAATCCGAAGGGCAGCTGGACCTTTCCCCCGAAGAATATCTGCGCGGCTATTTCCTGGCCGAAGGCTACAGCATCGAGCAGCTGGACCAGTGGAGCATCATCGTAGGCGATGGGATCAGCGGGCGCGGTGTCGAAATGCGGCCCACGGCGCAGCTTTCAACCATCCTGATGCCCTTTATCGGGGTGGACAGGTTGACGCTGGGCGCACATTCGCGCGCCGAGGTGGGCGCGCCGATGAAGATCGAGATCGTTCTGGTGGTCGATATTTCCGGCTCTATGGGCTGGACGTCCAGCAATGGCCGCACCCGCATCGAAAACCTGCGCGATGCGGCGCGCGATCTGGTCACGGAACTGCTGGAAGACCGCGACGAGGGCGAGGTGTTCATCACCATCGTGCCCTATGACGGCAATGTCGCCGTGCCGCCGGGCATGCTGGGATACTTCGAAAATCTTGATGGCTGGGCCGGACGGCGCTGCGCCGATTTCGACGATTTCCCGCAGCTTTACAATTTCCTCGGCAATGGCAACCCTTCCTATGCCGAAAATCGCAACCCCAACCAGCCGAATGCGGTGCGCAATTCCCTGCAATCGCGCATCCGGGCAGTGAATTGCGGCACGCCGCAGCAATACCGTGTGCTGCAACCCATGATCACCGATCTCGATACCGCGCTGACACATATCGACTCGTTGCAGGCGACCGGCACCACATCAATCGATCTGGGGCTGCGCTTCGGGGCCATGTTCTTTGACAGCGATCTGCAGCCGGTCATCACCGACCGTATCGCGGCTGGTCACACTTCTGGCGCGGCAGCCGGGCGTCCGGCGGGGGTGGATGACCCCGAAACCCTGCAATTCATGATCCTGATGACCGATGGCGCGAATTGCTGCGGCGCGCGCGGCAGCCGCCAGACGCTGGACCTCAATTCGCGCGCGGTCTGCGACAATCTGAAGGCAGAGGGCGTGATGATCTATGGCGTGGCCTTCGAAGCCCCCCAGCATGGCGTTGATCTGATGCAGCAATGCGCCTCCTCGCCCTCGCATTTCTCGAACACGCATGGGCAGGGTCTGGCCGACGCCTTCGGCGCCATTGGCCGCCATATCAACGCCACAGCGCTGAGGCTGACCCAGTGACGCGCGCGCTACGGCATATCTGGCGCAGGGCCGCGCGCGCCGCCGCGCGCGAAGACGGCAATACCACGATCGAATTCGTGATCCTGTTCCCGCTGATCTTCGCGATCTTCCTGACCTCGGTGGATTTCAGCCTGATGATGCTGCGACAGGTGTTTCTGGAACGCGCGGTCGATATCGCCGTGCGCGATGTGCGGCTGGGACGCATCCCGGCCAATGGTTTTGACACGCTGCGCCAGCGGGTTTGCGAAAACACCGCCCTGACACCCGATTGCATGGCCACGATCACCATCGAATTGCGCCCCATGACAGCGGCGGAATTCGCCTCGCTTGATCCGACCGCAACCTGCATCAACCGCGCCGAGGAAATTACCCCGGTGCTGGATTTCAACCCCGGAACCGGCCAGCAGGAACTGATGATGATGCGTGTCTGCACTGTGTCGAACCCGATCATCTTCGCCACCGGCCTGATCTTCGGCGGCCCGCGCAACGCAAATGACGACCGCACCGCCAGCACGATCACCGTCTTTGCCAATGAGCCGACATGATGGGACAGCTCATGCATAACAGTCGTATCTTCCGGGCATTTCGCAGCTTCCGTCGCCAGACACATGGCTCGGTCAGTGTCGAAACGGTGGTGATTGCGCCCTTGCTGATCTGGATGCTGGTCGCCAGCTTCGTCTTCTTTGACGGCTTTCGCAGCAAGACACGGGTGCAGGTCGCGGCAACAACCGTGATCGACCTGCTGAGCCGCGAAACCGACACCCTGGATACCGAGGATATCGACGCGCTGAATGTGCTGTTCGATGTATTGTCGGAAACCCGCAGCGCAACCGCCATCCGGGTCACGTCGGTCAGGCTCTCGTCAGAGGGCGACCCCGAGATTCACTGCTCTCACGGCACGCGCGGCGTGGCTGATGCCGACGACATGACCGACCTGAGCGGGCCGGTGCCCCCGATTCTGCCGGGCGAGGCAGTGATCGTGCTGGAAACATTCGGCGTCTGGGCACCGCCCTTCGCGCTTCTGGGGATGGAACGGCTGGTCAACATGAACACCCAGATCGCCGCGCGCCCGCGGTTTTCACCCTGGCTGCAAATGGAAGGCTGCACCCCGATCTTTCCCACCGAAAGCGCCGATACGCTGGAAGAGGAAGAAGAACCCACCGGGCCAGAGCCGACCCATGTCATCAATGTCAACATTCCCTATTTCTGGAACCATTTCCATCAGGACTGGCATACCCGCCCTGCCGATATCCCCGCGCATGAATGGAACGAGCAGCCCTTCACTATCTGGGGCGATGGCGATCCCACGGTTCATGCAAGACGCGGCGGCTGGCAGACCAGCGGCGATATGCGCTGGGACGGGGTTTCCATTCGGGTTGACACTCCGGCGCATGGGGAAACCCATGTCGTCTATCTGGAAGTCGGCGACTACCTGCTGCAATACAACTACATCCGCGCGGCCCATCTCTTCTGATGGCGTGTGGTTGCGCGCGGGCTGCTGGCAGGGCGTTGGACCTTGGCAGGGTTTCTTGTTAGGTGAATGGCACAATAACAACATGCCAACTGACAGGATCCCATGATGACCGTTTCTGCCACTGACCTGAAATCGCGCCTTGCCGATCCCTCGCTGCTGGAAACCCGCGCATTCGTGGCCGGGGAATGGGTCGAGGCCGATGACGGCGCCCGTTTCGACGTGATCAACCCCGCGCGCGGCGATGTGATCGCGCAGGTGGCCGATCTGGGCCGCGCAGAAGTCTTGCGCGCCATTGCTGCGGCCGATGCCGCGCGCCATGACTGGGCCGCGCGCACCGGCAAGGAGCGCGCGGGCGTGCTGCGCAAATGGTTCGATCTGATGATGGCCAGTCAAGAGGATCTGGCGATCATCCTGACCGCGGAAATGGGCAAGCCGCTGGCCGAGGCGCGTGGTGAAATCGCCTATGGTGCCAGCTTCATCGAATGGTTCGGCGAAGAGGCCAAGCGCATCTATGGCGAAACCATCCCCGGTCACCAGCCCGACAAGCGGCTCAGCGTGATCCGCCAGCCCATCGGGGTTGCCGCGTCGATCACGCCGTGGAACTTTCCCAATGCAATGATCGCACGCAAGGTCGCGCCCGCGCTGGCGGTGGGCTGCGGCTTTGTCGCGCGCCCGGCTGCCGAAACCCCGCTTTCGGCGCTGGCAATGGCGGTGCTGGCCGAACGCGCCGGCGTGCCCAAAGGGGTGCTGTCAGTGCTGCCCTCGTCGCGTTCTTCCGATATCGGCAAGGAATTCTGCGAAAACCCGATTGTTCGCAAACTGACCTTCACCGGCTCGACCGAAGTCGGGCGCATCCTGCTGCGCCAGGCTGCCGATCAGGTGATGAAATGCTCGATGGAACTGGGCGGCAATGCCCCTTTCATCGTGTTCGATGACGCTGATCTTGATGCCGCCGTGCAGGGCGCAATGATGTCGAAATACCGCAATAATGGCCAGACCTGTGTCTGTGCCAACCGCATCTATGTGCAGTCGGGCGTCTATGACGCCTTCGCTGCGAAGCTGAAAGCCGCGGTCGAAAGCTTGCGCGTGGGGGACGGGCTGGACGACGGCATTGATCTTGGGCCGCTGATCAATGAAGCCGCCGTGGAAAAGGTCGAGGATCACATCGCCGATGTGCTGGCCAAGGGCGGGCAGGTGCTGACCGGCGGGCGCAGGCATGGCAATGGCGGCAATTTCTTCACCCCCACAGTGATGACCGGCGTCACGCCACAGATGAAGGTCGCGCAGGAAGAAACCTTCGGCCCGCTGGCGCCGCTGTTTCGCTTTGACACCGAAGCAGAAGCCATTGCCCAGGCCAATGACACCATCTTCGGGCTGGCCTGCTATTTCTATGCCCGCGATATCGGGCGGATCACACGGGTTCAGGAAGCGCTGGAATACGGGATTGTCGGCGTCAATACCGGCATCATCTCGACCGAGACCGCGCCCTTTGGCGGGGTCAAGCAATCGGGGCTGGGGCGCGAAGGCTCGCGCCACGGGACCGAGGATTTCCTTGAAATGAAGTATATCTGCCTGTCGGTCTGATCCACCCGCTTGCGACTTCGCCCGGAGGGCCGCACGGCCCGACCGGCCCGCGGGGGCTCGATGCCCCCAAGGGCCGCCCCCCCCCCCCCCCCCCGACCCCCCCCCGCCCCCGCCCCGCCCCCCCCGCCCCCCCCCGGGCCCCGCCCCCCCCCCGCGCCCCTTCCTGCCCGCGTGTCCGGCGCGCTCTGCGGGTTTGACTTCGATCCGCTTTGTGCCTATCCCCGTTTTGTCGGCATTTCTCGTTGACGCAACGCAATCAGGTCACAGATGGATGGCAGTTCCAGTCGGGCACAGGCCGTGTACCCGACCCAGACACAACCCGGCCTTCGGGCCATAGCTGATCCGCGCAAGGGTGCGCGGGCTGCCAGCAGGGGTTGACCCTGCCCGCTGCCCCCCGCCGATTGTGCTGGCAAAGGGGGCGCGCATGACGATCCAGACACCACTTTCCGAATACCGCTTCGACCCGGATGCCGAACATGGCGGCATTGATGCCGGATTCATCGCGGTAGAGGTCGCGCGGCTGCTGCATGACGGGCAGGCATCGGCAGTGTCGGAATTCCTGCAAACTCTGGAACTGGCCGATATCGCCGCGCTGATCGAAGAGCTGGAAGAAGGCGATGATCTGGCCGCAATGGCGCTTATGCCGCTGCATGACCAGGCCGAGCTGATCGGCTAT
The DNA here is from genome assembly GCA_020832655.1 of Paracoccaceae bacterium. Lineage (GTDB taxonomy): Bacteria > Pseudomonadota > Alphaproteobacteria > Rhodobacterales > Rhodobacteraceae > Roseinatronobacter. The sequence continues at coordinate 10,432 of JAFIEF010000055.1, forward strand.
CTGCGCCCCTCCTCGCAGGTCAGCGTCGCCACGCGCATCCGCAAGCGCGATCTGGTCGCGCTGATGACCGCGATGAGCCATGACGAACGCGCCGATCTTTACAAGCAACTCGACGAGGAAGCACAGGAAGCGATCCTGCCGGCCCTGTCCAAGGCCGAGCGCGAAGATCTGCGCCGCCTTGCCGCCTATGAGGAATGGACCGTGGGGTCTGTCATGACCTCGGATTATGCCGTCTTGCAGCCCGATATGACCTCGACCCAGGCGATAGAAGCGCTGCGCAGCCAGGCAATTGACGCCGAAACCATCTATTACGCCTATATCGTCGATACCGAGCGCCACCTTCTGGGCGTGGTCAGCCTGCGCGATCTGCTGACCGCCCGCCCGCGCCAGCGCGTGGGCGATATCATGGATACGGACCCGATCTTCATCCGCGTCAGCGACGAGCAGGAGGAAGCCGCGCGGATGGTCGCGCGCTATGACCTGCTGGCGCTTCCGGTGCTGGATCAGGATGACCGGCTGGTGGGGATTGTCACCGCCGATGACGCGATGGATGTGTCCGAGGAAGAAGTGACCGAGGACTTCCACAAGACCTCGATCGTGCAGCCGCTGGAAATCTCGGTCGCCGAGGCCACGATTGCGATGCTCTACAAGGCGCGGATCTACTGGCTGGTGCTTCTGGTCTTCGGCAATATCTTTTCGGGCGCGGGCATTGCCTATTTCGAAGATACGATTGCCGCGCATCTGTCGCTTCTGTTCTTCCTGCCCTTGCTGATCGCCTCTGGCGGGAATGCGGGCACGCAATCGGCCACGCTGATGGTGCGCGCGCTGGCCACGGGCGATGTGAAGCCAACCGATTTCGGCTGGCTTTTGTCGCGCGAGGTGGTGGTGGCGGTCACGCTGGGGGTGACGATGGCACTTGCGGTGTCGCTGATCGGGATCTGGCGCGGCGGGCCGGATATCGCGCTGGTCGTTGCGGCCGCGATGGTGGCGATTGTGCTGATGGGGGCGCTGATCGGCATGTGCCTGCCCTTCATCTTCGCCAAACTCAGGCGCGATCCGGCGGCGGCGTCGGGGCCGCTGGTGACATCGCTGGCCGATGTGCTGGGGGTTCTGATCTATTTCGGCATCGCCTCGGTGGTTCTGGAACTGGGCTGAGCCATACCGCGCGGGGCAGAATCAGGCTTGATCCTGATGGCCTGCCCCCTTAGTAAGGCGCAAATTCTTCAGGCCGCCATCTGGGCGGCCTGTCACTTTGCGAGGATGCCCATGCAAGTTACCGAAACGCTGAATGATGGCCTCAAGCGCGGCTACACCATCACTGTCACCGCCGCCGAGCTGGACGCCAAGGTCGATGAAAAGCTGGTCGAGGCCCAGCCAGAGATCGAGATGAAGGGCTTTCGCAAGGGCAAGGTGCCGATGGCGCTGCTGAAAAAGCAGTTCGGCCAGCGCCTGCTGGGCGAGGCCATGCAGGACGCAGTTGACGGCGCGATGAACAAGCATTTCGAAGACAGCGGCGACCGCCCTGCCCTTCAGCCAGAGGTCAAGATGACCAATGAGGACTGGAAGGAAGGTGATGATGTCGTGGTGTCGCTGAACTACGAAGCGCTGCCGCAGATCGACGCGCCCGATTTCAGCGCCATTTCGCTGGAAAAACTGGTGGTCAAGGCCGATGACGCCGCCGTGGACGAAGCGCTGCAAAACCTGGCCAGGAACGCGCAGAATTTCGACGACAAGGATGGCGCGGCCGAAGATGGCGATCAGGTCACGATGGATTTCCTGGGCAAGATCGATGGCGAAGCCTTTGATGGCGGCGCGGCAGAGGATTTCCCGCTGGTGCTTGGCTCTGGCCAGTTCATCCCCGGCTTTGAAGAGCAGCTTGTCGGCGTGAAGACCGGTGACGAGAAAGCCGTCACGGTCAGCTTCCCCGAGGAATATGGCGCAGAACATCTGGCGGGCAAGGAAGCCGTGTTCGACTGCACCATCAAGGCGGTGAAAGCCCCTGTCGAGGCCGCGATTGATGACGAGTTGGCCAAGCAGTTCGGCGCCGAGGATCTGGCCGCACTCAAGGCCCAGATCACCGAGCGGCTGGAAGCCGAATACGGGCAGGCCGCGCGCGCAGTGCTGAAGCGTGGTCTGCTGGACGCGCTGGATGACGCGGTCGAATTCGATCTGCCGCCGTCGCTGGTTCAGGCCGAAAGCAAGCAGATCGCGCATCAGCTCTGGCATGACGCCAATGAAGACACCGACCCGCATGATCACAGCCATGACGAGATCGCGACCACCGACGAAAGCGACAAGCTGGCGCGGCGGCGCGTGAAGCTGGGGCTGCTATTGGCAGAGATCGGCCAGAAAGCGGAAGTCGAAGTCAGTGATCAGGAAATGACCCAGGCCGTGATCCAGCAGGCGCGCCAGTATCCGGGGCAGGAACGTGAATTCTTCGAATTCATCCAGAAGAACCCGCAGATGCAGCAGCAATTGCGCGCGCCGATCTTCGAGGACAAGGTCGTGGACCACATCATCGAACAGATCAGTGTGACCGAGAAAGAGATCAGCAAGGATGATCTGCAAAAGGCCATTGAAGCGATGGAGGAAGAGGGCTGATACCGCCCTTGGCCCAGGGCTGTCGGCCCCTGCCCATTGCGAATTTATCAGGGCGGCCCGCCGGGGGCCGCCTTTTTTCGCTCGCCCCGTCTCGGACCGCCTGCCTGGGGCAACAGGAGGGCGCACAATCCATGCTTTTCCCGGCCTGCAAAATCCTGTATGGCGCACTTCATCTGAGACGTGACGCTCTGACCCCGGCGTGATGCGTGATGATTGGGGTCGGCGGCAATGGGGCCGCTAACGCAACGGAAAGGCCAGAGGGCTGGCACTTTCCTGAAGGATACGCTGAGAAATGTTCAATATTACCAGAAAATCAATCCAGTGGGGGCCGGAAACGCTGACACTGGAAACGGGCAAGATTGCCCGTCAGGCCGATGGTTCGGTCATTGCCACGCTGGGCGAAACTTCGGTCATGGCCAATGTGACCTTCGCCAAGCAGGCCAAGCCGGGGCAGGATTTCTTCCCGCTGACCGTGCATTACCAGGAAAAGACCTATGCTGCGGGCAAGATCCCCGGCGGCTTCCTGAAGCGCGAGGCGCGCCCGTCGGACAAGGAAACCCTGACGTCGCGGCTGATCGACCGCCCGCTCCGCCCGCTTTTCGTGGATGGCTTCAAGCATGAAGTGCTGGTCATGTGCACGGTGCTAAGCCATGATCTGGTCAACGAACCGGACATGGTGGCCATGATCGCCGCCTCTGCGGCGCTGACGATTTCGGGCGTGCCGTTCATGGGGCCGATCGGTGCCTGCCGTGTGGGCTATGCCGATGGCGAATACATTCTGAACCCCGAATGCCAGGACATGGAAAAGCTGCGCGAAAACAGCGAACAGCGCCTTGATCTGGTAGTCGCGGGCACCAAGGATGCGGTCATGATGGTCGAATCGGAAGCCTATGAGCTGACCGAGGCCGAAATACTGGGCGCGGTTAAATTCGCCCATGAAAGCTATCAGCCGGTGATCGACCTGATCATCGAACTGGCCGAGGAATGCGCCAAGGAACCCTTCGACTTCCAGCCGCCGGATTATTCCGCGCTCTATGAGGCGGTCAAGGCAGCGGGCGAAGCGCAGATGCGCGCGGCCTTCGCGCTGCGCGACAAGCAGGAACGTGTCGCGGCCATCAGTGCTGCGCGCGATGCGATCAAGGCGGGCTTGAGCGAAGAGCAACTGACAGACGAAAACCTTGGTTCTGCGATCAAGAAGCTGGAAGCCTCTATCCTGCGCGGTGCGGTTGTCAGCGGTGATCCCCGCGTGGACGGGCGCGACACCAGGACCGTGCGGCCCATCGTGGCCGAAACCGGGATTTTGCCGCGCACGCATGGCTCGGCGCTGTTCACCCGTGGCGAAACGCAAGCGCTGTGCGTCACCACGCTGGGCACCGGCGATGATGAACAATTCATCGATGCGCTGACCGGCACCTCGAAGGCCAATTTCCTGCTGCATTACAACTTCCCCCCCTATTCGGTGGGCGAGGTCGGGCGCGTTGGCCCTCCGGGACGGCGCGAAGTGGGGCATGGCAAGCTGGCATGGCGCGCGCTGCAAGCAGTGCTGCCTGCGGCCACGGATTTCCCCTATACCATCCGCGTGGTGTCAGAGATCACGGAATCGAACGGCTCCAGCTCGATGGCCTCGGTCTGTGGCGGGTCGCTGTCGATGATGGATGCGGGCGTGCCGCTGAAAGCCCCGGTGGCCGGTGTGGCGATGGGCCTGATTCTGGAAGATGACGGGCGCTTTGCGGTGCTGACCGATATTCTGGGCGATGAAGACCATCTTGGCGACATGGATTTCAAGGTCGCAGGCACCGAAGCCGGCATCACCAGCCTGCAGATGGATATCAAGGTTGCGGGCATCACCTTCGAGATCATGGAACAGGCGCTGGCACAGGCCAAGGATGGGCGGATGCACATTCTGGGCGAAATGGGCAAGGCACTTAGCGCGCCGCAGGGCTTCAGCCAATATGCGCCCAAGATCGAAACCATGCAGGTGCCCACCGACAAGATCCGCGAAGTCATCGGCACTGGCGGCAAGGTGATCCGAGAGATTGTCGAAGTGTCGGGCGCCAAGGTCGATATCAATGATGATGGCGTGATCAAGATTGCCTCGAATGACCAGGAAGCGATCAGGAAAGCCTATGACATGATCCATTCGATCGTGGCGGAACCCGAAATCGGCAAGGTCTATACTGGCCGCGTGGTCAAGCTGGTGGATTTCGGCGCGTTTGTGAACTTCTTCGGCAAGCGCGACGGGCTGGTTCATGTCAGCCAGATCGAAAACCGCCGCCTGAACCATCCGTCGGATGTTCTGAAGGAAGGGCAGGAAGTGAAGGTCAAGCTGATGGGCTTTGACGACCGCGGCAAGGTGCGGCTGTCGATGAAAGTGGTCGATCAGGAAACCGGTGCGGAAATCAGCCCGGACAACGCCGACTGATACTGGCCCTGACGGGTCAGACAACAAAGCCCCGGCGCATTCCGCCGGGGCTTTTTCATGTCAGCGATGAAACTGCATCAAGCGGCAAGCTATAGTGACACTCGACCAGGCTTGCGCAGTTGGCTGCGTTGCGGCTTGGGCAGGGATGCGGGCCTTCCGGCCCGCTACCTTCGGTGAGAGTATTTGGCGCAAGATGAAGTCGGGGCGCGCGGATGATGGGTTTCATCTGGCGCAAGCTGAT
>JAFIEF010000056.1 GCA_020832655.1 Paracoccaceae bacterium
GACATGTCCCACGCCCGGCAATCCTTCGAGCAGCCCGCGCGCCTGCGAGCAATCCCCCCACTGGCCGGGCGTGATCGTGAAGCGGACCGGCAGGCCGAGGGCGTCCACTGCCTGTCTGTTAAAGTCCGCCTGCTCAAAATCGCCTCCCGTTTTTGATCTTGAATCAAAAAGAGAGGGATTTGGGAATCCCCTAAATGCACACGCCGCCTAGCGCTTGCGGCGATGGTCAATCCAAAGCAACCCGAATGCCAGTCCCACGCTTCCCGCCGCAAGCAGCCATGCCAGTGCAAAGCTGCCCGACAGTTCCAGCACCAGGCCGAAAGCGGGCGGCGCGATGACGCCGCCGATATTGGTGGCCAGCATGTTGTAGCCAATCGCGCTGCCGGCTTGCTCTCGACACGAGCTTTGCAAGGTCAGGGCAAGTTGCACGCCCGTCGCCGAGCAGATCGTGACCCCCAGTGCAATTGCCAGAACCGGCACAATCAGCAGCGCATTTTGCGGTGTAACCACGGCCATGCCCACGAACCCCGCAATCGCAATCGCGGCCAACACCAGCAACGTCACGCGCGAGTCGCCGCGCATGACGCGGTCGCTCAGCCACCCCCAGAGCACCCGCCCCCCGATACTGCTTATATGCAGAACGCTTAAGAAGGCATTGGCCAGCGGCAGCCCGAACCCCGCGCCAAGGCGCAGGAATTCGGTCAGGTAGCTCCACAAGATAAACTGCCCGCCATTGGTCAGCCCGCTGGCCAGATTGTTGCGACCAAGCACAGGGTTGCGAAACAGCTGGCCGATGGCGTCGAATTCTTCGCGCAGGGTCTTGCGCGCAACTGGTGCAGAAGTTCGGTCGCGTGGCAACAGGACGAACATCAAGCCCAGAAGCGCGGTCACGGCCCCAAGCCCGCCTATGACTGCCTGCCAGCCAAGACCTGGCGCAAGGACAGCGCTGAGCGTGCCGATTGCGCCGCCGACGGGGACACCCGTTTGCTTGATTCCCATCAAGGTGCCGCGCAGTTCGGGCGGGTACCACTGCAAGACCGCGCGCCCTGCCGCAGGATTGACCAGACTATAGCCCGTCCCGCACAGCACAATGCCCCACAAGACAGCGCCAAAACCGACGCCAGTGGCGATGATCAATGCCCCTGCGGCGATGATCATGGCGGCCAGAAAAAGCGATGCACGCACACCCAGACTATCCGCCAGCCGCCCTGCGGGAATGGACAGCGCCCCCAGGGCGGCTGAATAGGCGCTTGCGATCAGACCGATCTCGACCGCGGACAGGCCCAGCTCGCCTGCAATCAGCGGCGAACAGGCCAGAACCGCCAGCAAATTCATCGCGCCAAGGCAGTGTGCCCCGACGACAAGGCCAAATCCGGGCCAGACCGGATGAAAGTGATCAGGCGCCGACATCAAGAACCCCAATGCGTGAAAGCAAGGCATGACAGGCGTCAAGCTTGTCGGAAAAGAATCGAGTCGGACAGGTACATTCACCTGATGAACTCGTCATCAGGCAGGTGACAAAATCACTTTGGTCAAAAATTACAGGTATAATCACCGCCATATGCTGCAATGCCGTCACATTTCCTGATGCTGATTTGATAGGTTTATCACATCAAATCCCCTGAGCGCCCCGCTTCCACGGCTTTCTCGCATCCTAATACTTGACCAGCCCAAAGAACAACGGATAATGGATCCAAAATTCAATCGGGACGAAACCCGAGATCTGCACTCATCGTCGCGCTTGCGGCATCCTTCTATCCAACAAGGGAGATCCCAATGTTTCACAAGATCAAAACCAGCAAGAAAGTCGCGACAACTGCCGTCGCGTCGATGATGGCGCTTGCGCCCGGTATCACGGCTGCCAGCCCCCTGAGCAATGACCCGATTCGACTGGTCATTCCCTTCGGCCCCGGCGGCGGCAGCGACATTACGGCGCGCGTGCTGTCAGCAACAGCGCCCGAATTCTGCGGCCCGCGTATTGACGTGGTCAGCATGCCGGGTGCAGCAGGGCTGGAGGCCGTGAATTTCGTGCGCAATGCCGAACCCAATGGCCACACGCTTCTGGTTACCGATTATGGCCCCATCGTCACATCAGGCTTTGTCGATGATGTGGACTGGAGCCATGATGACTGGCAGCCGGTCATGAACTTCACCGAATGGCTGCCCACGGTTTACACCCGCCCCGATCACCCGATCCAGAGCATCGATGACTGGGTCGCTGCGGCAACCGCAGAGCCGGGTTCGATCACCTTTGGCCATGCCTCGCCGCTTGGGCTGGTACACCTGCCGCTGATCCTTTTCGAAATGGAAACCGGGCTGGAAAACATCCATGTGCCAACTTCCGGCGGCGGCGAAACCCGCAGCCTGATCATGGGTGGGCATATCGATCTGGGCATGACCCTGCCACCCAGCATCGCCAGCGAAGTCGCAGCAGGTGAACTGACCGCGCTCGGCATCTTTTCGGAAGAACGCTCGCCAGTGCTGCCCGACACACCGACCTTCCGCGAGGCAGGCTATGACGTGGTCCTGCCCGCATGGCTGATGATTTTCGCAACCAGCGATGTCCCGGCGGAAGCGGTCGAGCATCTGCAGGATTGCTTCATGGAAGCGCTGGCCTCGCCCACGGCTGTGGCCATGAGCAACCGCGTCAATGCAGGGATCGAGCCGCTGAACGCTGCTGACTCGACGGTGCTCTATCAGAACACAGTCGCCAATATCGGCGGCATCCTGCGCGAAATCGGCGAAATCGACTGATCCGTCGCTACCTGTCCCCCGCCTGAGCAGTCACGCTGCGGGGCGGGGGGTAGTCAGACGGGTGGCATGCCGCATTGGGGCTTGCCGCCCTCGTCCCGACATCGCAATCCTGGGCGGCCACCATGTTGGAATCGTTTATCCCCGCGCTGATGCTCGCCTTCAGCCCTGAAGTCATACTGTATGTCGCCATTGGCGTTTTCATGGGTGTCACCCTTGGGGCCATACCGGGTCTGAGCGGGGATATGGCCATCGCCATTCTGCTGCCCATCGTGTTTTTTCTGGAACCGGCGGCGGCACTGGGCCTGCTGACAGGCATTTACAAGGGGGGGATGTTTGGCGGCTCGATCTCGGCCATATCCTTCGGGGTGCCGGGCACGCCCGGTTCTGCGGCCACAGCGATTGACGGCTATCAGGCAAAGCTGAAAGGCTACCCCAACAAGGCGTTGATGACAGCGCTTTATTCATCGGTCATTGGCGATTCGACCAGCGATCTTGTGCTGATCTTCCTGGCGCTGCCGCTGGCAATTGTGGCGTTGACTTTCGGCCCGGTCGAGTTTTTCGCGCTTTATGCCTTTTCGCTTTTGCTGATTTCGGCGTTGACCAAGGGCAAGGTTGCCAAAGGCGTGGCGATGGCGGCACTGGGCGTGCTGCTGGCCATGATCGGGCGCGACCCGATGGGTGGAACATTGCGCCTGACCTTTGGCATCCCCGAACTGGCGGGCGGGTTGGCGCTGATCCCTGTGCTGGTTGGCATTTTTGCCGTGTCGGAACTGATCATTCAACTGTCCAAGGCATGGATGGCGCGCGCCAGCCGCATCATGGACGACACGCGCCAGAAGGCCGAATCCCTGCTGGGCGATTATGACGCCAGCAGGGACAAGCTGACCTTCAAGGAGTTCCGGTCAACCATGAAGGCCACATGGATCGGTACCACAATGGGCACGCTGATCGGCGCGCTGCCCGGCGCGGGGTCGTCGCTGGCCGCCTTTATCAGCTATGGTCTGGCGCAGCGCTTTTCGCGCAACCGTGACGAATTCGGCAAAGGATCGCTGGAAGGTGTCGCCGCCGCCGAAGCGGGCAACAGCGCCACATCCGGCTCCACGCTGATTCCGCTGTTTGCCTTCGGCATCCCCGGCAGTGCAACAGCGGCCCTGTTCGGCGCGGCCTTTATCCTGATGGGCATGACGCCGGGGCCAAGGCTGATCTATGATCATACCGAAGTGATCTATGCGCTGTTTCTGATCCTGATCTATGCCAATCTGATCAATCTGATCCTGTCGCAATTCCTGCTGCCTTTCTATTCCAAGATAGCGATGATCCAGTCGCGCATCCTGCTGCCGATTGTCTGTGTGCTGGCAATTCTGGGCACCTTCGCCGCCGGAAATTCGGTCATCGATGTCTGGGTGCTGCTGTTTGCAGGGCTTCTGGGGGTGGTGTTGCGGATGTTCAACTTCCCGCTGGCACCGCTGATCCTTGGGTTTATCGTGGCGCCCGGTGCTGAACGCGCGCTGCGCCAGTCGCTTCTGATCGGGCGCGGGGATTGGATGCATCTACTTTCCAGCCCCATTGCGATCGGGCTTTACACAGTGGCTGCGATCATGATCCTGACCTTCACCCTTGTTCTGCGTGACAAGAAATAATCCCCCGGAGACCCTGATGCTGAAACCGCAATTCACCACGCTTCTGACACGGCAGGATTTCTATACCGGGCTTGGTGTCATTTCGGTTGGAACCGTGGGCTTGCTGGACATTGCCTATGGCAACTGGCGCCCCGGTCCGGGGCTGGGGCCGCATGCGTTCCCGCAACTGGCCTATATCACGCTAATTTGTGCCGGGGTGGTGATCATGATCGAGGCCGTGTTCGGAAAATCAGACCAGTTCCCCGAAAACCTGCGCGCAGTGCTTAGCACGGGCGTGGCGCTTCTGGCCATCGGGATGGGGATGTTCTGGGCGATAGGCAAGCTGGGCTTCATGGTCAGTGTCTGCATCACATTGGTCGGCGCAGGTTTTCTGCTGACGCGCGACCCGCTGCGCCACTGGCCCAGCACGATTGTAGTGCCGGTTGTGGCGACGGGGGTGATCTGGCTTCTATTCGTCAAACTGATCAATGTGCCCCTGCCGCGCGGGATCTTGTTCTAGAAGACGTTGCGCGGCTTTGCATTCGCGCGCTGCTCTCTGTCGAGTTGAGTTTGCGTGTTCGCGCAGCTCAAAACCGGCAACCGCTTCTGAGCAGCATGCTTCAACCCTTTTCCCGCAATGGCCAGGTGTCATTCACACGGTAGCCACATGGCCACGGATCTGCGGGGTCAAGCAGCAATTGGCGCGTGTCGGTAATCCAGGCACGCCCTGAAATCTCGGGCACAATCGCAGATTTGCCGCCGATAGTGGTCATGTCCACGATCCGCCCCTGAAACCGCGAGCCGATCAGGGAATAGGCCGTCAGCATTGCGTCTTTTGCAATCTGCCCGCGCCGGTGCATCAGCGCAAGCTGCGCCGAAACCGCCGTGCCGGTGGGTGAACGGTCGATCTTGCCCGGCTCGATCACGACAGCGTGGTGAACCTCCGGGCCGTCCGGCCCGGCAATGGGGCGGGTTGCGAACAGGCAAAAGGAAATATGCCGCCAGTCGGGGTTTTCGGGATGGGTGAAGCCAAGCTGCGTATTGGCCGCTGCTGTGATCCGCGCACCCAGTTCGGCAATGTCGCGGGCTTCATGCGCGGCCATCTCCAGCCCGATGGCCTGTGCATCCACCACGACGAAACTGTCGCCGCCATAGGCAGTGTCCACGCGCAGACTGCCCAGACCCTCGACCTCCAGCGCGGTGTCAAGCTGGTCTGCAAAGGACGGCACATTCTGCACGAATATCCGCTGTGTCTTGCCGCCTGCACATTCGGCGCGCACATGAATAATTCCGCCGGGCGCTTCAAGGATCATATGGGTTTCCGGCTCCTGCATCTCGATAATGCCGGTATCAAGCAGCACTGTGGACACGCAAATCGAATTCGACCCTGACATGGGCGGGGTATGTTCGGGTTCCATGATGATGAAGCCCATCTGCGCGCGTGGGTCTTTGGGGGGCACCAGCAGGTTGACATGGCGAAACACCCCGCCGCGCGGTTCGTTCAGCACAAAGTCGCGCAAGGCACCGTCCTGATGGATCCAGCGCGCCTGCGCCCAAAGCGTAGCACCCGGCGGCGGGGCAACCCCGCCGGTGATCACATCGCCCACCTCGCCCTCGGCATGGCAGCCGACAATCTGGATGGCGCGGGTGGACCGCATCACGACACCTGCATGACGGGCGCGCCAAGCACGGCAAGATCCGGCGTGACGCCCAGACCGGGGCGGTCTGCGGCCTGCATCCGGCCATTGACGCGCTGCGGCGCATCGGGGGCGAAGGTGACGGTGCCGTAGCTGTTGAAATCCGTGGCGGAAAAGACGAACTCCGATGGGGTGGACTGGGCCAGATGGGCAATGCTGGCGGTGACGATATCGCCGCCCCAAGTGTCCTCGATGGTCATAGGCACCCCGGCGCTGATGCACAGATCGCGGATCTGGCGCGCGCGGGTCAGCCCCCCGACCTTGGAGATTTTCAGATTGATCACATCCATCGCCCCATCCCCCAGCGCCCGCATGAAAGCGGATACATCGGTGATCACCTCGTCCAGCACAAAGGGCAGCGCAGTGCGCTTGCGCGTGACAAGGCATTCTTCATAGCTCGGGCAAGGCTGTTCGATATAGACATCCAGATCGCGCACTGCCTGCACCACGCGCGCGGCCTCGTGCATGGTCCAGCCGGTATTGGCATCGGCCACCAGCACTTCGCCCGGTTGCATGGCCTGCGCGCACAGTTTTATGCGCGCGATATCGCTATCGGCATCAGCCCCGACCTTGAGTTGAAAACGCGTGTAGCCCTGCGCGCGGTAGCTGGCCAGATTGGCAGCCATTGCCTGTGGCTCGATCTGTGAAATCGCGCGATACAGCACCACGTCGTCCTGCGCCTTGCCGCCCAGCAATGTGGTGACGGGTTGGCCCGTCACCTTGCCCAGAATATCCCAACAGGCCACATCAATGGCGGATTTCACATAAGGATGTCCGCGCAGCACTGCATCCATGTGTCGATTGAGCACATCAAGCGCCAGCGGGTCCGCTCCGATCAACTGCGGTGCCAGTTCCGCCAGCCCCGAGCGTACACCCAGCGCATAGGCCGGCAGATAGGCCGAGCCCAAGGGGCAGCATTCGCCCCAGCCGGTGATGCCTGCATCGGTTTCGACCTCGACTACAGTGCTGTCAAACACCTCGACATAATTGCCGTTCGACCAGCTATAGCGCCCTTCTTTCAGCGGCAGGTCGATCTGATAGGCGCGAATGGCTGTGATTTTCATGGCACACTCCTTGATTGGTCATTCGTAGCGCAGATATGCAAAGCGGCTGGCGCGGCCAGCGGCTCCAGATCGCTGAACGCAAGCGCGCCAGCCTTCAAGATCGAGGCGCCGGGCGCGTCAGGCGCGCGCTCCGCCACAGTCACAGCCACCCCGCAGCGGCGCAATTGCAGCGCCACGCTCAGCCCGATCACACCAGCGCAAACGAACAGAACATCTGGCGCGGCAGTCATGGCAGGGTATAGGCAGTCTTGACTGTGGTGTAGAACTCCGCAGCGTAGCTTCCCTGTTCCCGCGGGCCAAAGCTTGACCCTTTGGTGCCCCCGAACGGCACATGGTAATCGACCCCTGCCGTGGGCAGGTTGACCATGACCATACCGGCTTGGGCATGGGCGCGGAAATGGCTGGCATGTTTCAAAGAGGATGTGCAGATACCGGCGGACAGGCCGAAATCCGTGTCATTGGCGACGGCCAGTGCCTCGTCATAATCCCTGACGCGGATCACGCTGGCTATCGGGCCAAATACCTCTTCGCGGTTGATGCGCATGGCGCTGGTGGTCTCGGTCACAAGGGCGGGGGCCATATAGAACCCTTCCGTTGCGCGGATCAGGCGCGCGCCGCCTTGCACAATGCCGCCTTCGTCCTGGGCAATCTGCAAATAGCGTTCATTCTGTTCCAACTGGCGTGCATCGACGACCGGCCCGATCTGCGTGTCGGGTGCCAGCGCATGGCCCACGCGCAATGCGCTCAGGCGGTCATGCAGCTGCGCGACAAATCGGTCATGGATGGCGTCGGTCACGATAAGCCGCGACGATGCCGTGCAGCGCTGCCCTGTGGAATAGAATGCGCCGTTGACACTGGCCTCGACCGCGACATCCAGATCGGCGTCATCAAGAACCACCATCGGGTTCTTGCCTCCCATTTCAAGCTGGAATTTCTTCAGCTGCGCCGCGCAAGCTGCGGCAATTCCGCGCCCTGTTGCAACCGAGCCGGTAAAGGAAATCGCCGTCACCCTGGGGCTGTCCACCAGCGCGGCCCCGATCTTGCGGCCTGGCCCGAAAACCAGATTGAACACCCCCGCAGGCAGGCCGGAACGCGCAATGATGTCCGCCAGCGCATGGGCCGAGGCGGGCACAAGTTCAGCAGGTTTCAGCACCACCGCATTGCCATAGGCAAGCGCAGGCGCGATTTTCCACGCCGGAATGGCGATGGGGAAATTCCACGGCGTGATCAGCCCAACCACGCCAAGGGGGCTGCGCGTGACCTCAACCTCGACATTGGGGCGCACCGAGGCCAGCTTGTCGCCGCGCAGCCGCAAGGACTCGCCGGCGAAGAACTTGAAAATCTGGCCTGCGCGCGCGGTCTCGCCAATGCCTTCGGCAAGGGTCTTGCCTTCTTCGCGGCTTAGAAGCGTGCCAAGCTCCTGCTTGCGCGCCAGAATTTCGGTGCCAATGAAATCGAGCACATCAAAGCGCTGCTGCGGGGTTGACGCCGCCCATGCTGGCGCGGCGCTATGGGCGGCGTCGATCGCGGCGTTGATCTGGGCCGCATCCCCAAGGGCGGCATGGCCCAGAATATCCGACAGATCCGACGGGTTCACATTGGTGAGCGTTTCTGCGGTGTCCTGCCAAGCGCCGCCAATCAGATTACGATAGTTCATTTCAGTTTCCTTGGTGTTGGGTGTCATGCGACGGGAATGCCTGCCGCATAGGGGTCGCTGGGCGCGAAATGCAGATCGGCTTTGGCCGTGATCCAGGCGCGCCCGCGGATCGTGGGGATGATGCCGCCATTTGCGCCTGCGACATAAGTCAGCCGGTAGGTGCTGCCGATGACGCTTTGCTGCACCCATGTAGCGCCCGCATCAAGCTGCCCATCCGCAGCCAGACAGGCCAGCAGCGCGGACGTGCCTGTGCCGCAGGGCGAACGGTCATAGCTGCCACTGGGGCACAACACGAAATTGCGTGCATCCGCGCCCTTGCACGGCGCCAGCGCGATCACATGGTCAATCCATGCCCCATTCGCGCCACTCCAGCCCTGATCCTGCAAAGCCTGGCGGATAAGCAGGGTTGCATCGGTCAGCGGCCGTATATTTTCGGGGTGCAATGCCCAGGGCAGATCGCGGGTGATGAAAAACCAGTTGCCGCCCCATGCAATATCGCCTGTCACTTGCCCAAGGCCCGGCACATCAAGCCGCACATCCTTGTGCAGGCGGTAGCTTTCGACATTGGTGATGCTGGCCTCGTGGTCCGAGTGCAACTCGATGGACACCACGCCCACAGGCGTTTCCAGCTTGTGCATGCCCACGCCAATGCGCCCCATATGCGCCAGCGTGATGGCCGTGCCGATCGAGGCATGGCCACACATGCCCAGATTGCCGACCGTGTTGAAATAGATCACTCCCGCTGCGCAATCGGGCTGGCTGGGCGCGACCAGAAGCGCTGCGACCAGCGCCGCTGACCCGCGCGGTTCGCGCACGACTGACGCACAAAACGGCGCATGATCGCGCGCCAGACATTCGGCCCGCAAAGCCACTGCGCCGGACCCCAGATCAGGCCCGCCAGATACGATGACGCGCGTCGGCTCGCCCTCGGTATGGCTGTCAATCACGCGCATTGCAGATCCGGCTCCAGCGATGCGGCCCAATCGGCATACCATGCCTGAAACAGCTCCAGCTGCGCTTTGGCGAAACCGCGCTGACTGGGGCTAAGCTGGTCCGTGGGGTTGATGTTGCGGGTGTATTCCTGTTCGCCCAGAAGGGTCAGCAGGTATTTGTAATACAGTACCAGATCGACGCCCTCATCGAAGGATGACAGCACGCCCATTGCCTGATCAAGCTCTTGCGCGCGCGCGCGCGCCCGTGCATGCCCGCTTGCTGCCTTGCGCGACAAAGCAACCAGATGCAGCACTTCGCGCGGCAGCACATTGCCAATTCCGGTGATCGCGCCGCGCGCGCCGTAATTGACGAAGCCTTCCACCACCATCGTATCCACGCCAACCATCAGCGTGATGCTGTCATCCTGACTGGTGATGAATTCCGAGGCGTAGCGCAGGCTCTCGCGCCCGCCGAACTCCTTGAAGCCGACCAGATTCGGGTGTTCCTGGCGCAGGGCGAAGAACAGATCAGCGCGCGTGGAATAGCCATAATAGGGGCTGTTATAAATCACCGTAGGGATATCGGGGGCGGCTGACAGAATGGCCTTGAAATGATGGCGCTGCGCCTCGACCGAACTGCCGCGCGACAGCACCCGCGGGATCACCATCAGCGCCTGCGCGCCCAGTTCTGCGGCATGGGCCGCATGGGCGACGGCGGTGGCCGTGTTGACAGCCCCGGTGCCCACCATGACCGGCACGCCAGCCGCCACCAGCCTTGCGACACCTTCCATCCGGTCGGCATCGCTGATCAGCGGCCAGTCCCCCATTGACCCGCAATAGACGACGCCTGACATGCCCGCACTGATCAGTGCCTGACCCTTACGCGCAAGAGCGTCAAGATCCGGCCTGTGATCGGATGCGCAAGGCGTCATCAGGGCGGGAATGCATCCATCCAAAAGGGTTGTGTCCATGTCAAATCTGCCTTCGTGACTGTTTCCGACAGCGCAATCTTGCATGATTCAATATTGGATACAATATTCAATACATCACTCTTTTCCATGAGGCCAGACCGGTATAAGGAGAAAGGGGCGGAGACTTCATGATGAAAATACAAGCATTCGACATATCACAGACTGCATCTGCGGCGACCATCGTGTTCGACGCATTGCGTCTTGCAATCATCAAGGGAGAGATCAGGCAGGGCGAACATCTGCGCCAGGACGAAATCGCGCGGGCCTTCAATGTCAGCCGCATCCCTGTACGCGAGGCTTTGCTGAAGCTTGAACAACTCGGCCTGATCCGGAACCAGCGCTATAAAGGGGCCGTGGTAGCGGGGCTGTCGCTGGAAGAAGCTGCCGAAATCTTCGATTTCAGAGCCTTTGTCGAGCCGGAAGTCATTCGGCGCGCCGTCCCGCGCCTGTCGACAAAACTGCTGGAAGAGGCGCAACAATGCTGCGACGCCTTCGCCAGCGCAAAAGACCCGATGCAATGGGGTGATCTGAACCGGCGCTTTCACCGCACATTGTATCAGGCCAGCGGCTTAAGCTATCATCTGGAAGTACTGGACAATGCGATGGATCGGGTTGACCCGTATTTGCGCGCCCAGCTTCTGCTCAGCGCCGGCATGGAGCGCGCCAATCGCGAACATGACGAAATCCTTGCCGCCTGTGCTGCGCGAAATGCCGAACGCGCCGCAGATCTGACCCGTGCGCATATCCTTGGTGCAAAACAGTCCTTGCAAGAGCATTGGCAGGGCTGACCTGCATAATTCTGCGCCTGATTCTGCGCCTGCAAATTCCCGACGCCGTCGGAAGCTTTGGTCGCAGGATACCTGTAACACGCAATGAACTAGTCCCGCATCTGCCCCAGGCATTTGGTGGCGACATTGGCAGCCCGTATTTCCTGTCCACCTGATTTACCGCGAATGTCCCTGCCTTCGCGGCTATTCCCACACCTCCCCGCCCCCCGTTCCGGGACATGTTCATGGCGCGTCGTATGTCGGCAGGTTGCCCATCAGCGATGGGCCAAGCATTGCGCAGCCAAGTGCAACAGCGGATACCCGACTGTGGCGCAGCGACAGGTGCAACGACGGGCAAGCGCAAATTCCGGTCGCGACGCTTGGCATTCCTGAAGCCTTGGACTATTGCGCGTTCAGCGAACCTGGAGCCGGGTGCAAATCCCGGCTGGCTCTTCCGGCCGCCGATCCGCCGGACAACCTGAACAAGACCAGACATAGATACCGATGCGCGCTTCTGGCGCGGCGCGGTCAGGGACAGATTTCGCATGATCTCACTCGATGCATACCGTCGGCAATGGACGGGCAATATTCGCGGCGACCTGCTTTCAGGGCTGGTGGTGGCGCTGGCCCTGATCCCCGAAGCAATCGCCTTTTCCATCATCGCGGGCGTGGACCCCAAGGTGGGGCTTTATGCCAGCTTCTCGATTGCGGTGATCACCGCAATCACCGGCGGCAGACCCGGCATGATCTCTGCCGCAACCGCCGCGACTGCGGTGCTGATGATCACGCTGGTGCGCGATCACGGGCTGGAATACCTGCTCGCCGCCACAGTGCTGGCGGGGTTGTTGCAGATCGGCGCCGGGCTGACGGGCCTGAGCTTCGTCATGCGCTATGTGTCGAAATCGGTGATGACAGGCTTCGTCAACGCGCTGGCAATCCTGATTTTCATTGCGCAACTGCCCGAGCTTGACCCGCGCAACGTGACCGGGATCACCTATCTTCTGGTCGCGGGCGGGCTGGCGATCATCTATCTGTTCCCGCTTCTGACCAAGGCTATCCCCTCGCCGCTGGTCACCATCATCGTGCTGACCACACTGGTCTGGGCGCTGGGGCTGGATGTGCGCACCGTGGGCGATATGGGCGCGTTGCCCGACACGCTGCCGGTCTTTCTGATCCCGCAAATCCCCGTGACACTGGAAACGCTGCTGATCATCCTGCCCTATTCGACCGCGATTGCGGTTGTGGGCCTGCTGGAAAGCCTGATGACGCAGAACATCGTCGATGACCTGACCGACACCAGCTCGCACCGCGATCAGGAATGCGTGGGCCAGGGCATCGCCAACACCGCGACAGGCTTCATCGGCGGCATGGCGGGTTGTGCGATGATCGGGCAATCGATCATCAACATCAAGTCGGGCGGGCGCGGACGGCTCTCGGCGGCGGCGGCCGGGGTGTTTTTGCTGATCATGGTGGTGGGGCTGGGCGATCTGGTCAGCATCATTCCGATGCCAGCGCTGGTGGCGGTGATGATCATGGTCAGTATCGGCACCTTCTCCTGGTCGTCGATCGGCAATCTGCGCACGCATCCGCGCTCCAGTTCGGTGGTGATGATCGCCACCGTGGTCACCGTCATCTATACGCATAATCTGGCCATCGGCGTTCTGGTGGGCGTGCTGTTGTCGGGCATCTTCTTTGCCGGCAAGATCGCGCAGCTTTTCCGTGTCACCAGTGACATCAGCCCTGACGGGCGGGTGCGCAGCTATCGCGTAGAGGGTCAGCTATTCTATGGGTCGGTCGAGGATTTCATGGCGGCGTTTGACTTCAAGGAAGCGCCCGAACGCGTCATCATCGACGTGTCACGCGCGCATATCTGGGATATCTCTTCCGTGCAGGCGCTAGACATGGCGGTGTTGAAGTTCCGCCGCGATGGGGCCGAGGTCGAGATCATCGGCATGAATGAAGCCTCGGAAACCATCGTTGACCGCCTTGCTACCCATGACAAACCCGGTGCGATGGACAAACTGACCGCACATTGAGGGAAGGACACAGAATGAGTGAGAAGATTGTCGCTTTGGTGGATGGCTCGATCTATTCGACATCTGTCTGTGACCATGCCGCATGGATCGCCAGACGCAGCGGCGCACCAGTCGAATTGCTGCATGTTCTGGGCCGCCGCGAAGGGGCCGGGATGCAGGACCATTCTGGCACAATCGCCCTTGGTGCGCGCACGGCGCTACTGAATGAACTGGCCGAACTGGATGCGCAGCGGGCGAAGCTGATGATGGAGCGGGGACGCGCCATTCTGGACGATTCCCGCGCAAAGCTGGAAGATGCCGGCCTGGCCGGGATCACCACCCGTCTGCGGCATGGCGATATCGTCGAAACAGTGGCCGAGATCGAGGCGGAGGCCCGCGTCATCGTGATCGGCAAACGCGGCGAAGCGGCGGATTTCGCGACCGGGCATCTGGGCTCGAATCTGGAGCGCATTGTCCGCATGAGCCGCAAACCGGTTCTTGTCGCATCGCGCGCCTATCGACCGATCCAGAAGGTTCTGGTCGCCTATCACGGCGGAACATCGGCCTTGAAAGCCATCGACCACATCGCACGCAGCCCCGTGTTTCAGGGGCTGGCAGTGCATGTCGTCACCGTGGGCAATCCGACAGCCGGGGTGACGAATGGGCTGGACAACGCACAGGCGATGCTGCGCGCCGCAGGGATAGAGGCCGACATATCGGTCCAGCCGGGCCAGCCGGAAACGGCGCTGGCGCGGCTGGTCGAGGATGCAGATTTCGACATGCTGGTGATGGGCGCCTATGGCCATTCCCGCATGCGCAGCCTGATCATCGGCTCGACCACCACCGCCATGATCCGAGCCTGCAAGGTGCCCGTGGTTCTGATGCGCTGAAATCGGGCCAAGCGCCACGAAATGGCTTGCATCGACCGTAGGTTTTGCTTATTCATCGCCAAACGACGATAAACGAAATGAAGCCGATGCTCTCTGAACCGACCCTTGCGACCTTGATCAATGATGAACGGCTTGCCGCGCTGGCCAAGGCACTGGGGCATCCGGCGCGGCTGAAGATATTGCTGCTGCTGGCGCGCACGCCGGGCTGTATCGGCGGCGATATCGTGGAAGCCGTGGGGCTGGCGCAATCAACCGTGTCCGAACATCTGCGCATTCTGAAAACAGCAGGTGTGATCGAAGGTCAGATCGATCCGCCGCGCGTCTGTTACGCGCTCGCCCCCGGCGCATTGGCGCCTTTGTCCGCACTGATCACCGCGCTGGACGCCGCGTCCAGCGATCCGGCCTGCTGTAGTCGCCCCTGACAGCCGCCGCTGACAGCCCCTTTTTTCCGAAAGCACTTCATGTCCGTCTTCGAACACCACCTGTCACTCTGGGTCGTCAGCCACACAAGGAAAAGGTTTCCGGCATGAGCACAGTTATCTACCACAACCCCGAATGTGGCACATCGCGCAATGTGCTGGCCATCCTGCGCGCGGCGGGGGCTGATCCGGTGGTGATCGACTACCTGACCGAAGGCTGGACGCGCCCGCAGCTTCTGGGCCTGTTCGCGGCTGCCGGCCTGACCCCGCGCGCGGCGCTGCGCCTGCGTGGCACCCCGGCCGAAGAGCTGGGTCTGACCGCGCCCGATCTTGCCGACGCGGCCCTGATCGACGCGATGGTCGCTCAGCCGGTGCTGGTCAACCGCCCCATCGTCTGTACGCCGAAAGGAGTGCGGCTTTGCAGGCCATCCGAACTGGTGCTCGACCTGCTCGATCATCTGCCACCCGGCCCGCTGGCCAAGGAAGACGGAGAGCTCTGTCCGTCGTCGAATGATTTGGAACAGGCGGCATAATTTTGGTCTGGAGGGCTC
>JAFIEF010000057.1 GCA_020832655.1 Paracoccaceae bacterium
AGGAAGATCTGCCCGTCGGTGATCGAGATCACGTTGGTCGGGATAAAGGCCGACACGTCGCCGCCCTGGGTTTCGATGATCGGCAGCGCGGTCAGCGAGCCTGCGCCATGATCCTCATTGAGCTTGGCCGAACGCTCCAACAGGCGCGAGTGCAGATAGAACACGTCACCGGGGTAAGCTTCACGCCCCGGCGGGCGGCGCAGCAGCAACGACATCTGGCGGTAAGCCACGGCCTGCTTGGACAGATCATCATAGATGATCAGTGCATGGCGGCCATTGTCGCGGAAATGCTCGGCCATAGCAGTGGCGGCATAGGGGGCAAGGAACTGCATCGGCGCGGGGTCGGACGCGGTTGCAGCCACCACGATCGAATATTCGATCGCGCCGGATTCTTCCAGCTTCTTCACCAGCTGTGCCACGGTAGACCGCTTCTGGCCGATGGCGACATAGACGCAATAGAGCTTCTTGGATTCGTCGTCGCCAGCCGCTTCGTTATAGCTTTTCTGGTTCAGGATGGTGTCCAGCGCAACGGCGGTCTTGCCGGTCTGACGGTCGCCGATGATCAACTCGCGCTGGCCGCGGCCAATCGGGATCATGGCGTCAACCGATTTCAGGCCGGTTGCCATCGGTTCATGCACCGATTTGCGCGGGATGATGCCGGGGGCTTTCACATCGGCCACCGAACGATTGGTGGTCTTGATCTCGCCCTTGCCGTCAATCGGGTTGCCCAGACCATCAACCACGCGGCCCAGAAGCTCGTCGCCCACAGGCACATCCACGATGGATTTGGTGCGCTTGACCGTGTCGCCTTCCTTGATGCCGCGGTCATCGCCGAAGATCACGATGCCGACATTGTCCTGTTCAAGGTTCAGCGCCATGCCACGAATGCCGCCGGGAAACTCTACCATTTCACCCGCCTGCACATTGTCCAGGCCGTGCACACGCGCAATCCCGTCACCGACCGACAACACGCGGCCCACTTCTGCGACTTCGACATCCTGACCAAAATTCTTGATCTGTTCCTTCAGGATCGCAGAAATCTCTGCTGCTTGGATACCCATTTATCCGACCTCTTTCATAGTGTTCTTGAGGGCCGCGAGCCGCGCGCGAATCGACGTGTCGATCATTTGCGAACCCACTTTGATGACAAGACCGCCGATAAGGCTTTCATCGACGGCCAGCTTGAGTTTGATCTCCTTGCCGACACGCGCTTTCAGCGTCTTGACAAGGTCTGCTTCCTGTTCCTTGGTCAGTGGCCGCGCGGCTGTCACCTCGGCGGTGACTTCGCCTTTTTCCTCGGCGATCATGGCGCGCAGTGCGGCCAGAACCTGTGGCAGTGTGAACAGGCGGCGCTTTGACGCCATAACCCCAAGCGCGCCAGCAACTGTCTTGGACAGCTTCATCTTGCCGGCAACCGCTGTGATGGCCCCGGCAACCTGCTCGCGCGAATAGACCGGCGATGTGATCAGGCTGCGCAGATCGGCACTTTGGGTCAGCGCGCCATCCAGCGCGTCAACATCGTTTTCCAGTGCCTTGAGGGATTTCGTTTCTTTCGACAGCTCGAAAATGGCCGTCGCGTATCGCTGGGCAATCCCAGAAGAGATCGAAGCTGGTTCGGACACGTCCACCCTTCCATCTGTGCTTTGCACCCCCCTCGCGCTGGGCAGGTGCCATGAGTGCAAGTCTTGCGCGGCATGTGAAATCGGCGCGGGTTTAGCAGAGGTCTACCCCTGCCGCAACCGCGAAGGCCATCCAGTCGGGGCGCTACCAGAAAGAAAAATGCGCATTCATGTGGTGAAAAGTGACATTTGTTGAAGCCTTGCTACGCGAATATGATCGATGCGGCATTTTTGCGCAAGCGTGTCCGGGCCAGTGACAAGTGCAAATCCGCGCGCTGATTCCCGCAATTTCGTTTCGCGCTGCTGCCATGTGATCCGCTACCATGCCGGGCGTGTGCCCGGTTGGCGCACCCCGTCCAGAACCCGCAAGGGCTTGCGTTCCTTGACTGCAGAACCTGACGGGCGCGGTTGGTCGGGGATGCGCCGCGCCGCCACCATCAGCACCCCGCCCGCGTGGTAGCGCGACAGCCTGCGCCCCAGCCTTTCGATCGCCATCGCCCAATGCAGCCAGCGCGCGCTGTCGCGAGGTGGAAAGAACAACGCCGCGCTGTGCCCTTCGACGGCAAAACCGTGATCCTTCAGCAATGTCTCGATCTGGCCCAGCGAATAGGGCCGCCCCAGCGCGAAAGGCGTGCCATCACGGCGCGCCCACAGCCCGGATCGGTTGGGCAGGATGATCATTGCCTCGCCGCCCACCTTCAGCACACGCGCTGCCTCTTCCAGCAGCGCCGCCGGGCGTTCCGACGTTTCCAGCCCATGCAGCAGCAACAGCCGGTCAATGCTGTCACTGGCCAGCGGCCAGCTTGTTTCCTCGACCAGGGCGGAATGATTGGCGGCCTCGGCGGGCCAGTGCATCACCCCTTGCTGTGCGGGCATCAGCGCGATGACGCGCGCGGCATCGGGCAGGAAGGGGCGCAGCAGCGGGACAGCAAAGCCAAAGCCTGCAACCGCCATTTTCCCGGCATCGGGCCACTGCGCGCGCAGCTGATCGCGAAGTGCCTTTTGCGCCGCACGGCCCAGCGAGGTGGTGTAATAGAAATCGCGCAGCGCACAAACATCGTGATGCATGACTCGTCCTTCAGGGCTTTCAAATCGGCCGGTTGCACATGCTGGCCTGATGGCGCAGTCTGGACCACAACCTAATCGATGAACGGGAAAACACCATGCCCTTTGTGTTGCACAGCGTGCCATGCCTTCAGGACAATTACGCCTATCTTCTGCATGATGAAGAAACCGGCGCAACGGCTGTGGTCGATGTGCCCGATGCGGCCCCTATCCAAGCGGCGCTGGCGCAGAAGGGCTGGCAGTTGTCGGATATCCTGATCACGCATCATCACCACGACCATATCGGCGGGGTCGAGGCGCTGCGCGCAGAGACCGGCGCGCGGGTCTGGGGCGCGGCGGCTGATGCCCATCGCCTGCCGCCGCTGGACCTTGCGCTGGCACAGGGCGACCGGGTCGAGATCGGCAGCGAAGCAGGGCGCGTGCTGGAGGTGCCGGGTCATACCGTAGGCCATATCGCCTTTCACTTCCCCGACAGCAAGCTGGCCTTCACCGCCGACAGCCTGATGGCGTTGGGATGCGGGCGGCTGTTCGAAGGCAGTGCCGAACAGATGTGGGACAGCCTGTGCAAGCTGATGGCCTTGCCCGATGACACGCTGATCTGTTCGGGGCATGACTATTCCAGCGGCAATGCAGCCTTCGCGCAAAGCGTTGATGCCGACAACCCGGATTTGCGCGCGCGCATCAAGGGTTTTGACGACGCCCGCGCAGCAGGCCAGCCGATGGCGCAGGCCAGCCTTGCGCTGGAAAAGGCCACCAACCCCTTCCTGCGCGCGGGGGATGCGCGGATGAAGGCCGCGCTGGGCATGGCAGATCAGGGCGATGGCGCTGTATTTGCGCATCTGCGCCAGTTGAAAGATGCTTTCTGACCCTTTGGCGCGCATGGATGTGTTACAATCGACTCATTTCAGCGTATCGCTGAAAAGTTGAACAGAAAAGACTTGATCGCGGGCAAATAAAACCGAAGTTTAATATAACGAGGCGAGACTGACCCCAAGGAGCCTATCCGACGGGTCAACCAATACAGGAGCGTCCGACGTGCCATCATTTTCTTCCACTCTGGAGCAATCCATCCACGGGGCGCTGGCGCTGGCCAATTCCCGGCGGCACGAATTCGCAACGCTGGAACATCTGCTGTTGTCGCTGGTGGATGAACCCGATGCCAGCCGCGTGATGCAGGCCTGCAATGTCGATCTCAACCAGCTTCGCGCCACGCTAAATGAGTTCATCGATGATGAGCTGTCCTCGCTGGTTACCGATGTCGAAGGGTCCGAAGCGGTGCCGACCGCCGCGTTCCAGCGTGTCATCCAGCGCGCGGCGATCCATGTGCAAAGCTCTGGCCGCAACGAGGTGACGGGCGCAAATGTGCTGGTCGCCATCTTCGCCGAACGCGAATCCAACGCTGCCTATTTCCTGCAGGAACAGGATATGACGCGCTATGACGCGGTGAATTTCATCGCGCATGGGGTGGCCAAGAACCCCAGCTTTTCAGAAGCGCGGCCCGTTTCCGGCGCCGAAGAGGAGGTCGAGCAGGCAGAGACCACGTCCGAAAAGCAGAAGGAAACTGCGCTGGGCAAATACTGCGTCGATCTGAACGCCAAGGCACGAGAGGGCGAGGTGGACCCGCTGATCGGCCGCGCCGCAGAGGTCGAGCGCTGCATCCAGGTGCTGTGCCGCCGCCGCAAGAACAACCCGCTGCTGGTGGGCGACCCCGGCGTGGGCAAGACCGCCATCGCCGAAGGTCTGGCCAAAAAGATAGTAGAGGGGGACACCCCCGATGTGCTGTCGCGCTCGACCATCTTTTCGCTGGATATGGGCGCGCTGTTGGCGGGCACACGCTATCGCGGCGATTTCGAGGAACGGCTGAAATCCGTCATGCAGGAGCTGGAAGACCACCCGGATGCGGTGCTGTTCATTGATGAAATTCACACTGTGATCGGCGCAGGCGCAACCTCTGGCGGGGCGATGGATGCCTCGAACCTGCTCAAACCCGCGCTGCAGGGCGGCAAGCTGCGCTGCATGGGGTCGACCACCTACAAGGAGTTCCGCCAGCATTTCGAAAAGGATCGCGCGCTGTCGCGCCGGTTCCAGAAGATCGATGTGGTCGAACCGACAGTGGAAGACAGCATCAAGATCCTGATGGGGTTGAAACCCTATTTCGAAAAGCACCACGACATCCGTTACACCAATGATGCGATCAAGATCGCGGTGGAATTGTCGGCGCGCTACATCAATGACCGCAAGCTGCCCGACAAGGCAATTGATGTGATTGACGAGGCCGGGGCGGCGCAGCACCTGTTGCCCGATTCCAAACGCCGCAAGACCATCAGCCCCAAAGAGATCGAGGCCGTGGTCGCCAAGATTGCGCGCATCCCGCCCAAGAATGTCTCGAAGGATGATGCCGAAGTGCTGCGCGATCTGGAAGCCACGCTGAAGCGGGTGGTGTTCGGGCAAGACGCCGCGATCGAGGCGCTTTCCTCGGCGATCAAGCTGGCGCGCGCGGGGCTGCGCGAGCCGGAAAAACCCATCGGCAATTACCTGTTTGCGGGGCCGACAGGGGTGGGCAAAACCGAAGTGGCCAAGCAGCTTTCGGACACGCTGGGCGTGGAGCTTTTGCGCTTTGACATGTCAGAATACATGGAAAAGCACGCCGTGTCGCGCCTGATTGGCGCGCCTCCGGGCTATGTGGGGTTTGATCAGGGTGGGCTGCTGACCGATGGCGTGGACCAGCATCCGCATTGCGTGCTTCTGCTTGATGAAATCGAGAAGGCACATCCGGATGTCTACAACATCCTGTTGCAGGTGATGGATCACGGCAAGCTGACCGACCATAATGGCCGGACCGTCGATTTCCGCAATGTGATCCTGATCATGACCTCGAATGCCGGTGCCACCGAACAGGCCAAGGCGGCCATCGGCTTTGGCCGCGACCGGCGCGAGGGAGAGGATACCGCCGCAATCGAACGCACCTTCACACCGGAATTCCGCAACCGGCTGGATGCGGTGATCAGCTTTGCGCCGCTGCCGAAATCGGTGATCCTGCGAGTGGTCGACAAATTCGTGCTGCAACTGGAAGCGCAGCTTCTGGATCGCGATGTCACCATCGATCTGGCCCCGGAAGCCGCGGAATGGCTGGCCGAGAAGGGATATGACGACAAGATGGGCGCGCGGCCTCTGGCCCGCGTCATCCAGGAGTATATCAAGAAGCCGCTGGCAGAGGAGTTGCTGTTTGGCAAGCTGGCCAAGGGCGGACTGGTGCATGTGCATCTGCGCGACGGCAAGATCGCACTGACGATCAGCGGGCCGGATGTCAAGCGCTTGTCGGGCAAATCGCCCCCCTTGCTGACGGCCGATTGACCGCTTTGGTATCACCGCTGGCGGTTTGGTCGGCACCACAGAAAATTGCGCGCCCGAACACTTTGTGCGGGCGCGCATTTGTTCCGGAGGGCGCAGCATGCTGATCCCGATCCGAGACCACAACCCGACGCATCAGCGCCCCTATGTCACCTATCTGCTGATGGCGGCCAATATCCTTGTGTTCTTCAGCTATGCCGAACTCTTCGCGCATGAGCGCGCGCTGATGCGCTTCTTTTCCGACTGGGGCATGGTTCCGGCACGGATCAGTGCCGGGCAGGGCTGGTACAGCCTGCTGACGCATCAGTTCCTGCATGGCGGTTTGCTGCATCTGGGCAGCAACATGCTGTTCCTGTGGATCTTCGGCAACAACATGGAAGAGGTCTGGGGGCGTTGGAAATTTCTGGGCTTCTATCTGACCTGCGGGGTGATGGCGGGCCTGTTGCAATACTGGGCAGAGCCGGACTCCCATATCCCTATGGTCGGGGCGTCGGGGGCGATTGCGGGGGTGTTGGGCGGCTATCTGCTGTTCTACCCGCGCGCGCGCATCGACCTGTTCTTGTTCCTGATCATCCTTTACCGGATCATCCCGGCCCCGGCCTGGGTGGTGCTGGGGGGCTGGTTTACGTTGCAGCTTCTGGGCGGGCTGAGCACCCCGGCCGATATTGGCGGGGTGGCCTATTGGGCGCATGCGGGTGGGTTTCTGGCCGGGATCGCGCTGTCAGCGCCGTTATGGCTGCGCATGGGTGGCACGGGTTTCTGGGCGCGCTGTCTGGGCCAGCCGCCCCATCCCGAAGCGCGCTATCGCCTTGCACGAAGCAATGTGCCCCGCACCGGGCGCAGCAAGCGCACTCACCCCAGCCCGTGGAAGCGGCGCAATCCGTGGGAACGGTAGTGATGCGTCACAAGGGTAATGTTTTGGTTTAACTGCGAAATTCATATCATTGTAATAAAACCAATTATTGTAAGCAAAAGCTTACTTGCACTGCTTGTAGAGCTGCGCCGCATGCTTGCGCAGCAGCGCACCGGGCGTGGTATAGCGCGCGCGCGCTTTTTCCAGCCGCGCGGCAATACTGCCCGACATGACCGGCAGATCAGGGTGATAGGCGATATCGAAATCAATCAGGCGCATGATACCGTCTTCGGAAAAACACAAGTTTTGCCCGGTATTCATCAGATCCAGATGCCAGATCCCGCAGTGATCAAGTTGTTCGGCAATACGTTCGGCCTGCGCGAAATAGGCGCGCTTGCTGATCGGGAGGCGCATTTCGCGCGCTTTCAGCGACAGCCCGCAATCGCTGATCAACAAAAGATTGGTCTGCGGGTCCACCTTATGCACGCAAGGAAAATGCTGTGCGCCATCGCCCCCGGCAGTCAGGCTGAGCAGGCAGGCGCTTTCCAGCCGCAGGGCTTGCGCACTGTTCAAGGCCGTGATGTGCTTGTGCGGTTTGTAGGTCTTGACATAAGGCGTGCCTGTGGGGGCGGGGTTGTCATAGGGCTGGGCGGGCAAGAAGAGGGCGATTTCCGCGATATCCGGGTGGCCCGTCTGATGCAGCATCTCCTCCAGCCTTTGGGCATGGGTGTTGAGCTGCGCGATATGTTCGCGGTGGAGCTGCACATGACGCTCGACCAGTTCCAGCCGCTTGAGGCTGTATTTCAGCTTGTTGCGCAAGCGCCTGATGCGCCGCGCCAGCTTGTGCGGCGGCTTGCCGCTGGCGGGTTTGGGGGGGGCGGTGCTGTGTGCCGCGCGGCGGGGTTGCACGGGCGCGGCATGGCGCGGGTCGTGGTTCAGAAACCAGTTCGCCAGACGCGCCAGCATGTCGCCCTTGTCTGAACCGCGCCCCGCCATCGCGCCGATCTAACCTGCGACCAGAACGACAAGCGCATGGCGCTTCTTGCCGGCGGTCAGTTTCATCGGCTCTGCCAGATCGCCGGCGCACAGCATATGCCCGGCATCGCTGACAGGCAGATCATTGGCGCGCGCGCCCCCTTCGGCGATCAGGCGCTTGGCGTCCTTGCCCGACTTCGCCAGCCCGCTGCGGGCAAATAGCTGCGCCATCGACATTCCGTCACCCAGTTCGGCAAGGGTCAGTTCCAGCCGAGGCAGATCATCGCCCAATCCGCCCTTTTCGAACACCTCGCGCGCGGTGGTTTCGGCAGTCTGCGCGGCTTCGGCCCCGTGGCACAGCGTTGTGACCTGATTGGCCAGAATGATCTTGGCTGCGTTGATCTCTGACCCTTGCAGCGCGCCCAGCCGGTCGCATTCTTCGACCGGCAGTTCGGTGTAAAGCTTCAGGAAGCGCCCGACATCGGCATCGGTGGTGTTGCGCCAGAACTGCCAGAATTCATAAGGCGACAGCATATCTGCATTCAGCCAGATCGCGCCACCGGCCGATTTACCCATCTTGCGCCCGTCCGAGGTGGTCAGCAGGGGCGTGGTCAGGCCAAAGAGATCGGCATCCGCAATCCGCCGCGCCAGATCGATCCCGCTGACGATGTTGCCCCATTGATCCGACCCGCCCATCTGCAACAGGCAGCCATAGCGGCGATGAATTTCCACGAAATCATAGGCTTGCAGGATCATGTAGTTGAATTCCAGAAAGCTGAGCGATTGCTGCCGGTCCAGCCGCGTCTTGACCGAGTCAAAGCTCAGCATCCGGTTGACGCTGAAATGGCGGCCCACATCGCGCAGGAACTCCAGATAGTTCAGCCCGTCCAGCCATTCGGCATTGTCGAGCATGATCGCCCCATCGGCGCTGTCATCATAGCGCAGGTATTTGGCGAAGACCTGCTGCATGCCATCGATATTGGCCGCAATGGCTGCCCCATCCAGCAGGGGGCGTTCCTCGGACCGGAAGCTGGGGTCGCCCACCTTGGTGGTGCCGCCACCCATCAGCGTGATCGGCTTGTGCCCGGTTTTCTGCAGCCAGCGCAGCAGCATGATGTTCAGCAGATGCCCCACATGCAGCGATTTTGCCGTGGCGTCATAGCCGATATAGGCTGGCACCACCCCCTTGATCAGCGCCTCGTCCAGACCTTGCAGATCGGTGCAATCGGCCAGAAAGCCACGCGCTTGCAGGGTGTGCAGAAACTCTGATTTCGGATGGTAGGTCATTTTCGCTTGTCCTGAAAGGCAGATTAGACGTTCTATAGCGGTGCAGGCATCCAAGGAAAAGCCCATGTTGAAGGCCGAGATCGTGACAGCTTTGGGGATGATGTCGGGCACATCGCTTGACGGGGTGGATGCTGCCATTCTGCAAACCGATGGCGAGGTGATCCACAGCTTCGGCCCGACTGCCTATCGCCCCTATAGCGCTGGGGAACGCGCCGTGCTGCGCGCGGCGCTGGGGCGCTGGCCCGGCGAAGACGGGGTAGAGGCCGCCGCCGAACTGGTCGAGACCGCGCATGCCCAGATCATGGCGCGGTTTGACGATGTCCAGATCGCGGGCTTTCATGGTCAGACGCTGGCGCATGAGCCGCGCGGGCGTGGCACGCATCAGGCCGGGTCGGGCGCGGTTCTGGCGCTGATTGCGGGCTATCCGGTGGTGTGGGATTTTCGCAGCTCCGACATCCAGTTGGGCGGGCAAGGGGCACCACTTGCGCCCTTTTATCACTTTGCGCTGGCGCGCCATATCGGCGCGGATGCGCCGCTGGTCTTCCTCAATCTGGGCGGGGTGGGCAATGTGACATGGGTGGACCCGTCGCGCGTGGGACCAGAAGAGCCAGGCGCGCTACTGGCCTTTGACACTGGGCCTGCCAATGCGCCGCTGGATGATCTGTGCATGGCGCGGCTGGGCCTGCCCTGCGATGATGGTGGGGCGCTCTCGGCGCAAGGTCAGGCTGACAAGGGTGTTGTGGCCGCTTTCCTGAACGATCCCTATTTCCACCGCATGCCCCCCAAATCGCTGGATCGCGCCTTTCCCGGACTGGCAGCGAAGGTCGCGCATCTGTCTGATGCCGATGCCGCCGCGACACTGGCCGAATGCGCCGCCGCTGCAGTGGCAGAGGCGTTTGTGCATTTCCCCGAACCGCCCGCGCGGGTTCTGGTCAGCGGGGGCGGGCGGCATAATGCCGATCTGATGGGGCGTATTGCGGCCCGCCTGAGCTGCCGCATCGACCCGGTCGAGGCTGTGGGGCTGGATGGTGACATGCTCGAAGCCCAGGCCTTCGCCTATCTTGCGGTGCGGGTGGCGCGCGGCCTGCCGACCTCCGGCCCCGGCACGACCGGGGTTGCCGCAGCGGTGGGGGGCGGACAGATCAGCGCGCCCTGAGCACGCCATAACCGTGGCGCCCGGCTTCCGGCATGGCTATAGCGCGTGATACATCGCGACCAGATCCTGCACCGATGCACCATGTTCCGACGCTGGCGCGATATCGCGATTGATCAGCGCCTGTTCAAAGACATAGGCATAGTCTATCTGCGTCGCCGCATCCTCGGCGTTGGTCATGGCGTTGATCGCGTTCTAGACCCGTGCCGAATAGGACTGTAGCAGCTGATCATCCGTGTTATTGGCACCGTGGAAAGCGATCAGGTGATCGGCATTGTCCGCGCTCAGCGACAGAAGTGTATAGGTGAAACTGTTCGCTCTGTCAGGTTCTGCCTGGTGAATGCTGGCGCCGATCTGGCTGGACAGGTCGACAACTCCGGTCCTGACGGAACCGAACGCCCCCATGACCAGCCCGACAATGCCAGCCATCAGCACAACCCAATCTGTGGTCACGGCACCATCATCTACCCGCAGGAAGCGACCGAGCCTGTCTTCAAAGCAGTGCGTGGACATGGATGCCCCCGATCAGTCAGTGATCATGGCAAGATTGCATGACGTTTCGGCGATGATATGGCACGAAGGTGGCACAAACCGGATGGCGGAAACGCTCAGTCAGCGGGCGGACGTCGCCGCAATTCCAACCAGATCCCATCGCGCGCGCGCACGGTCATCTGTGCCATCGGCACCGGATCGCGCCCCGCGATGGCCCTGAACTGCCAGTCATGCAGCAGCCGCGCCAGGATCAGCACCGCTTCGGCCATCGCAAATCCCGCGCCGGTGCAGACCCGTGGCCCGGCGGAAAAGGGCAGGAAGGCATCGCGCTGGCGGGGCTTGTTGGCAGCTTTCTGCCAGCGTTCGGGGCGAAACTCATGCGGGTCGGGCCAGATATCTTCATGCCGACCCATATGCCAGGGGCTGATGATCACCTGCGCCCCGACCCCCAGCTTGCGGCTGCGGAATTCCTCTGTGCGGGTGGTTTCACGCACCAGCATCGGCACCGGCGGGTAAAGCCGCAGCGCTTCGCGGAAGGTGTCGCGGATCAGCGGGAATTGTCGCAGCACCGCGAATTCAGGCGTGGTGCCCTTGGCAATGTAGGGCGAAAGCGCGCGCGCCTCTGCGGCCAGCCGGGCCTGCCAGTCGCGATGGGTGGCAATCAGATAGAGCGTCCAGGCCAGCGCCGAGGCACTGGTTTCATGCCCCGCCAGAAAGAAGATCGCGACCTGATCGACCATTTCTTCGGTGTCGAAGCAGATGCCCGTTTCGGGGTCAGGGGTGGTCATGATCTTGGTCGCCAGATCATCGGGCGCGCGGCCTGTGCGGATATCTTCCATCCGCGCGGCGGTCATTTCTGTGATCAACGCGCGGATACGTGCTGCGGTTTCGCGCGTCTGGCGGGGAAAGATGGGCGGCACCCATCGCGGCAACGGGATCAGCGCGGCAAGGTTCAGGATTGGCGCGCTGCGCTGATGCGCGCGAAAGGCGCGATAGACCTGTGCGGCGGTCTGATCCTCGATCGGTACGGAAAACAGCGTGCGAAAGATCACATCGGCGGCGGCATGGCTCATCGCCTCCTCGATCTCGACCTCGCCCGGCTGCAGCCTTGCCGCGCTGGCCTGCGCGGCCTGCCACATGGCGGGGAAGGTCTTGTGCAACCGCCCGCCCTCGAATGCCGGGTCGATGATGCGGCGCTGGCGTTCCCAGACCGGGCCATTGGTAACAAAGACCGAATTGCCCAAGAGCAGCCGCAAGCCCTCGCGCACACGTTCCGACTTCGGAAAATCACGGGGCCGTTCCTGCAATACCAGCCGCACCAGATCGGGGGTGTTGACCATCACCGAATGCAGGAAGGGCAGCTTCACTTCGGCCATCTTGGCGCGGTAAAGCCTGGCGGGCTGGGTTGACAGGATGTCGCGGCGAAACAGCGCCAGATGGCGCCAGAGCGGCACCTTGTTGGGGCGATGCGCGGGCATGGGCGGGCGCGTCATGTCAGCCGCTCCGATTGCGGCAGATAACAGGCATAGCTGACACTGGCCGAAGGCTTGCGGCCCTGATAGCGCGCCTGCAATGATAGCGGCCCTGCGGTGATCAGGAAATAATCGTAATCCTTCGGCGCATCAAAGGCGCAAAGATACTGGAAATGCAGCCGGAAATAGCGCCGTTTGTATTTGCGATGGGTTTCTGGCCGCAGGCTTTGGGTGAAGGCGGCGGAAATCACCAGCGGCCAGCGCTTGCCCTGTGCAGGCGCCGCACCAGAGGCAGAGACCGGATCGCACAGCGCATAGCAGCAGCCATCACCCGGCGCGGTGACATCCAGCCAGAACAGTTCCGAGCGGGTGGAAAGATAGCGCAGATCCTCGCGCAAGCCCTGCGCTTGCGGCAGGTAGGACTGCATCGGCACAGCATGGCCCAGCGACAGGAAGGCAAGCCTTGCGCGCCCTTGCGGCAGCCCCGCGCGGATCATCCGTGCCAGAACCGACACCCCCAGATGCACGCCCGATGAGTGGCCCACCACCAGAACCTCGTCCAGATCCCGGTCGCGCAGCGCGTCCCCGATCAGCGCGGCAAATTCGTCCAGACGCGCTTCCAGCTCTGGCGGGTTGCGGCCCTTGTGCTTGGCTGTAAAGGCGAAGTCCAGAAGCAGGTAATGCACAAAGAATTTGCCATCGATCTTGCGAAACCCGTGCAGGATGGGGGGCACCACGCCCAGACCCAGCAGATAGGCCAGCCATGCAGGCAGCAGATGCGCCAGCCCCCAGCCCAGCAGCCCCGCCGCCGCCAGCGCCGTGGCAAGCTGGCCCAGCAGCATCACCACCGGATACATCGCCGCAATGCCCGGCCCCGCGCGCAGCCGGAACAGCCGAAAGATCGCCCCGGTCGAAATATAGATCCACGCCGTGCGCGCCAGCAGAAGATAGGTGGCCAATATCCCCGCCTGCATCGAGTCGCGCACGATATCGGACCATTCAAGGATATTGATCTCGCTTTCGGTTCCTGCCCCCTCGACATGGCTGGCAACCACCCAGCCATAGGGACCATCGCCCGATTTGGGGCGCTGGCTTATGCTGTAGCCGGAAATCCGCGCCTGATGCGCGGATTCGGTGCGATACAATTCGCGGTAGCGGCGCGGCGGAAACGGGTCATAGCCGGGAATATAGAACACCCGGCGGCGGCGCACATCCTGCGTTGTGCTGTGACCTTGCGTCGGCGACCTGCCCATTTCACCCGCTCGAATGACTTTCGTGGCGTCACTCTAGCGCCGAAACGGGGCAGTTGTAAGGCGCGTCTGCGCCCGCGCCCTTTTCGCGCCCTGGCGGCATGGCTTGCGCAAAAGGCCCGCACTGCCGGGTTGCAAGGCTGCGTTCAGGGGCAGCATGATTTCATGTATCGCAGATGTTGACATCTCTTTTCGTGACCTTGACACTGGGGGCATTCAGCGAAAGGGGGATCCCATGAGCTTCAGGTCAGGCATCGTTGCGGCACTTATGTCATTTGTGTTGTTGACACCGCAATTGGCACAGTCGCAAACGCGCGAAGAGCTCAACCAGCAGATTCTCAGCCTTGAAACGGTCTGTGCGTCATCACCGGCAGATTGTGGACCCTTGATCGAGAGAATCGTGGCGGGGCTTCGCGCCAACCGTCTGGGATTTACCACATTCGGGTTGGGGCTGGTGGTTGATGCGGTCACGACTGCAAGCGAAAATGTGCCCTGGGAACAGCGCAATGAGGTTCGCGGCAGCCTTGCGGGGGCTTTGAACACGGCACTTGCCCGGACAATATCGCCACCGGCGAGTGTTCGAAACGCGGTCAACACCGCGCGCGGCAACCTCAATGCAGGTCGCGCCGCGGATCAAGGCCCGGGTGATCCGGACCCGGCCTCGCCCACCTGATCTGCCGCAATCCGCAGCAGCCAGCCCCCCCCCCGCATGCGCTATGTTGTTTCCTGACGGGTCTGGTGTGTCCTGACTGCACGCGCAGCGTTCCGGCCGGACAACCCGCCCCGACATGCAATAGTCATCGCGCGCAAGGGGCTTACCCGAATGCGTCGGGTTCGGATGCCTTGCGCTGGTCGATATAGGACTGGATCGCCTCGGCAATGGCCGGGTCCAGCGCGGGTTGCTGGTAGTCAGCCAGCAGCTTCGTCACCCGCACTGTTGCCAGTGCCTGGGTGTCGCGCGCGCCCTCATCCTCCCATGTCTCGAAGGGTTTGTAATCCAGCAGATCGCTGCGCCAGAACGCATCCTTGAAATTGGCCTGGGTATGGGCGCAGCCCAGATAATGCCCGCCCGGACCGACCTCGCGGATGGCATCCATCGCCTGACCGTTTTCCGACAAATCCACCCCGCGCGCGATCCCGTGCAGCGCGCCAAGCTGATCGGCATCCATGACGAATTTCTCGTAAGACGCCACCAGCCCGCCTTCCAGCCAGCCGCAGCTATGCAGCATGAAATTGACACCCGCCAGCAGCGCCATGTTCAGGCTGTTGGCGGTTTCATAAGCGGCCTGTGCATCGGGCAGTTTTGACCCGCAGAATGACCCGCCTGACCGATAGGGCAACCCCAGCCTACGCGCCAGTTGGCCCGCGCCATAGGTGATCAGCGCGGCTTCGGGGGTGCCGAATGTGGGTGCGCCGCTATTCATGTCGATCGAGGTCACGAACGCGCCCATGATCACCGGCGCGCCGGGGCGGACAAGCTGGCTATAGGCCACGCCCGCCAGCACCTCTGCCAGCACCTGGGTCAGCGTGCCTGCAACTGTGGTGGGGGCCATCGCGCCGCCGACGATAAACGGCGATATGATGCAGGCCTGACCCGCCCGCGCATAAACCTCCAGCGCGCCCATCATCACCGAGTCAAATGTCAGCGGCGAGTTGATGTTGATCAGCGAGGTCATCACAGTGTTCTGATCAACGAAATCGGCCCCGAACAGCAGCTTGGCCATCTCGACCGAGTCGGAGGCGCGCACAGGTTCCGTTACTGACCCCATGAAGGGCTTGTCGGAATAGAGCATATGCGCCTGCAACATATCCAGAT
>JAFIEF010000058.1 GCA_020832655.1 Paracoccaceae bacterium
CCCCCCCGGGGGGGCCGGCCACCGCCCTGGCGCAATCGGCCCCGGCCCGCGCGCGGTCAACCCGCCCCCCCCCCCGCGCCCCCTTCGCCCCCTGTCCGGCCCCCGACATTGCCGCTACCCCCTTATCGGGCCACCCCGATTGGGCTGGCCCTGGCGGGGATAGGCGGTCATCCAGTCATCCCCCGGAATATGCGGAAAGCCGCGAAAATTGAGAAAGTTGTTGAATTTCAGCCGGCAGGTTTCCGCGCGCTTGTCGCAGCCTGCGCGCAAAATCACCTGATCGCCTGCGGCAAGGGGCGCGCGCAATTGCGACCACAGCGTGATGACCCGCGCCTGATCTTCGACGCGGTCAAAGCGCACCTGCCCCGCCAGCCCTGCCGCCTGCCCGGTCTGGACCGTAACCGTGCCTTGCGCAAACCAGCCCTCGGCCAGGCCCGCCAGCGGGGCAAGGCGCAATGTCGCGCCCTTCGCGCCCAGCAGGGGGGCCGTGGCATGAAAGCCGGGGGCGTCCAGATCAAAGCCGCAGGCCGCATCGCCAAGGCTGGCCGCGCAGTCGGCGTGATAGACCCGCCCGCTGGCGATATTCAGCGCTTCCGACAGCCCGCGCAATTCGGTGCGAAACGCGCCCCCTTCGCGCGTGATCTCGCCCAAGGAGCCGCGAAAGATCACCTGGCGCTGATCGGGCGCGGCCCAGTTCACCTGCCAGATCACCAGTTCCGCCCCGTCATAGCGCCCGGCGGTGATATCGGCCTCGGTCAGACCGGCATCGACCAGCGCGCCCACCGCTTCGGAGTTATCCACCGCCAGCCCTGTCACCTGCTCCAGCGCGCGCGCCGACAGCCCCGCGCTGGCGCGGAACAAAAGCCCGTCAAATTCCAGATCGCGGTCATGATCGGTAAAGCCAAGCTGCAGCCCGTCGGCACGCTTCAGCGCCCAGGCCCGCGCAATGGTCGTGGCCCCGCTGGCCAGATGATCACGCAGGGTCATGCCCGCACCTCGATCACCGGGACTTTGGGCACTTCGCCTGCGCGGAAGCTGGCCACGGAAAGCTGCAACAGATCGCTGTCAAAGCGCACCGGCACGTCAAATTCGAACCCCGCGCGCAGTTCCGTCCCGGTTTCGGGCGCGCGTTTGAAGGTCACAATGCCGCTGGCGGCATCGACGCTGACATCCTCGCCCAGGGCCAGTTCGGTCTCGCCCACTGCCGCGCGCAGGCTGCCCGCCACGGGTTTGGTGATCTTGCGCCAATAGGTCTGCGCACCCGACGCATAGCCCTTGCGCAGCGCGAAACTGCGGCTGACGCCATCGCCATGACCCAGAAGCTGGTCAAAGCCGGTGATGGGTCTTGACGCCGGGGCAGAGCGGTAATCGCCCCAATCCTTCC
Source organism: Paracoccaceae bacterium (assembly GCA_020832655.1). Classification (GTDB taxonomy): domain Bacteria; phylum Pseudomonadota; class Alphaproteobacteria; order Rhodobacterales; family Rhodobacteraceae; genus Roseinatronobacter. The sequence continues at coordinate 1,385 of JAFIEF010000058.1, forward strand.
AGCGAAACCCGTGCAAGCGCCCGGCGCGGGCTTCAAAAAATGCGATCAGCAGTTCCAGATCATCAAGCTTGCGCAGCCCGGTGCCTGCGTCATAGCGCCGACGCGAGGCCATCCAGGGGGTGTTGCGTTCTTCAAACCCGTTGGCAAGCTCGACAATCTCTGTGCGACGTTCCGGCCCGCCCAGCGCGCCGAAACTCAGCGTGGGGGGAAATCTGACTTCATGAAATGCCATGTCATGCGGCCCTTTTTGGGTGGTGAAGATGGTGCTTTGGCGGGTGTGGCAGGGGCGCTGGCAGTCATCGCATCGGTTGAAGCGCAGCAGTCGCAGCAGGCGACAGCCCTGAAGCATCGCTTCCAGATTGCATGGCGTCGTTTTCCTTAGCGATTGCGGTTGCCCTGCGCCAGCAGGCGGCTCATCTGCGCGGCGATCTGGCTCTGGCTGCGATTGAAACCCGCAACATCGGGGGTCTGGATGTTGAAGGTCACATGCACTGGCCCGCCCCCGCGAGCGCCCGCCGCCTGCACCCCCAGCCGCCCGTCAGGGCCGCGCGAAAGCGGCAAAACCGCCTCTGGCCCGGCCTCTCCCATCAGCCCGGTCGCGCCGCCCCCGCGCATGGGAAACAGCGTCGCCTGCGACACCACGCCCCCCTTGGCAAAGGGCATCACGCGGCCTGCGCTGAACGCGCCGCCTTGCGCAAAGGGCATCAGCGCGCCCATCGCGCCTGTCACGCCCTGCGCCAGAGCACTGCCAAAGGCGTTCTGAATGGGGCGCATCGCGGTGTTATAGACACTGCGCGACATTGATTGCGCGACCCCGCGCAGCGCGTCCTGCAGCCGCAACCCGTCAAACACCACCCCGTCAAAGGCGCGCCGCAGCCCGGTGCCGAAACTGCGCGACAGGCTCGCCACCTCGCGCCCGGTAAAGGTCAGGGATCGGCCAAGCTGCGCCAGTTCGCGGTCAAACTCTGCTACCAGACCGCCGGTCTGGCCCAGCCGGGCCTCCAGCGCGTCAATCTGCGCCTCCATATCGGAAATTCGGGTCATTCTTGCGGCCCTTTCGCATGGTCAGGAAAGCGCGCGGCCAGTTCTTCCAGCCGCGCACGGGTCAGGGGGGCTGGGGCGCTGTCAAGGCCCAGGCAGATCATCAGTTCAGCCGGCGTCAGCGCCCAGAAATCGCGCGGGGTCAGGCGCAATTCGCACAGACCCAGCCGCATCAGCGCGGGCCAGTCAAAAGCAGGGCGCGCGCTCATGCCGCGTTTGCGGGCGTGAAGGCGCGCGCCAGCAATTCCGCGGCGGCCTGCGCGGCGGCGGGCAGCCCGCCTTCGATCTCTGCCTCTAGCAGATCGGCGGCCTGCCCCTTCCAGCCGCCCCCGCGCAACCCCGCCACGATCAGCACCAGCACATCGCGCGCGGCGATCTGCCCGCTCTCGAACCGCTCGACCAGCGCAAGGATGGTGTCGGCCTGCATCGCCGCTTCCAGCTCGGCCAACGCGCCAAGGGTCAGGCGCAGCCGATGCGGGGTGCCGTCAATCACCAGCCGGACTTCGCCTGCATAGGGGTTGGTCATGTTCACGCCGCCACGAAATCCAGCCGACCGGCAGAGGCCAGCGAAAGCTCAAACGTGGCCTCGCCATTATGGCTGCCCGCGTAATCCAGCCCCGAGATCATGAACGCCCCTTCAATCACCCCGAAATCAGGGATGATGACCTGAAAATCGGGCGTTTCACCATTGAAGAAGATCGCGCGTGCGCGCTCATCCGTGCCCGCATCGCGAAACACGCCCGCGCCCGAGATTGCGGCCGATTTCACCCCCGCCCCGCCCAGCAATTCGCGCCAGCCGCCCTGGCTGGACAGCGATGTCACATCGACCGTTTCGGCATTGAAGGACAGGCGCGTGGCGCGCAGCCCGGCCAGGGTTTCGAATTGCCCGTCGCCTGTCATATCGACCTTGATCAGCAAATCCTTGCCGTTTTGTGCGCCCATTGCGCCACCTCCGTGAATATGGGGAAATCAGTCATCATCCTCTACCCGCGCGCGAAAGCGCAGATCGATGCGGCGGGTCTGGTCGCCCTCCAGCTTGCGCGCCTCGGCCCGGTCGAACCAGATCGCCACCACCCGCCCGCGCGCCATCATGGGCGGCGTGCCGTCCAGCAGATCGCACAGCCGCGCGGCCACCTGCTTGGCGGCCAGAAAGCCGGTGGCGTTGGTGACGACGCTGAAGCGCAGCCGGTGTTCGGCCCCGCGCCCGGTCTTGTCAGAGGCATCAAACGCCTCTTCCGCGCCGATCAGCAGATAGGTCGCAGGCGGCGTGGCGGGCGGGATCGCATCATAGATCGCGCCCCCAAGCAGCGCCTGCAATTCGGCATCCGCACTCAGCATCTGGTAAAGCGCGGTTTGCAGCGCGGGGGCTGTGGCATAGCTCATGCCGGGGTCTCCTCTTGTGCGGTGCAGATCAGATAGCGGCCCTGGGCGTCGGCCTCTGCCACCGCCAGAATGCGAAATATCCGCACGCCTTCGCGAAAGCGCTGATCGGGGCGCGGGCGACGGTCAGAGCCATGCGGTGCGGCGCGCAGCGTGATGCGCAGCCGCACCTCGCCCAAGGGGCCAAGCGTGGCCAGACGTTCGCGCCCGCCGCCTGCGCGGATCGCGGCCCAATGCGTGCCAAGGGGCTGCCAGCCAGTGACAAAGCCCCCCGCGCCGTCGGGCAGCGTGACCGGGCTTTCCAGCACCAGCGCGCGGGTCAGTTGCGGCGCGCCGCTCATGCCCGCCCCCCCAGCCGCAGATCGCGCCAGCGCTCCAACAGCGCGGCAATCGCGAAATCGGAGTCGGCGCCGCCCGTGTCGCGGCGCTCATAATATTGCGCGGCCAGCAGCAGCACAGCCTGGCGCAGATCGGCGGGAATGTCGTCCCAGGCCGCGCCGAACCCTGCCGAAAACGCAATCCGCACTGCCCCGCCTGACGGGATCATCGGAAGCGCGCTGGCCGCCGCAACCAGGCGCGGGCGGGCGCTGTCGGTTTCCAGCCGGAGACGATCTGGCGCGACCGGGGTTTCACTGCCCGCGCGGTCAATCAGCACCACGCCCTGAAGGGCCGCAACCGGCGCGATGGGCAGGCGCTGGGCATAATCATCGCGCCAGCGTGCCAGCCGCCAGGTGAAATCGCGCAACAGAAGCGCACGGCTGATGCGCCCTTCGACGCGCGCAATGGCGGCGCGCAGATAATGTTCCAGCAGCCCGTCCTGCGTGGTGTCATCGGCAAAGCCCGAAGACAGGCGCAGATGCTCGCGCAGGGCGGATATCGGCAGGGCCGATGCCGGGACGGGGCTGGTCTCGATCAGTTCCATGTCGGGCCTCTTGCGCGGGGCGCGTCAGATCAGGGGAAAATCAGGGCAGGCGGGCATGCCGGGGGTGGGAGGGCGGGCCGCATGCCCGCCTGCCCTGCCCGGCGCGCAACCTGGCGCCGGGCAGGCCGTCAGCCTCAGCTTTCGGCGAATTTCAAAAGCTTGATCGCCTTGAAATCCGACACATCGCCGCCCACGCGCTTGGTGGCATAGAACAGCACATGCGGCTTGGCGCTGAACGGGTCGCGCAGCACTCGCAGATCGGGGCGCTCGGCAATGGTATAGCCCGCGCGGAAATCGCCAAAGGCAATCGCGGTGCTGTCCGGGCCGATATCGGGCATATCCTCTGCCACCAGCACCGGATAGCCCATCAGCCGCGCCGGTTCCCCCGCCGCCAGCCCGTCCGACCACAAAAAACGGCCATCGGCATCCTTCATCTTGCGCACTGCGCCTGCGGTCTTGGAATTCATCACGAAGACCGCATTGGCGCGGTAAGTGGCATCCAGCGCATAGACCAGATCGACAATCGCGTCAGAGGCATTGACCGGGGCGAAATCGCCATCCGCACCAGTGGCGATATAGCCCAGATGGCCCCATTCCCACAATTCCAGCGGCACCGCCGAATGATCCAGAAACCCGCGCGGCTTGTCCGCGCCATCGCCGTGGATGAAGGCCGCCGCCTCGGCACGGATGAAGCGTTGCGCGATGCGCTCGGCCAGCCAGCCCTCGACATCAAAGGCGCTGTCATCCAGCAGCCGCTGGCTGGCCTTGGGCATCGCCGACAATTCATGCAGGCGGATCGGGATACGGTCGATCTTGGGCGTGGTGGTGGCAGTGATCTCGCTCGCCTCGGTTGCCCAGCCGCTGCCGATATCGCTGTGGTCGATCAGCACATCGAAGGATGTCGCCTCGACCGTGACCACGTTGGCAATTGCCCGGATCGAGGCCGAGGAGGCCAGCGTCGAGCGGATCCCTTCCGCCGTCTGCGGATCGACCAGATAGCCGCCATCTGCCGCTTGCAGGGTGCTAAGCCCCTTGGCTTCCAGTTCCAGCCCGCGCAGCGGCGTATCATCGCCCCGGCGCAGATAGGTATCAAATGCCTTCAGATGCAGCGTTTCGCCTGCATCGGCATGGCTCAGAACCGGGCGGGCCGGCGGGGTGGCGGTCTTGCGATCCAGCATGGTCAGTCGCTCTTCAGTTTGGGAAAATTTGCGGGTGATATCGGCCTGAAAACCGTCGAATTCCTGCGCAAAGCCCTGCAGGGCCGATTTCAGCGCAAGCTCGTCGGGGCTGGGCGTGGCCGCATCGGGCTGGCCCGTGGCCGAAGGCGCGGGGTTGGTCATGTCACTCTCCTGCAAGAAAACCTGTGTTCTGTGGTTCGTCGGGAAGATTAGGCGCTTTGCGCCAAGATCAGGTGAAGCCAGCGCGCGCTGGCCCTCAAAGCCGCGCAACAGCTTCGCGCGCGGCGCGCAGCTTTGCCGTCAGCGCCGCCAGTTCGGCCAGTGCGCAGCCTTTTCGCGCGATGCGCGCTTCGGGCTGCATCGGGAAGGTCACAAGGCTGACTTCCCACAGATCCAGCTCGATCAGCTTGCGCCCGCCGCCAGGCAGGGCTTCGGCGCGGATGGTGCGATACCCAATCGACAGCCCGTCCACCGCGCCTGCCTCCAGCAACACGCGCGCTTCCTGCGCGCGGGCGATATCGGGCAGCAGGCGGCCGCGCACGCACAGCCCGCGCGCATCCTCAAAGACCTCTTCCCACAGCCCGATGGGCTGGGCCGGGTCATGCTGCCACAGCATCCGCACGCGCTCGCCACGCGCGGCCAGCCGCTTCAGGCTGGCGGCATAGGCACCCGGCATGACCATGTCGCCACCCTTGTCGCGCAGCCCGAACAGGCTCGCATAGCCCTCGATGCGGTGCCCTTCCAGCAGCGTCAGCCCGGTGCGGGGTCTGGTGAATTTGTATTCCATGAAACCTGCCTTTCATTCCAGCGCTGCCAGCAATGCCAGCGCACCATGCAGCAACACACCCGCCGCCACCCCATAAAGCGCCAGCCAAAGCCGCCGCTCCAGCCGCTCGACCGCGCCTTCCAGCCGCACCATGCGAAACTCCAGCGCTTCCTTGCGCGCCTCGAACACACGCTCCTGCGCGTCGATGCGCGCCTGTGCGGCCTCGAAACTGTCATACAGATAGCGCGACCCGCCGATCTGGCGGCGCGCGCTCATGCCCCCTCGACCTGCGGTGGCAGGCCCAGAAGTGCGCGCTTTTCGGCCGCGGTCAGAAATGTCGCCTCGCCCACCCGGCGCCAGTGCTGGTCGCGTTCGACCGCCAATGCGGGCACCTGATCCAGATCGGGCTTCAGCGTGACATCGCCCGTCATGAAGCCCGACAGCCAATGCCCCACCGCGGCTGTGACCCGCGCGGCCATCGGCAGCACCGTAAGGCGGTAAAAGGCGCGATTGGCTTCCTGATAATTGGCATAGGTCGCATCCCCCGGTATCCCCAGCAGCATTGGCGGCACGCCAAAGGCAATCGCGATCTCGCGCGCGGCGGCATCCTTGGTGCGGTGAAATTCCATGTCCGAGGGCGAAAACCCCATCGGCTTCCAGTCCAGCCCCCCTTCCAGCAGCATCGGGCGGCCGGCATTGCGCGCGCCCTGATGATTGGCCTCGATCTCGGCCTGAAGGCGCTCGAACTGTTCATTGCTCATGCTGCCCTGCCCGTCGGGGCCACGATAGACAATCGCACCCGATGGGCGCGCGGCATTGTCCAGAAGCGCCCTTGACCAGTTCGAGGCCGCATTATGCACATCCACCGCGCGCGCCGCCGCTTCCAGTGGCGACAGCCCGTAATGATCATCCTGCGGGTGGAAAGACCGAATATGACAGATCGGCGCGCGCCCGTCAGCCATGTGAAAGCGGTGGCTGCGATTGCCGACCGTGTAATCCCAGGCCACAGGCCAGCCATCCGGCCCCGGCACCACCCGCATCCGGTCTGATCGCAGCACATGCAATTCCTGCACGCCCCCCTGCCCGTCCGGCGCGGCTTCCAGATAGGCATTGCCCGACAGCAGAAGCTGGGCATAAAGCGCCTCGAACAGCTCTGCGCGCCCCTGCACCGGGTTCGGGCGCGCAATCAGCGCCAGCAGCGGATGGCTGTCATAGCGCCGCTCGGCATCCTGCAACACCAGCGGAATGGCGCTTGCGGCCTCGGCAATCAGCCGCACGGCACGAAACCCGACCGGATTGCCCAGAAAACCGCGCCGCGCCAGCGACACCCCGTCGCGCGCCACCGCGCCCTGCCCGGCCAGCCCATAGGCGGCCATCCGCGCGCTGATCCGGCCCGCCATCAGCGGCCCCACTGCCGAGGCCTTGGCCTCCGGCACGCTCTCTGCCGCGCGATCAGGCGCGCCGTGCGCCTTGCGCAAAAACTCAAACATGTCCCGCTCTCTCCATCACCTTGGCGCTTTCATCCTTGGCCAAATATCCTCGGGGGGGATGCCAGGGGCCGCAGGCCGCTGGCATGGGGGGGCAGACAGCCCCCCCGATCTGACCCTGTGATCTGCACCCTAGCGCCATGCGGTGAAGACGCGCTTATCACAGCGTACGCACAGCGGGGCGCTGCCAGCGCGCGGCCGGGCCAAGGATCAGATCCTGCACCGCCCAGACCAGCGCATCGACACGGTCAGGGCTGCCTGTGCCGCGATAGCCCTGCGCGGTCATCGCCCGCATCTGGTCTTCCAGCTTGCCCAACTGCCCGGCATGAAACACCCGCCCCTGTTCATAAAGCGCGGCCACCGGCTCGGCGCGGGCGGCCTTGGCGCGGCTGGCATGGACCGCGCGAAACGGCACCAGCGGGTCGATCTGGCGCAGCACTTCGGCAACCAGATTGCCGCCCTGATTGACTTCCGCCACGATCCGGTCCGCGCCGTGGCGCGCGCGTGCATCCAGCGCGGCCTCGGCCCAGGCGCTGGGCGAGGGGGCGCGCAGGCTGGCATCTTCCAGCACATAGGCGCGCCAGTTGCCTGGCGGGCCTTCGGTCAGCGCGCCGACCACCACGATCCCGCACAGGTCTGACCCCGCATGGCCGCTGACGGCAGGGTCCACCGCCACCACCACCCGCGTCAGGGGGGGCACATCCCCCACCCGCCGGGCCTCCAGCAGCGCCATTGGCCACAGGCTGCCCTGCGTCTCTTGCAGCAACTGCCCGTCCAGTTCCTGCCGTTCCATATGCGTGCCGCGATAACGCGCGCGAATCTCTTGCAGAAAGGACGGGGCGAGCCAGGCGCGGTTGGCCTCGGTCGCGGCATGGGTCATCACCGTCGAGGGCGCGCGCAGCACCGCCTTCAGCGTCGCCTGATTGCGCGGGGTGGTGGTGACGATCTGGCGCGGATGATCCCCCAGCCGCAGCGCGAATTGCAGCATGTCCCAGCTTTCTTCCGCCTTGGGCCATTTCGCCAGCTCGTCGCACCAGGCAGCATCGAATTGCGGCCCGCGCAGGGCTTGCGCGTCCGACGCGCTGAAGCATTGTGCCACCGCGCCATTGGGCCAGACCAGCCGGCGCTTGCCCGCTTCCCATTGCGGCATGCGGTCGCGCGGGGTGCAGGCCAGAATGCCGCTATCGCCAAACACCATGACATCGCGCGCCTGATCATAGGTTTCACCCAGCAGCGCCACGCGGCGCGCGCGCCCTGCATCCATCGGGCGCGCGCCTTCGACCTGCATGCGCACCCATTCCGCGCCCGCACGGGTCTTGCCCGCGCCGCGCCCGCCCATGATCACCCATGTGCGCCAGCTGCCCTCGGGGGGAAGCTGATGCGGCGCGGCCCAGAATTCAAACAGCCAGGGCAGCGCGGCCAGGGTCTGGTCACTCAGCCCGTCCAGAAACGCCGCGCGTGTCTCGGGCGGCGCGCAGGCAAGCCAGTCGGCGGGTGATTTCAGTGCGCGCGGCGTCAAGGTCAAGGCTGCCTGCATCGGCTGCCCCGCCACCGCGGAGTTTCTGGATCTGGGCACGTTCATGATATGCGATCTCCAATGCCTTGCGCAGGCTGCGGAATTCATCGGCCAGTTCCTTGCTGGCCAGCGCTGCGGGCATGTCATCATAGGTTTCAAGAATGCGCGTCAGACGCGCGATGCTGTGGTTCAGCAACTGCTCGGAATAGGACACCATGTTTTCAGGTGTCGGTCCCCTGCCGGGGATCATGTCATTGCGCATAAGGTGTTGCCTGTCCTGCTGCCCCTGCCCCGCTGCTTGCGCAACAGGTCAGGCCAGATTAGGGGGCAATAGCAAGAAAACCGCTAAGCAGGCGCACGCTGGCCCCGGCGCGAAGCATCACACCAGCAGACACCGCAGACGCAAATGCCGCAACAGCACCCCTGCCCCTGGGCGCAGACCCACGAACCTGCCACCACCGGCGGGTTTCGGGGGCTGCGCCCTAAAGCGGCCAGAAAAGCGGGATGAAGAAGGACGCGGTCGGCGCCATCACCAGATGCATCGGCAGCCCCACTTTCAGAAAATCGGTGAACCGATACCCCCCCGGCCCATAGACCAGCGTGTTGGTCTGATAGCCGATGGGCGTGGCAAAGGCCGCCGACGCCCCCAGCATCACCGTCACCACCAGCGGGCGCGGGTCGATCCCCAGCGCCAGCCCCAGCCCGATGACAATCGGGGTCAGCACCACGGCAACAGCATTATTGGTCACAAGCTCGGTCAGGGTGATGGTCAGCAGATAGATCGACAGGATCAGCAGGAAAGGCGGCAGCCCTTCCAGAAGCGGGCCGACAGAGGTGACGATCACACTGACCGCGCCCGAAGCTTCCAGCCCCGCCCCTACCCCCAGCATGGCAAAGATCAGCGCCAGCAAGCGCCCGTCAATGAAGCTGAACGCCTCATCGGCATCGATGCAGCGCGTGATCAGCACCACCGCCACACCCAGAAAGGCCAGAAGCACAATCGGGGCCAGCCCCAGCGCCGAAAAGACCACGATCCCCGCCAGCACCGCCAGCACGATGGGGGCATGGCCGCGCCTGTAGGCGCGTTCGGTGGGGCGGGCAATATCGGCCAGATTCATGTCCTGCGCCAGGCGCTGGATATCCTCGGGCGCGCCTTCCAGCAGCAGCGTGTCGCCCACCCGCACCACCAGATTTTCGAAATTCGTGCCGATATTCTGGTTGCGCCGATGCACCGCCAGCGGATAGACGCCATAGCGCCGCCGCAGCCGCAAACTGCCCAGCCGGCGGCCAACCAACTTGCAATCGGGGGTGATCAGCACTTCAACCGTGGTGGTCTTGACAGAAGACAGCCGGTCGATATCGCGTTCCGGCCCGATCATGTCGGGATCGTCGCTTTCCTTGTGGTTGACCTGTTCGACATCGGGGTTGCGCTTCAGCCCCAGCACTTCGGATATCTGCGTGCGCAACACCACCCGGTCACCGGCCTGCAATTCAACCGCGCTCATATCCCCCCAGCGCAGCGACGCATCCCCGCGCAGCACATCGATCACCCGCGCGCCTTCGCGCTTGAAGATATCGACCTCGGCCAGCTTGCGCCCGATCAGCCGCGAGGATTCGGGGATCGCGACTTCGGTGAAGAACTTGGTCCGGCCCCGGTCCGACAACAGATCGGACATGGATTTGCGTTCAGGCAGCAGCCTGCGACCGATCAGCGCCAGATACAGCACCCCGGCAGCGGCCATGATCACAGAGACTTTGGTGATTTCGAACACTGTGAACGGGGCCAGCCCGTTGGCGCGTGCCACCCCGTCCACCAGCAGGTTGGTCGAGGTGCCCAACAGCGTCAGCGTGCCCCCCATGATCGACAGATAGCTCAGCGGGATCAGTACTTTTGACGCCGATGTCCCCATTGTCTTGGCCAGCTGAATGAAGACCGGGATCATCACCACCACAATCGGGGTGTTGTTGACAAAGGCCGACAGCCCCAGAACCGTCAGCGTCAGGATCACCAGTGTCAGGATCGGCTGCTTTTCGATATTGCGCACCGCGGCCTGGGTGATCCAGTCCAGTGCGCCGGTGCGCACCAGCGCGCCGACAATGATGAACAGCGCCGCGATGGTCCAGGGCGCATGGTTGGAAAAGGCCGTGAAAGCCGCCTCTTTCGGCAGGATGCCCAGAACCAGCATCAGCACCGCGCCGCCAATCGCGGTGACTTCGACCGGATAGACTTCTTTCATGAAGGCGATGAACATGGCCACCACGATCAGCAACGCCACCACCGCCTGTGTCGTCTCGCCCCATTCTATGCCGAGCATCGCTCCCCCTGTCCGGCGCGGGCATGCCAGATGCCCCTGACCTGCCGTTTATCCCCGTGCAATGCGGGGCTTGCAAGACAGTAATGTGCGAAACCCGGTATCACGCGCGCATTGCCCAAGGATCGGGCCATCCGGGCACCCTTCAGCCCTGCGCCCCGGCATGCGGCAAATCGGGCAGCGCCAGCGGGGATGGCCCGGCCTGGGGCAGACGCCCGCCCATGCGCACCATCTCGATGCGGGTCGCCCGGCCGCTGCGGTCATCGGTCTCGACATAGCAGCCACATAGCGTGACTGCGCCCAGCGCCGGTTCGAACCGCGCGCGGGCCATGCCGGTGATGAAGCGGCGCATGGGTTCATCCTTTTTCATGCCGATCACCGAATCATAATCCCCGCACATTCCGGCATCGGACTGAAACGCGGTGCCGCCGCCCAGGATCTGGCTGTCAGCGGTCGGGATATGGGTATGGGTGCCCACCACAAGGCTGGCGCGGCCATCGCACCAATGCCCCATCGCCGATTTTTCCGAGGTCGCCTCGCAATGCATGTCGATGATGCTGGCCTGCACCAGCCCGCCGCGCGGATGCGCGCGCAAGACCGGCTCTATGGCAGAGAACGGATCGCAATAGGGCTGCTTCATGAAAACCTGCCCCAGCGCCTGCGCGACCAGAACCTTGCGCCCGTCCGGTGCGTCAAAGACCCGCGCCCCCATCCCCGGCGCGCCCGATTTGGCAATGTTGAGCGGGCGGATGATGCGCGGCTCCTGCGTGCAATATTCGCGCATCGGGCGCTGGTCGAAGGCATGATCGCCCAGGGTGATGACATCGGCCCCGGCTTCCAGCAGCCCTTTGGCATGATCGGGCGTCAGCCCCATGCCGCCTGTGGCGTTCTCTCCGTTGACGATCACGAAATCCAGCCGCCAGTCGCGGCGCATCACCGGCAGCCACGCCGCCACTGCCGCGCGCCCGGCCCGACCAACCACATCGCCCAGAAACATCATTCGCATGCCCCGCCATAGGCGGACCGGCGCGTCAGGGCAAGCGCGAATGGCCCCATCCGCGCACGCATTTTCGCATCATAGCGTTGTCCCCGATCAATTTGCGCCCGATAAAACCCATCATCCGCGCCTCGCTTTCATCTTGCGCCAAATACTCTCACCGAAGGTAGCGGGCCGGAAGGCCCGCATCCATGCGCAGACAGGGCCAAAGCGATGCGGCCAGCGCCCTGCCAAAGCCGCAATGCAGCCAACGGCTCAAGCTTGATCAAAAGTCACCATAGCGTTCGCCACCGGCCCCACTATACCAGAAAGCGAAGAGACGGCGCGCGCGTGCGCTGCGCGGCCCCGCTATAGCGTTCGGGCATCTGCAAAGCCCCGCATAGCCGCCTGTCGCGACCAAAACGCCCAAGCGCGGGAGGCTTTTGTCAGACGGCGAACAATAGAGGGTGGTCGCGGAACAGTTGAGCAGGTGACGCAGCGCGGGCGGGCTTCGGGCCGAAAAGGAAAACGGGCCGGGAACGCGCCCCGGCCCGTTACAATGCTTGTAACCGCTAAATCAGATAGAGAAACGCAGCACGGCGGCCAGTTCGGCCTGTTGCGGGATATCCGCGCGCCGCACCGCCAGAACCTTGCCGCCATTCGCCAGCACGCGACCTGCGATTTCATCGACCACGCCATAGCTGACCGCGCTGGCCTCATTGTCAAAGGTGATCTCGCCGGTCGCGTCATCGACCAGCCCCGGCACCACCGAATCCATATCCACCAGAAGCGTATCCACCGCCCCGAAGGTTGCCGCGCGCGCGGCGCGCGCGATTTGCGTGGTGGCGCGGCCTTCATTTTCGCGCGCGGAATAAAGCGCTGCGAAATCGGCAATCGCGGCGGCATTGATCTTGTCCATGATCGCACGCGCCTGCGTGCCCAGCTCATGGGCCGGGATGCGCACCGGGCTGGTCTCGATCGCATCTGCGGCCATATGCGGATAGCTGTTGATGGCGCGATAGATCGACAAAAGCGGATCGGTCGCGGCAATGATCAGCGGCTCATGCCGCCCCGCCAGCAACCCGCGCAGCGCCGCATCGATCTGGCGGCAATACTGGCGCAGATGGTGCTTCTGCCCTTCACCCCCGCCCTGACGGCCCGAATAGCTGCGCGAATTCACATTTGCCGTACCCGCGACGGAAGCTGCATCCTTGGGCAGATTCGGCACGCGGAGTTCCTGCGCGGGCTGATCACCCAGCACCTCGATCACGCGCAACTCTTTTTCTGCCAATGCCAGCACAAAGGCGTGCTGGGGCATCGATACGGCGCGCAAGAGCGGCTTGATATGGAAGCGGTCGGATACCTGCACGGTTTCGTTCAGGTGATTGGGCAGGCGATAGCTGCGCAGCCCGTCGGGCCTGACAAAGATCGCCAGCGAATTGGCCTGCACGCGCCAGAAATCATCATCATCCATCAGATCATGCAGATATTCCTCGATCGGCCAGATCGTGCGCTTGGCCACGCCCACCTGTTCCAGCTGCGCCACAGCGTCACCGGCAAGCTGCTTCAGCCTTGTGCGGGCGGCATCGATATGCTGCGTTTCCGGCGTGGTTTGCAGATAGATGCTGACCAGCGCCTCGCCGCGCGCGGCGACAAGCTGGCTGATTTCGGGCTGGGTGGGGATATCTACATATAACATGAACGCACTACTCCTTTGAAACGTCCCGCCAGCCATGCCACGTTCCCCGGAATGCTGCAAGCTGCCAACCGCGCGGCTGCATTGCGCTGTCAGAAAATGCCGGTTTTGATGGTTTTCACATGGCTGTTACGGTTGCAGCCCCCAAACCCCCTTCCTATATAGCGGCCAAGACGCCCCGCACGGGGCATGAAATTCGGAACTGACCAGATGGGCCGGGGCCTGACAGGACCAGCCCGCTGCCACATCGCTTGAAACCAGAGGATGCACGAAAATGGGTAAAGTCATCGGGATCGACCTTGGAACCACCAATAGCTGCGTGGCCATCATGGACGGCTCGCAACCGCGGGTGATTGAAAACGCCGAAGGCGCACGCACCACGCCATCGATTGTTGCCTTCACCGAAAACGAACGCCTTGTCGGCCAGCCCGCCAAGCGCCAGGCCGTCACCAACCCGTCAAACACGGTCTTTGCCGTCAAGCGCCTGATCGGGCGCCGCCTGACCGATGCAGAGGTGGAAAAGGACAAGAAGCTGGTGCCCTATGCCATCATTGATGGCGGCAATGGCGACGCCTGGGTCGAGGCCCGCGACGAGAAATAC
>JAFIEF010000059.1 GCA_020832655.1 Paracoccaceae bacterium
TCAGAAAAAGTTGACAGACTTTGTCGGTTCGAAATTGCGACAAAACAAAAGGTTAGAGCATTGAAGGCGATTCAACGAAAAGCCGAAATGCTTTAACTGTCGCGCCATTCCGTCAGCGCGGCAATGTCAGGGCGGGGGCGTTCGGGCGGGGGGGTCCGGGCGCTGCCCAGATGGATGAAGCCCGCGACGAATTCATCGCGCGTCAGCCCCAGCGCCTCTGACTGAAAGGCGCGGTCATGCGCGGCCCAGCCCGACAACCAGTTCGCCCCGAAGCCTTGCGCCAATGCGGCATTGACCAGCCCCAGACAGACCGCGCCCGCGGACAGAAACTGTTCAACCTGCGGAACCTTGTCCGAAGGCTTGGGGCTGGCGATCACTGCCACCACCAGATGCGCCCCGGCAAAAGCCTGCGCGGCCTTGGCGGTCTTGTCACCTTCCAGCCCCAGCGCCTGCCCGCGCGCGCTGACCTGTTCGGCCAGGTTTGCACAGGCGGGTTGGCGCAGAACGATGAAGCGCCAGGGTTCCAGCTTGCCATGATCGGGCGCACGCGCAGCCGCAGTCAGAAGCCGTGTCAGCATGTCATCATCGGGCACCGGCAGGCCCAGCATCTTTGCCGGACGTGACCGGCGCGTCATCAGAAACTCGAAAACTGCGGGGTTGGGCTGCATGATCTGGCCTTTTGCGTGACTATTCGCAGCTGATGTAACCCCAAACCGCGCCGGGGCCAAGAACAGCGCCCCGCCCGGTGCGACGGCCCTATCTGGCTGCCTCGCGCATGGCGGCCTTGCTGTGCTGGATCATGAAATCGGCAAAGAGCCGGATCTTGGGGTCTTGCTGACGCCGATGCGGATAGAGGCAGGCCAGAACCGCCGGTTCCGGCGGGGTATCAGCCAGCACCTCGACCAGCCTGCCGCTTTCCAGTTCCTCGGCCAGTTCCAGCCGCGGGCGGTTGATGATGCCCGCGCCTTCGCAGGCCCAGTCGATCAGCACATCGGCGCAGTCACAATCCAGCCGCCCGCGCAGATCCAGCCGCAGCGGGCCATCCGGTCCTTCCAGCACCCAGAAATATTCGGGCGAGCGTGGATAGCGCAAGAGCAGGCAGTCATGCGCCTTCAGATCGTCGGGGCTGGTGGGGGCACCGCGCCGCGCCAGATAATCGGGGCTGGCGGCCAGAACCCGCGGCGCATCGGCGATCTTGCGTTGTTTCAGGCTTGATAGCGGCACATTGCCCAGCAGGAAGGCCATATCAAGCTGATCTTCCAGAATATCCACCCGCCGATCCGTCATGCGCAAGGTCACATGTATCTCTGGGTAGTCCTGCGCGAAGCGCCGCGTCAGCGGGGCCAGCAGGCTGCGCCCCAGCCGCAGCGGCAGGCTGACGCGGATGGTGCCGCGCGGCTGGCCCGAAAGGCCCGCGACAATTGCCTCGGCCTCTTCCAGCGCATCGATGACGCGGCGGGCATGGTCGTAGAAATCGCGCCCGATCTCGGTGGGTGTCAGCTTGCGCGTGGTGCGGTTGAACAGCCGCACGCCCAGATGGGCCTCCAACTCCTTGATGCGTTTGCTGGCGACAGCCGGGGTCAGGCGCAGATCGCGCCCGCCTGCGGTGATCGAGCCAAGCTCATGCACCCGCACAAACACCCGCAATGCCTGCAGATAGGACATGCGCTGCACCCCCTTGCCCGTGTTTTGACCACCATTATCAACGCAACATTGAAACAGTCTATCCCCGGTCAGTGTTTCATTGAAAGTGAGATTGCGCAAGATTAGCCTTCAGTGAAGTTGCCCTGAAGGTCTGCCATGCAATTGCGCCCCGAGATTCGCCTGCTGTTGAATGACCGCATTGTCACCCGCGCCAGGCTGGGTGCAACAGAGACGCTGCTGGATTTCCTGCGTCTTGACCAACGCCTGCGCGGCACCAAGGAAGGCTGCGCCGAAGGCGATTGCGGTGCCTGCACTGTGCTGGTCGGGCGGCTTGGGCCGGACGGGCTGGTGTATGAGCCGGTCAATGCCTGCATCCGCTTTCTGGCGTCCTGCGATGGGTGTCATGTGGTGACAGTCGAACATCTGCGCGGGGCCGATGGCGGCCTGCATCCGGTGCAGCGCGCGATGGTCGAGCATCATGGCAGCCAATGCGGGTTTTGCACGCCGGGCTTCGTGATGGCGCTTTACGCGCTGTGGATGGCCAATCCCCACCCGAGCGAGGCGCAGCTGGAGCGCGCGCTGCAGGGCAATCTGTGCCGCTGCACCGGCTATGCGCCGATCATCCGCGCCGGGCTGGCAATGGGCGGTTACGGCACCACTGATCCGCTGATCGCCGAACGCGCGCAGGTAAGCGCGCAGTTGCAGGCATGGCAGGACGGCGCGCGGGTCGATGTCGCGGATGGCGAAAGCCGCGCGATCCTGCCGGCATCGGTTGATGATCTGGCGCGGGTTCTGGCCGAACACCCCGAGGCGCGCATCATCGCAGGCGCGACCGATGTCGGGCTGTGGGTGACGAAATTCCTGCGCGATCTGCCGCTGGCCGTGTTTATCGGCCATCTGGATGGGTTGCGCGGCATTACTGAAACCGATGACGCGCTGCATATCGGCGCTATGGTCAGCTATAGTCAGGCCTATGGCCCGCTGATGGCGGAATTTCCGCATATGGCGCGCTATTGGGACCGGATCGCAGGCTGGCAGGTGCGCAGCATGGGCACGCTGGGGGGCAATATCGCCAATGGCTCGCCCATTGGTGACACGCCCCCGCCCTTCATCGCGCTGGGCGCAAGGCTGGTGCTGCGCCAGGGTGAGGCGCGGCGCGAATTGCCGCTGGAGGAATTCTTTCTGGATTACGGCAAGCAGGACCGGCGCGCGGGCGAATTTGTCGAAAGCATCATCCTGCCAAAGCCTGCCCCCGACACGCTGCATGCTGCCTACAAGATCTCGAAACGGCGCGACGAGGATATCTCTGCCGTGGCCGCCGGTTTCGCGGTCACTGTGCAGGGCGGCGCCATCGCAGGCGCAAGGCTGGCCTTTGGCGGCATGGCCGCCACGCCCAAACGCGCAGCACAGGCCGAAGCGGCGCTGATTGGCCAGCCTTTTGCGCTGGAAAGCTTGCAAGCGGCTGCTGACGCCTTGCGCGACGATTTCACACCCCTGTCGGATATGCGCGCAAGCGCCGCCTACCGGATGCGCGCGGCACAGAACCTGCTGATCCGTTTCTGGCATGAAAGCCAGGGCACCCCCGCCATGCTGGAGGATGCGTCATGAAGGATGATCCCCGCAACACGCAAAGCCGCGTCAAGGGCGCGGCCCATGACAGCCTGATCCACGACTCGGCCATCAAGCATGTCACCGGGCAGGCCGAATATGTTGATGACATCACCGAACCGGCAGGCTGTCTGCATGGCTATATCGGCGGGGCAGGCATTGCGCATGGGCGCATCACTGCGCTGGATCTGGACGCCGTGCGCGCAGCCCCCGGCGTGGTCGCGGTGCTGAGCGCCGCCGATATTCCGGGGCGCAATGATGTCTCGCCCACCGGGCTGATGGATGAACCGATCCTGACGGGGGATCTGGTGCAGTATCACGGCCAGCCGGTCTTTTTCGTGGTGGCCGAAACCCGCGATCTGGCGCGGCGTGCCTGCGCTTTGGCGAGGATCGACTATGACCGCCTTGCCGCCGCCATCGATATCGACGCGGCAGAGGATGCTGGCTACCCCGATGTCACTGCACCGCTGAAGCTGGAACGCGGGCAGGTGGATGCAGCACTTGCCAGCGCGCCCCATCGCATTAGCGGGCAGATGCGCGTGGGCGGGCAGGATCACATGTATCTGGAAGGCCAGATCGCGCTGGCCGTGCCGGGCGAAGATGACGAGGTCACGGTCTATGCCTCCACCCAGCACCCGTCAGAGGCGCAGCATATGGTGGCCCATGCGCTGGGCGTGCCGTCAAACGCCGTGGTCATCAATGTGCGTCGCATGGGCGGCGGGTTTGGCGGCAAGGAAACGCAGATGAACCTGTTCTGCGCGCTCTCTGCTGTTGCCGCGAAAAAGCTGGGCCGCGCGGTCAAGCTGCGCCCGGACCGTGATCAGGACATGGAAATCACCGGCAAGCGCCATGATTTCCGTATTGATTACGATCTTGGCTTTGACGATCAGGGCCGGATTCTGGGGGTGGATGGGGTCTTTGCCGCGCGCTGTGGCTGGTCATCGGACCTGTCCGGCCCGGTGACGGACAGGGCGCTGTTTCACGCCGATAACGCCTATTACTACCCTGCGGTAAAGCTGCGCTCGCGCCCGCTGAAAACCAACACGGTCAGCAACACCGCCTTTCGCGGCTTTGGCGGCCCGCAAGGGGTGATTGCCGCCGAACGGATGATCGAGGAAATCGCCTATGCGCTGGGCCGCGACCCGCTGGAGATACGGCGCGCGAATTTCTACCGTGATGGCGGGGATATCACCCCCTATCACCAGACGGTCGAGGACAACATCCTGCACCGGCTGGTTGATGAGCTGGAAGCTTCCAGCGATTATCAGGCGCGGCGCAAGGCGGTTCTGGACTTCAACGCGGCTCGGGGGGTCATCCGCAAGGGGATCGCGCTGACGCCGGTGAAGTTCGGCATCAGCTTCACGGCGACCTGGTATAATCAGGCCGGTGCCTTGCTACATGTCTATAATGACGGCTCGATCCACCTGAACCACGGCGGCACCGAGATGGGGCAGGGGCTTTACACCAAGGTCGCGCAGGTGGTGGCAGAGGCGTTTCAGGTCGATATCGACCGTATCAAGATCACCAAGACCACTACCGAGAAAGTGCCCAACACCTCTGCCACGGCGGCAAGCTCCGGGTCGGATCTGAACGGCATGGCGGCGCTGGATGCCTGCAACCAGATCAAGGCGCGGCTGGTGGAATTTGCCGCACGCCACTGGGGGGTGGACGCGGATGCCGTGCAGTTCCTGCCCGGTCATGTGGCGGTGGGCGCGCAGATGGTCCCGTTCAATGAGTTCATCCATGCCGCCTATATGGCCCGTGTGCAATTGTCGGCGGCGGGGTTTTACAAGACCCCCGAAATCCATTGGGATCGCGCGGCGGGCAAGGGCCAGCCCTTCTATTATTTCGCCTATGGCGCGGCCTGCGCCGAGGTCAGCATTGACACGCTGAGCGGCGAAACGCGCGTTGACCGTGCTGATGTGCTGCATGATGTGGGCCGGTCACTGAACCCGGCGCTGGATCTGGGGCAGGTCGAAGGGGCGTTTGTGCAGGGGATGGGGTGGCTGACCTCGGAAGAGTTGTGGTGGGATGATGCGGGCAGGCTGCGCACCCATGCGCCTTCAACCTACAAGATCCCGCTGGCCTCTGACCGGCCGCGCATCTTCAATGTGCGGCTGGCCGACTGGTCGGAAAACGTGAAGCCCACCATCAAGCGGTCCAAGGCTGTGGGCGAGCCGCCCTTCATGCTGCCGATTTCGGTGTTTGAAGCCATTGGCATGGCCGTGGCATCGGTTGCTGACTACCGCGAATGCCCGCGCCTTGACGCGCCCGCCACGCCCGAGCGCGTGCTGATGGCGGTTGAAAGGCTGCGGGGATGAGCGGCGCAGCAGAGCTTCTGGCCGGGGGTGCATCGGTGATCCATCTGCAGATCACCCGCGTGCAGGGGTCATCCCCGCGCGAGGAAGGGGCCGAGATGTATGTCACCGCCCGAAGCGTTGCGGGCACCATCGGCGGCGGCGCGGCGGAATGGCAGGCGCTGGCGCGTGCGCGCGACATGCTGGCCGGGGGCCAGATGCAGGCGCAGCTTGACATCGCGCTGGGGCCGGAACTGGGCCAATGCTGTGGCGGGCGCGTGCAGATCGCGCTGGTTCGGCTGGGGCAGGCGCAGCGCGCCGCGCATCTGGCGCGGCTGGACGGGCTGACGCGGCCAGAACTGCTGATCCTGGGCGCGGGCCATGTTGGGCGCGCGCTTGCACGCATTGCCACCGCCCTGCCCTGGCGGGTGCGACTGGTCGATCCGCGCGCGGGCGAATTGGCGCTGGCCCCGGATGGGGTGCAGACCTGCCTGACCCCCCTGCCAGAGGCAGAGATCGCCAGCGCGCCCCCCGCCAGCGCCTATGTCATCACCACCCATGATCACGGGCTGGACTTCCTGGCTACACTGGCCGCGCTGCGCCGGGGCGATGCCGCCTATGTCGGGCTGATCGGGTCTGCGACCAAGCGCGCGCGCTTTGCTCGTTTCGCGCAAGATCATGGCGGCGGGGTGGATATAACGCCGCTGATCTGCCCCATCGGCGCGGCGGGCCTGGGCGACAAGCGCCCTGAGATGATTGCCCTGATGGCCGCGCAGGAAATCGCGCTGGCGCTGGCCGAAGCCGCGCCCGCAAGTACCACCCAAGCAGCCCTGAAAGCCTGAGGCCGGTATGACCCAGACCCTGATCCGCGCGCGGCTTCTAAGCTTTGACCGCGACCCTCAGACCCCCGACGACACTGACAGCTTCCGCTATATCGAGGATGGTGGGCTTCTGGTCGAGGATGGCATCATCCGCGCCTTTGACGCCTATGCGCGCATCAATGCGCCCAATGCGCAGATCATCGACCACCGCCCGCATCTGCTGATGCCGGGTTTCATCGACACGCATCTGCACTTTCCGCAAATGCAGGTGATTGCAAGCTGGGCCGCGGAATTGCTGGACTGGCTGAACGACTACACCTTCCCAGAAGAAACCCGCTACAGTGACCCCGAATTATGCGCGCGCATGGCAGCGGTGTTTCTGGACATGCTGGCCGCGCATGGCACCACGACGGCGGTGGCCTACGCCTCTGTCCATGCGGCATCGGTCGAGGCGCTGTTTACAGAGGCATTGCGGCGCAATATGCGGCTGATCACCGGCAAGGTGATGATGGACCGCAATGCGCCCGACGGGCTGCTGGACACGGCGCAGTCAGGCTATGATGACAGCAAGGCGCTGATTGCGCGCTGGCATGGGCGGGGCCGCTTGGGCTATGCGATCACGCCGCGCTTTGCCATCACCTCCAGCCCTGCGCAGATGGAAGCCGCGCAGGCGCTGGCGCAAGAGCACCCTGACTGCCATATCCAGACCCATCTGAGTGAAAACCACGCCGAAATTGCGTTGTCTTGCGAACTCTACCCCGACGCGGCGGATTACACGGATATCTATGCCCGCTACGGGCTTTTGCGCGGCAACGCTCTGCTGGGCCATGCGATCCATCTGTCTGAGCGTGAGATTGGCGCGCTGGCAGAGGCCGGCGCAAAGCCCGTCTTCTGCCCGACCTCGAACCTTTATCTGGGCAGCGGGCTGTTTGATGACGCGAAGCTGCGCAAGGCCGGGCTGGTCAATGCGATTGCCACCGATATCGGCGGCGGCACCAGCTATTCCATGCTGCAAACCCTGGCCGAGGGCTACAAGGTGCTGCAATTGCAAGGCCAGCGCCTGCACCCCTACCGCGCTTTTCACTGGATCACGCGGGGCAATGCCGTGGCGCTGGGGCTGGAAGGCCGCATCGGCACGCTGGATGTGGGTACCGAGGCGGATTTCGTGGTGCTGAACGCCCACGCCACCCCGGCAATGGCATTGCGGATGGCGCGCGCGCGGTCTTTGGTCGACGAGTTGTTCACGCTTCAGGTGATGGGCGATGACCGCGCGGTGGTGCAAACCTATGTGGCGGGGCTGGCGCGCAAGAAGGGTTGAAAGGCCAGCGTCACGCCGCCTGGCCTGCGGTGAACTGCAACTGCGCCAGCCGCGCATAAAGCCCGCCTTGCGCGACCAGATGGTCATGCGTGCCGGTGGCGACGATGCGGCCTTCATCGAAGACGATGATGCGGTCGGCCTGTTTCACCGTGGCCAGCCGGTGGGCGATGACAATGGTGGTGCGGTCGCGCGACAGATGGTCCACCGCGCGCTGCACGGCGGCTTCGGATTCGGCATCAAGCGCGCTTGTGGCTTCATCCAGCAGCAGGATCGGCGCGTCGCGCAAGATTGCTCGGGCAATCGCCACGCGCTGTTTCTGCCCGCCCGACAGCATCACCCCGCGCTCGCCCAGCTGCGTGTTATAGCCATCGGGCAGGGCCGAAAGGAAATCATCGGCATGGGCGGCGCGCGCGGCGGCGATGACCTCCTCATCCGAGGCATCGGGGCGGCCAAAGCGGATATTGTCCATTGCCGTGGTGGCAAAGATCATCGGCTCTTGCGGCACCAGCGCCACGGCGCGGCGGAAATCATTGCGCGCCATGTCGCGCAGATCCACCCCGTCAATGCGCACCGCCCCCGAATGCGGGTCATAATAGCGCATCAAGAGTTGCAGGATCGTGGTCTTGCCTGCCCCGGACGGACCGACCAGCGCCACGGTTTCGCCCGGTGCGACGCGCAATGTGACACCATTCAGCGCCTGCTGGCCGGGGCGGGTGGGGTAATGGAAGGTCACATCGTCGAAATCCACCGCGCCTTTGGTCGGACGCGGCAGCGGCAGGGGGGTGGCAGGGTCTTGCACGCTGTCGGTGGCGTGCAGCAATTCAATGATCCGTTCGGTCGCGCCCGCAGCGCGTTGAAGTTCCGACCAGATCTCGGACAATGCGCCCACGGACCCGGCCACAATGACCGCATAGATCACGAATTGCGCCAGTTCGCCCGGTGTCATTGCCCCCGCAGCGACATCGCGCGCGCCTGCCCAGAGCGTGCCCAGAATGCCCGCAAAGACCAGAAAGATCACGATCACGGTCAGCAATGCGCGGGTGAAGATGCGCCGCCGCGCGACATCGAAGCTGATTTCGGTGACGCGGTCGAAACCGGCGCGGCTGGCGGCTTCATGGGTGTTGGCCTGCACGGTCTGCACCGCGCTTAACGCCTCTGACGCATTGGCGGAACTTGCCGCGATCCAGTCCTGATTTTCGCGGCTCAATCGGCGCAGCTTGCGCCCCATCACCACGATCGGCACAATGATCACCGGCACCATCAGCAGGACGAAACCGGTCAGCTTGGCCGAGGTCAGCGCCAGCAGCACCAGCCCGCCGATCAGCATCAGCAGATTGCGCAGCGCAATCGACACCGATGATCCCACAACCGACTGGATCAGCGTGGTATCCGTGGTCAGGCGCGAGAGCACCTCGCCGGTCATGATCTGTTCGTAAAAGGCCGGGCTGCGGTTGATGACGCGCGAAAACAGCGCCTTGCGGATATCGGCCACCAGCCGCTCGCCCAGCCGGGTGACGAAGTAATAGCGCAGCCCCGTGCCCAGCGCCAAAAGCCCCGCCAGCGCGAAGGCGCCGCCGAAATACTGGTTCAGCAGCGCTATTTCCCGCGCCTCGAACCCGTCAACGACGCGGCGCACGGCCAGCGGCAGGGCCAGGGTGATGGCCGCCGTGCTGATCAGCGCCAGCAACGCAATGGCCAGCAGCCCGCGATAGGGCCGCATGAAGGGCCACAACCCCTGCAAGGCGCCAATATTGCGGGATTTGGCGCGGTGTTCCTGCGCGGCACTTGTATCTGTCATGCGCTCTGGCTCTTGCGATTGTCAGGCACCCGTTTAGGTCAGACAACCCAGCGGGGCAAGCCCCGCATCGGACGGGGTATCCCGCTGCTCGCGCTATGGCCGTTGCCGACCAAGCTGGCATGTCGCGCCAGACAGGGTGGGTTGTTCCAATTGTGGGAACAACCCATGCAGTGCAGCATGATCCGGCGCATCATGGGGCTGGCAACCACTCTGATTGCGCGGCGGCCCCGGCCTGATCAGGCGGCCTTTTCCATGCGCAGGAAGGTGAACATCCCAACCCGGCTGAGCGGCTTTTCTTCGACCAGTTGCAGGCTGTCGACGCCCATCACCTTGTCCTTGGGGAAATTCGAATGCCAGCCCATATAGTCGGCGAAGGGGGCGAATTTGCGTTCCAGCCAGGCCAGCCAGCCTTCGTCGCGGGCGAAATGATTGACCAGCAGGATCTGTCCGCCGGGTTTGCACACCCGCGCCATTTCGG
Source organism: Paracoccaceae bacterium (assembly GCA_020832655.1). Lineage (GTDB taxonomy): Bacteria > Pseudomonadota > Alphaproteobacteria > Rhodobacterales > Rhodobacteraceae > Roseinatronobacter. The sequence continues at coordinate 9,965 of JAFIEF010000059.1, forward strand.
CCATGACCTGTTCGGGGTCGGGCACCACGGAAATCAGATGCATCGCGACCACTGTGTCGAAGCTGGCATCGGGGAAGTCGAGGCTGCGCGCATCCATCTGGCGCAATTCGCGCACATGGCTCAGCCCTTCCTCTGCCACCTTGGTGCGGGCGCGGGTCAGCATGTCATCGGAAAAATCAATGCCGGTGACATGCAGCGCAGGGTCATAATAGGGCAGGGCCAGCCCGGTGCCGACGCCAACCTCCAGCACGGCGCCGCCGGTTTGATTGGCAACCTTGGTGGCATGACGTCGGCCGGCATGGGTGATTCGCCCGAAGGTCATGTCATAGATCGGTGCCCAACGGCGATAGCTGCTGGTAATGGCGTCTGGTTTCACGAAAGCGCCTCGGCTAGGGGTTTTGCCTGAGTTGCTGTTTTATTGACTGTCAGTCAACAAAAACCGTCACTGCGCGGGCGGAAAATTTCCGTGAAGTTGCCCGATTGCCCGTACAAGGCTACATCGAAAAGCTGATCCCGCAGCCGCAACTGGAAGAGGCGTTGGGGTTGTCGATGACAAAGCGCGCGCCGATCAGTTCGTCAGTAAAATCGATCACGGCATTTTCTAGAAAGGGCAGCGAGACCGGATCAATTAGCACCTGCATCCCGTCCTTTTCCAGCACCAGATCATCTGCGGCGGGGGCATCAAAGCGGATGTCATACTGGAAACCGGAACAGCCGCCCCCATCGACGGCAACGCGCAAGGGCTTGACCTCGCCGGTATCTTCGGCGATTTCGGCAAGACGGGCGAAGGCGCGATCACTTACGCGCGGGGGCAGGGTCAGGGACATGCGACACCTTTCGTCAGGGCAGGGCTTGGGTCAGGCCAAATCCGATAAGTTTGCTCTGATATAGCCCCTGACATGGATTTCGGCAAGGAGCGAGCGCAGATGCTCAAACCCTATGCAGCACAGCCGGACCAGTCGCGCGGGCGGTGTCATGGCGAAGCCATGAGCACCTTCCGCTCTCCGTATCAGCGCGACCGCGACCGTATCATCCATTCCAGCGCGTTTCGGCGGCTGAAACACAAGACACAGGTCTTCATCGAGCATGAGGGCGATTATTACCGCACCCGCCTGACCCATTCCATCGAGGTGGCGCAGGTGGCGCGCACGCTGGCCGGGGCGTTGGGGCTGAACACCGATCTGGCAGAGGCGATTGCGCTGGCGCATGATCTGGGCCACCCGCCTTTCGGCCATACCGGCGAGGATGCGCTGGCCGATCTGATGGCCCCCTATGGCGGGTTCGACCACAATGCGCAGGCGCTGCGCATCGTTACCAGCCTGGAACGCCATTATGCCGATTTCGACGGGCTGAACCTGACATGGGAAACGCTGGAAGGCATTGCCAAGCATAACGGGCCGGTGGCGGACCGGGCGGGCCAGCCGCTGAAGGGGGATGTGCTTCCCTATGCGCTGGCAGAGTATAATGCGCGCCATGATCTGGAGCTTCACACCCATGCCAGCGCCGAGGCGCAGGTCGCTGCGGTGGCCGATGACATCGCCTACAACCATCATGATCTGCATGACGGGTTGCGATCAGGGCTGTTTACCGAGGCCGATCTGATGGAACTGCCGATCACCGGCCCCGCCTTTGCCGAGGTTGACCGGCTCTATCCGGGGCTGGAGCCGATGCGGCGGCGCCACGAAGCCCTGCGCCGCGTCTTTGGCGTGATGGTCGAGGATGTGCTGCTGGTCGCGGGCACAAGGCTGGGACCGACCGATCTGAAATCGGCGCAGGATATCCGCGAGCTGGGCGTGACCATCATCCGCTTTTCCGACCGGTTGTTTCGCGAATTGAAGGTGATCCGGCAGTTTCTGTTCACGCGGATGTATCGCGCCCCTTCAGTGGTGCGGATGCGCGCGCAGGTCACTGATATGGTGCGCGCGCTGTTTCCGCTGTTCATGGCGCAGCCCGAACTGCTGCCAGAGGAGTGGCGGCGCGATATCGCGCGGGCACAAGGCGAGACCGCGCTTGCCCGCATCGTGGCCGATTATGTGGCCGGCATGACCGACCGTTTCGCGATCAGCGAACATGCGCGGCTGGTTCTGGGCAAGGATGTGCTGCCGATGCGGTATCTTTGACCAGCAGGGGGCCGCCATTTGGCCCCCATCGAGGGGGCACGCATGGCGGGGCATCGCTGAGGCGCGCCCGGACCTGCCCGCAGACGGGCTTGCCTCTGTCTTGGGCTGTGCTAGAGCTTCACCTGTGAAATAACCGCCTCGTATCAAGGAACCTGCCGATGACCGACCGCCGCCCCTCGCTTGTGCGCCGCACCCCCTGGCCCGAAAGCGCCTCGCGCCCTGTGGGCACGCCGATCCAGCCTTCGGTGGTTTATGCCTCGCCCGACCCGGACACGCTGGATGCGCAATATGACGGGCGGCTGCTAGGCTATACCTATGCGCGCGAAGGCCACCCCAATGCCAGCGTGCTGGCGCAGAAGATCGACGGCATGGAAGGCGCGCGCGATGGGCTGGTGGTCGGCTCTGGCATGGCCGCCGTGACGGCGGTGCTGCTGGGGCTGTGCCGCGCGGGGGATCATGTGCTGGGGGGCGATCAGCTTTATGGCCGGTCCTTGCGGATGATGCGCGATGACCTGCCACGGCTGGGCATCGCAACTTCACTGGCCGATCCTACCGATGCGCAGGCTTTCGCCACCGCGATTCGCCCCGAAACGCGGCTGATCCTGCTGGAAGTGGTGTCAAACCCCACCTTGCGCGTGGCCGATATTGCTGAAATCGCGCGCATCGCGCGCGAACGCGGCGTACTTCTGGCCATCGACAACACCTTCACCACCCCGCGCGGCTTTCAGCCCTTCGCGCATGGCGCGGATATCATCATCCATTCGGTCACCAAGATCCTTGCCGGTCATTCCGATGCCACGCTGGGCTATGTCGCCGCGCGCGATCCCGATCATCGCAAGGCGATCTATGATTTCGCCGTTACCACCGGCATGACCGCCAGCCCCTTCGATTGCTGGCTGGCCGAACGCGGGCTTTATTCCTTCGAACTGCGCTATGACCGGGCCGAGGCGAATGCGCGCGCGCTTGCCGATCATCTGGCCGGGCTGGCAGGGGTCAGGCGCGTGCTTTATCCCACCCGGCCCGACCACCCCGACCACAACCGCGCAGCCGCGCTGCTGGGTGCGCGTGGCGGGCATATGGTCAGCTTCGAGATTGCAGGCGGGCGCGATGCCGCCAACCGCCTGACCCGCGCGGCCACCAATATCCCCTTTGCGCCGACGCTGGGCGATATCGGCACCACGCTGTCGCATCCGGCCAGCTCCTCGCATCGCGGGCTGAGCGCGCAGGCGCGCGAAACCCTTGGCATGTCAGAGGGGTTCTTTCGCGTGTCGGTCGGGGTGGAAGACATCGATCTGCTATGCGAAGAATTTACCGCCGCCATTGTCGCCACGCAAAAGGAAAGCTGAGCGATACCATCAGACTGCTTGACAGCGCCGCCCCGCGTGGCCAACCATAGCGCCAAGGGTGCCGGAACACCGGCCCTCGCGGTCAGGCCGAACCAGAGGGAGGGGCAGCAGATGCTGGTCAAGCAGATACTTCGCAACAAGGACAGCCAGTCGGTGCTGACCATCGCACCGGGCAGCACGGTTGAAGCGGCAGCAAAACTGCTGAGCGAAAAGCGCGTGGGGGCGGTTGTCGTGTCTGCGGATGGCAGTAAAGTGGCGGGCATCCTGTCGGAACGCGACATTGTGCGCGAGTTGGGCAAGCGTGGCCATGCCTGCATGGCCGACAAGGTCGATGACCTGATGACACGCGAAGTCTATGGCTGCGGCCCGGAAGACAGCGCCGATATCGTGTTGCAGACCATGACCACCAAGCGTTTCCGGCACTTGCCGGTGATGGAAGACGGCAAGATGATCGGCCTGATCTCTATCGGGGATGTGGTCGCGGCGCGCATGTCGGAACTGCAACTGGAAAAAGACGCGCTGACCGGCATGATCATGGGCTATTGACGCGCGCAAGGGCTTGCAATCCCACGCGCAATATTGTTGCGTGACCCAAATCACGGAGTTGGGGATGTCATGCGTATCGGGCTTTATCCGGGAACCTTTGACCCGCTGACATTGGGACACGCCGATATCATCAACCGTGCCACGCAGCTTGTGGACCGGCTGGTCATCGGCGTCGCCATCAACCGCGACAAGGGGCCGCTGTTTTCGCTGGAAGAGCGGGTCGCGATGATCGAGGAAGAGGCCGCTTCGCTAAGTGCGAAAAGCGGGGTCGAGATTGTCCCCCACCCGTTCGAAAACCTGCTGATCGACTGTGCGCGCGATGTTGGTGCCAGCATCATCATTCGCGGGCTGCGCGCTGTCACCGATTTCGAATATGAATTCCAGATGGTCGGCATGAACCGCGCGATGGATGACAGCATCGAAACCGTGTTCCTGATGGCAGAGGCCCGCCATCAGGCGATTGCATCGAAGCTGGTCAAGGAAATCGCGCGGCTGGGTGGCGATGTGTCCAACTTCGTGTCCCCGGCGATTGCCGGGGCGCTTCATGCCAAGCTTGGGCGCTGATCAGGCCGCATGCGGGCCATAGACCGCGCGGGCTGCGATTTTCGGCGCATCGGGCGGGTAGATGTCCAGATCAATCGCGGTTGCCAAAGGGATACTGGCGATTTCGGCCTTGGTACGTTGATAGGCGGCGCGCTTGCGCAGGCTGTTCTGAATACGGCTGAGCAATGTGGTCATGACAAGCTCCTTTGTGTTGCGTGTTGTCCAAAAGATGGGGCATGCTGCGGCGCAGCACAACCGCCAGCCTTGCAAGCCCGATCTGCGCTGATTGCATATGTTGGCGCTAAAGTGACTCTCGACCAGGCTTGCGCAGTTGGCTGCATTGCGGCTTGGGCAGGGCGCTGGCTGCATCGCTTTGGCCCTGTCTGCGCGGGGATGCGGGCCTTCCGGCCCGCTACCTTCGGTGAGAGTATTTGGGGCAAGATGAAGTCGGGGCGCGGATGATGGGTTTCATCTGGCGCAGGTTGATCGGGCACAACTCTAGAGACATTGGCGATCAAGTTGACGCATACCCTGCGTGCCGGAGATATCTCGC
>JAFIEF010000060.1 GCA_020832655.1 Paracoccaceae bacterium
TGCGCGCAGGGATTGCCCCTTTCACCGCTGATCTGCATTGGGGCGCTGTTGCCTGGGCCGCCTGGCCCTTTGCCTATGTCGCCGTTGCGATCTGGTTCTTGTCTTTCATCAAGATCACATGGTTTGGTCCCTTGCTGATCGGCGGCATGCTGATCCTGCTGGGCGAACGACGGTGGTGGATGATCCTTGGCTGTTCGGTGGTGCCGGTGGTGCTGCTGTATATCCTGTCAGTTTACATGATGCGCGTCGGGGTGGTGTGATGGATTTTTCTGCTGTTGGCGCCGCCGCCGCCGAAGCACTGACGCTTGCATCCTTCATCGGCATCGGCGGCGGGGTGCTGCTGGGCTATATTGTCGGCGTCATTCCCGGCCTGTCGCGGTCGGTGGCGATATCCATCGCCATTCCGATGACCTTCTACATGTCGCCCTTCATCGCGATTTCGTTTCTGATTGGCTTGTCCAAGGGCACGGCTGCCGGCAGCGCGGTTTCGGCGATATTGCTGAATGCGCCGGGGGAAGCCTCTTCTGCCGCGACCTCGCTTGATGGCTATCCGATGGCCAAGCAGGGCAAGCCCAAGACCGCGCTTCAGGTTGGTCTGATCGCCTCGGTTCTTGGTGATATTCTTGCCACGATCATTCTGATCTTCGTGGCCATCCCCTTTGCCCGCGTCGCGCTGTTGTTCGGCCCTTATGAAATGGCCGCCATTCTGGCCTTTGCGCTGGTGTTCATCGCGGGCCTGTCCAGCGGCAATATCTTCAAGGGGCTGGCGGCGGGGGGCTTGGGCATTTTTCTGGGGACAATCGGGCTGGACAACCAGACCGGCCTGCCGCGCCTGACCTTTGGCTATACCGAGCTGATGGATGGCATGCCGCTGATCGCGGTCGCCATCGGCACGCTGGCGCTGTCGGAAATGTTCGTGCAATCGGAAAAGCTGCGCTATGACCGCGCCAACATGTCAGTGGCACTGAAGAAGGATGACACCGACCGCATCACCTGGTCCATTTTCAAGAACATCCTGCCCACAATCCTGCGGGGAACAGGGGTCGGCACATTCGTCGGCGCGCTTCCGGGGCTGGGGCCGTCGGTGGGCTCTTTCATGTCTTACGGCATGACCGTCAAGGCCGCGAAAGACCCCGAAACCTTCGGCAAGGGCAACCCCAAGGGCATTGCAGCGGCGGAATCGGCAGATAACGCCGTGATCCCAGCGGCGCTGATCCCGCTATTCGGTCTGGGCATTCCCGGCAATGTGTCAGCCGCGCTTCTGATCGGGGCTTTTGCCATCCACGGCATCACAGTCGGCCCGCTTCTGCTGCGCGACAATCCCGAATTGCTGTATTCGATCTTCGCGGGCATGATTCTGGCCTCGGTCATCATGCTGGTATTGGGCTGGTATGGGCTGATGTTCTTTGCCCAGATCACCCGCGTGCCGCCGCATGTGGTCATTCCGATCGTGATCTTCTTCTGTCTGGCGGGGATGATGCTGCAAGGCTATGGCACCTTTGGCCTGATTATCCTGATGGCCTTTGCCCTGCTCGGCTATCTGATGAAGAAATACGATTACAGTTTCGTAACATTCCTTGTGGCCTTCATCATCACGCCGATGCTGGAACTGAACCTTCGCCAGAGCATCATCCTGTCGCGCGGAAACTGGGAGATTCTGCTGAACCGTCCCATCGCGATGTTCTTCATCGCCTGCACCGCAATTGCGCTGATAACCCTGATCATCCGCACATTCCGCACCGACAAGGCCGCGGCCGGTGCGCCAGTGTCAGAGTAGGCTTCAAGACGACTTGTCGCCTTGCATGTTGCAAAATTACCTATGGGAGGAACCGCCAATGAAAAAGACATTCGCCGCCATTCTGGGCGCAACCACGCTGATCGCACCGATGGCCCTGGCCGATGAATGGCGCCCGACCCAACCGATGACGATGGTCATCGGCTTTGCGCCGGGCGGTTCCACCGACATTCAAGGCCGTGTATTGGCGCACACCCTGGAGGAATATTTCGGTCAGCCCGTCAATGTCGTCAACCAGCCCGGCGGCGGCGGGGCTGTGGCGTTGACCCGCTTTCTGAACGCAGCCCCCGATGGCCATACATTCATGTTCGGTGTGATGCTGGGCCTGACCTTCAGCCCCATTGTGACCGAAGTCGAGTACGAGATCGATGATTTCCGCTATGCCGGCACATTGGTTGGCGGGCAGTTCGGCGTGATTGCCGCGGGCGACGCACCCTATCAGACCTTCGAGGAACTGATCGAATACGGGCGCAATAACCCGATGAGCTATGCCCAGCAATTGCCGATGGATCAGGCGATCATGATGCGCATCGCCGAACAGGAAGGGCTGGATCTGGCCATCGCGCCCACCGGGGGCGGTGGCGGTGTCGCGCCGCTGCTGCTGGGCGGCGAGGTCGATTTTGCATTCTCGGGCGGGATCCATTCGCAATATGTGCCGACAGGTGAAATGAACCTGCTGGCCTTCTTCACGCGCGAACGTTCACCCTTCTATCCTGATGTGCCGACATTGATGGATCTGGGCTATCCCTATGCAATGGATGACTACCGTTCGTTCTTCCTGCCCGGTGGCACACCGGACGAGATTGTGCAGGCATTTGAAAATGCCGCACGCTTCGCGGTCGAGCATGAACCCTTCGTGCAAGTGACCGTCGACAATACTCAGCATCCCATCGTCTTTATGGATGGTGCGGAAACTGAGGCAACGCTGCACCAGATCCGTGCAGCCAACGAGGCCTTGATGGCCAACTAACCCTGACAGGAGAGAGTAACATGAAAAAGACATTCGCAGCCATTCTGGGCGCAACCATGATGACCGCGCCAATGGCCTATGCCGCGGACTGGCCCACGCGCCCGCTGACTATGGTGATCGGCTTCAATCCGGGCGGCTCGACCGATATTCAGGGCCGTGTTCTGGCCAATGTGATGGAAGAATTCCTTGGCCAGCCGGTCAATGTGGTCAACCAGCCGGGCGGGGGCTCTGCGGTGGCCTTTACCCGCCTCGCCAATACCGAAGCTGATGGCTACACCTTCCTGTTCGGGGGCACCACGGCGCTGACCTTCACCCCGATCATCACGCCGGTCGAATATGAAATCGACGATTTCGAATATCTGGCGGCGGTCGCGGTTGGCCAGAACGCGATTGTGACTTCGGCTGATCAGCCCTTCAGCACCTTTGACGAGATCATCGCATATGGCAAAGAAAACCCGATGACCTATGCCCAGCAGACCCCGCTGGACGAGGCCATCATCAGCGCCATCGCCGAAGAGGAAGGCCTTGATCTGGCCATCGTGCCTACGGGTGGTGGTGGCGGCATGGCGCCGCTGGTTCTGGGCAAAGAGGTCGATTTTGCCTATTCGGGCGGCACCCATGCGCAATACACCCCCACGGGCGAAATGGTTGTTGCGGCCTTCATGTCGGCCGAACGCAGCCCCTTCTACCCCGACACGCCGACGCTGATGGAATTGGGTTATGACTACTCGATCGAAGATTACCGCACCATCATTGTGCCCGCTGGCACCCCGGACGATGTCAAGGCACGCCTGATGGCAGCGGCAGAACATGCCAGCGAAAGCCAGGCGTTCAAGGACATCACCGAAGGCAACACCTTCTTCCCGGTGGTTTATATCGGTCAGGAAGAAATGGAAGCCAATGTGCGCCGCATCCGTGCCGCGACTGAAGCTGTCATGGCTGACTGATCAGCCCCGCCGACAGCCGCCGACAGCTACAGGCTGTCGGCGGTATCCCATTTACGGGCGCAACCAAAGCGTCTGTGTCGGTCTTTTGGTGTGCCCTGGCGGTGGAAGATGCCGATATCATCATGGGTGGGTTGCTACGATCCTGATTCTTTTCGTCTTGCGTCGCCAAACCTGCCCGCCATCGCTGATAAGACACTCAGATTGATTGAAATTCAGGAGCTTGGCCCGAAGCAATGGCCCTGAACAAGGGTTCAGACCTGAATTGAAATCACATCATCTGCGCCATGCGTTGGTAAGACCAGGACTTGCTGGACACTGTCCAGCTTCCTTGCGCAGCAGGTCAGTTCGGCGTGCTGCATAAAGCACCCCGCAGTAGACAGCCCATCCGCAATGGCTGCCCGACGCGCGACAACAGCCACACTTGACCAATTGGCCTGCATATTTCCATGCGGATGCAGGATGTGATGGGTTTCGGTGTCAAGCATCAGCGCGGCTGGGCTGGAAACCGCCAGTGCCGTATCATCCAGTCTTACTGTTGCAACATGACCGGCCTTCGGGTCGGATACACCCACACGCCACCGCCCGCCAATCGTCGCTGTTTCCCCGACATCGATGATGACGCGCGTCATGCCGGCTGATCGCAGAATTTCCCTGACCGCATCCGTTGCCGCACCTTGCGCGATACCGTTGAAGCTTAGCGCCTGTCCCGTGCCAAGCCGCAATCCGCGCTGCGTTTGCGTTGGCAAGGCGACACGTCCCCACCCCACAGCCGCGCGCGCAGCGTCCGTATCGCCGCCCGTGGCATGGGCCAGCCAAAGCGGCTGGATGGTCGGATCGAACAGGCCATGTGTTGCGCGGTGCAACTGGTCGCTTAGCTGAAGCATGTCATGCCAGCGCGCGTCCAGATCGGGCAGATAGCCCTGCGCATTCAGCCTGATCAGATCGGAATCGGCCCGAAACAGGCTGAAGCGCGTTTCATAGGCTTCGATTTCCAGCCGCGCGCGGGCCAGCGCGGGGCGGGTGATGTGTCCGGGGCCGTCAAGGGTGATGCTGACATCAGCCCCAAAGGCCACACCGCGCCATGTCAGACGTGGGGGCGGCGCAATGCGGCCGGAACCGGCCAGCCCGGCGCAAGCGGTGATGGTCAGCAAGCGGCGGCGGGTCAGGGTGGTCATGCTGTGGCCTTTTGCGGTGGTGGGGCGGTCGCAGCCCCCGCATTCGCGGGTCGTGCTGCCTTTCGCGCGGCCACAACCAGCGGCACACAGCGACTTGCATCATCATGGATGGCGACGCAGTCAAGGCATTGGAAGCACTCTGAATAGGCAATCTTGCCGCTTTTCCCGATCGCGCCATAACTGCATTTGACGCGGCACAGCTGGCATGGGTTGCCACATTCCGCGCGCCGCGCGATCCAGTCGCGCCCGCGCAGCATACCGCCAATGGCCATGACCGCGCCCAAAGGGCAAAGGTAGCGGCAAAAGCCCTTGAACAACACCATTCCCAAGGCCAGCCAAAACAGCGCATAAGCCACAAAATACCATTCGCGCCGGAAAAACACGGTTATTGCGGTTTTGAACGGCTCTATTTCGGCGGCTGTGTCCACATGCTGCGGCGCAAAGGCCACCAGCCCCACCAACCCCGCCAGCGCGATGTATTTGAGCGATTTCAGCCGCCTGTCCCAGATCTGCGTGGGGTCGATCTGTGGCAGGCGCAGCGCGCGGCCCAGATGATGGGCGAATTCCTGCAGCGCGCCAAAGGGGCACAGCCAGCCGCAAAACAGCCCCCGCCCCCAAAGAACAAAGCCAAGCCCTGCCGCTGCCCAGACCATCAGCGAGAACGGATCATACAGCAAAAACAGGTAGGATCCGCCGTCAAGCGCGGTGCGCAACACCCCCAAAGGGGTGACAATGGATAACTGCCCCTGCCCCCAGAAGCCCACAAAGCCGGTCATTACCGCAAGGATCAGCAGCCGCGCGGGGGTGAAATGGCGCCATCCCGCAAAGCGGTTCATCCGCGCGCCAAGCGCCCAGACCAGCGCCGACAGCCCAAGCGCGAGCACAATCAGGTCAAGCTGGCGATTATGGAGTGCCTCCAGCCACGGCGGCATTGGTGTGATGATTTTCTCGCGCAGGAAAAAGCGCTCATCGGTCTGATGCGCCAACTCCAGCGCCACCCGCCCGATTTCGGGGGTGATGAAGCCATGCTCACGCACCGCCTCGACGATCAGGGTAAATGGCTCGGCAGGGTTGAAGCCCAGCCGGCGATCCGTGCGCAGGATCATGGCGGTGCCCTGGGGTGCCCCCTCGGCAAGATCGACCAGAAAATCGGCGTCCCGCAACGCAATCGGAAAACCGCCCTGTTCGGCCTTGATCTGGTCGGGCGAGGTATTGCGCACGAATGTATCGCTGACCAGCCCATGACGGCCAGCATCAATCACGAGCAGGAACTCATCCGTGGGCGCGACACCGCGAAACCGTGTCATCTGGTCGATCGTGCCCTGATCGAGTGCTGCGCGGGCCAGTGCGGGGGGGGTCACATCGACCAGCCACAGGTCGAGATACAGACCATCAGGGTCGGACTGCGCAACTGGATCGGAATAGGCCCAGCGCGTGCCCTGAAACATCGCGTCGATCTCGGCATTGGTGACGCGCAGATGGCTGGCCAGCCCCTGTTCGACCAGATCGGCCCATGTGAGCGCTTCGTCATGGTCGAAATCAGGCCGCGCAGCGGGGGCGGCAACCCGGCCCTGCATATGTTCGCGCGCGACCGCATGGGCCGCCGCCATGATCGATTCATGCGCGATCCGTACCGAGGCGGTGGCCTTGGTGATCCCGTCAAGCGCGACCAGCGACGAGCCTGCATCCGCGCCGCCATAGGGCGTGCCGATCGTCATGGGCGACCAGATCGACTTGCCCGCATATTGCTCGAAAAACTCGCGCCAAGGGCCTTCGCCCATGCCGGAAATGAAGATCGGCTCATTATGGTGGACCACGCGCACTGTGACGAAGGTGCCGTCCCTGTCCAGCACGACCAGCGCATTGACGGGCGCCCCGGCAAAACCCGGTAGCGGCGCGTAGGGCTGGGTGGTGAAGGCATAGCCCGCAGGTGCGCCGCCGGAATTGACGACACGGTAAAGCCCCTTGTCATTGAGCGCCTCGCCCAGACCGAAAGGCGGCGGGACATGGGCCTGCATCTGCTCTGGCGTCAGCACTTGCGCCCGCGCAGGCAGGGCAAGCAGCAAGGACAGAAGCATGAGGCGCAGAATCATGAACATGGGATGCAGGATAAGCAAGGTTGCAGCGACCGGATATGCGACTTTCGACTATGATCGCAGGACGCAAAGACCCCGGCGCGAAAGCCGGGGTCTTCGAGATCATCAGCCCGCCAGGTGGCGTTTACTCAGCCGAAGCCAGCAACGCGTCGGGGATGCGGAAGGTCCAGACCGACCCGCCCTGATTCAGATAAGCGACCTGCTGTGCAACTTCGCCCCCCCAAAGCGGCACAGCCCCGCCCCAGCCAGAGACGACCGACAGCCATTGCACGCCATCTTCATCTTCCCAGGTGATGGGCTGGCCCACAACGCCGGAACCGGTCTGGAACTGCCAGAGCACCTCACCGTTTTCATCATCTATGGCCTTGATGTAGCCTTCGGGCGTGCCATAAAACACCAGCCCGCCCGCCGTGGCCATGGCCGAGGACCAGAGCGGCGCGGCATTGTTGACCTGGAACTTGATTTCCATCGTATTGGGATCGATCGCCTTCATTGCGCCGATATGGTCATCAAAGAGCGGCTTGATGGTGAAGCCCGCACCCAGATAGGCAGCCCCCTGACGGTAGGTGATCGGCTCGTTCCAGATATCCATGCCCCATTCATTCGCGGGCACATAGAAGTAGCCGGTGCGCTGCGAATAGGCCATGTGCTGCCAGTTCTTGCCGCCAAGGAAGCCAGGCACCGCCCAGACAACTTCACCACGTTCGCCATCTGCCGAATCTGCCGGGTTGCCGGGACGGTTTTCCGGGTTGAAGATCGGGCGGCCATCTTCGCCGATGCCACTGGCCCAGCTGATTTCCTCGACGAAGGGCATGGCGTCGACAAACGTGCCATCCTCGCGGTTGAGCAGATAGAAGAAGCCGTTGCGGTCAGCGGTTGCAAGGCGTCCGTTCCCTTCGGCGTCCGTGAAGGGGATCACCTCGTTTACACCGTCATAATCCCAACCCTCCCATGGGGTTGTCTGGTAGTACCATTTGATTTCACCCGTCGCCGGGTCCAGCCCGATACGCGCGGCTGCATAAAGGTTATCGCCTTCGCGCAGGTGGCTGTTCCAGGGTGCCGGGTTGCCGGTGCCAAAGATCAGCGTGTCGGTTTCGGCATCATAGGTGCCGCCCAGCCAGGGCGCACCGCCGCCGGTTTTCCACATGTCACCGGGCCATGAGGCGTTCAGCGTGCCGGTCATGGTGCTTTCTTCGCCGTTGAGTTCACCCATGTGACCCTCGATCACCGGACGACGCCAGACCAGTTCACCATTCTCGGCATCCCGCGCCTCGACCGCGCCGACGATCCCGAATTCACCGCCCGAATTTCCAGTGATCACCAGACCGTTCACAATCAGCGGCGCGGCAGTGTAGCTGTAGCCTTCGCGGTAATCGGCAATCCTGCGATTCCAGACCACAGCGCCTGTGTGCCGATCAAGCGCCACGATTCGCGCATCCAGCGTGCCGAAATAGATATTGTCGCCATAGATCGCAGCGCCCCGGTTGATCACGTCACAGCAGGGCAGAATCCCTTCGGGCAGGCGCGCATCATATTGCCAGAGCTTGCGCCCGGTTTTCACATCCAATGCAAACACGCGGCTGTAAGAACCGGTCACATACATCACGCCATCATAGATCAGCGGCTGGCTTTCCTGCCCGCGCTGGCGTTCGCCCCCGAAGCTGAAGGACCAGGCCGGGAAAAGGTTCTGCACCGTGTCCTTGTTGATCTGCTCCAGCGGGCTATAACGCTGCATGTGTCGACCCATGCCATTGGTCAGAACGCTGGTTGTCACAACATCATCTTGTGCAAGGTCGGCATCCGTGACCTGCGCCATCGCCATCGGGGCGGCCATTATTCCGGCGCAAGCGGCCAGCAGAAATCTGTTCATGCTTCTTCCTCCCAAAGGGCCGGGCTTGGCCGGACATCGGCAAGGCGCGGCAACATACGTGCCAGCAACTATCGCGAAACTGTGAGAGCCGCGAAATTGGCCTTTAGTATTACGACCTTTGGTTTGCGCGGGGGCGTGCGCCTTGGCCTTTGGTCGAATATGCGGCGCTTCAGTCACGGCGTAGTCTGACCGCAGCTTAACGGGAGGACAAAGCATGACCCTATTCGCAACATTCAAACGGGCGGCGATTGCGCTGTGCATTGCGGCCACGCCGGCTTTGGCGGAATTGCCGGTTCTGACCATCGCCAGTCAAGCCGGTGGCACAGTCGCATGGGAGCTCGACACCATCCGTCACCACGGCTTTGATCAGGCGCATGGTTTCCAGCTGGATATCCAGGAGGTCGCAGGCAAGGCCGCAGGCCAGATCGCCTTTCAAGGCGGCGAGGTCGATGTGATTGTCGATGACTGGATCTGGGTGGCCCGCCAGCGCGCCGCAGGGCAGGATATTGCCTTTATCCCCTATAGCCGCGCGGTGGGCGGGGTGATGGTGCCAGAAGACAGCACGGCGCAAAACCTGCAGGATCTGGCAGGTAAAAAAATCGGCATTGCAGGCGGGCCGAATGACAAAAGCTGGATCATCTTGCGCGCCTATGCGGCGCAGCAGGGGTTTGATCTGCTGGCCCAGACCGAACAGGTCTATGGTGCGCCGCCACTGATCTTTCGCACCGCGCTGGGCGGCGAACTGGGGGGTGCTATCAATTTCTGGCATTTCATGGCCAAGCAGGAAGCGGGCGGAATGCGGCATCTGATCTCGGTGGCCGATGCGGCAGAGGCTTTGGGCATGGACCCTGACATGCCGCTTCTGGGCTATGTTGTGCAATCGGCGCTGGTGGCCGAACAGCAACATCTTGTCGCGGCCTTCGCGGCGGCCTCTCGCGATGCCAAGGCATATTTGAATGGCGACAGTGCCGACTGGAACAGGCTGCGCCCCATGATGAATGCCGCCGATGATGCCGAATTTGAAACGCTTGTAGCTGGCTGGCGCGCAGGTATTCCCGGCGCCGGACCCGTCGATGAAAGCTCTGCGCGGGCCATGTTCCGGCTGATGGTCGATCTGGGCGGCGAAGACCTTGTCGGCACCGCGACCGACCTTCCCGCAGGCGTGTTCGTGCCGCTTGGGTCGTGACCAACGTGGCCTTGCGCGATTACGGCCAGATGACAGACGGGCGGGGGGTGCGATCAGCCCCCCGCCCACTGCCCGCTTCCGCAGTGCGCGCGCTGTCGCTGTTGGGGTTGCTTGGGTTCTGGTGGGGGCTGGCCTGGATCAAGGCCGATCCGATGGTGTTGCCCGGCCCGCAGATCGTGCTGCCGCGCATGAGTGCAGAGGCCGCCTCGGGCGCTTTGTGGCTTCACCTTGGCGCGACCTTGTGGCGCGTGGCGCAGGCTTTTGTCGCCGCGATGTCGCTGGGGCTGATCCTGGGTATCCTGATGGGGCTTTTGCCGCGGCTGAACCGCTGGCTTGACCCGTGGCTGGTGTTCTTCCTGAATTTGCCCGCGCTGGTGGTGATTGTGCTGTGCTTCCTGTGGATCGGGCTGAATGAAACCGCGGCCATTGTCGCCGTGGCGATCAACAAAATCCCGCTGGTGACTGTGATGATGCGCGAAGGGGCGCGTGCGCTTAACGGCCAGCTTGCGGATATGGCGCAGGTCTTCGGCATGTCGCGCATGGGCCGGTTGCGCCATATTCTGTTGCCGCAGCTTGCGCCGCATCTGGCCTCGACCGCGCGCTCTGGCCTCAGCCTGATCTGGAAGATCGTGCTGGTGGTCGAATTTCTGGGGCGCGGTCAGGGCGTGGGGTTCAAGATCCATCTGCATTTCCAGATGTTCGATGTAGGCATGGTGATGGTCTATGCACTGAGCTTCATCGTGGTCATGCTGGCGATTGAAACCCTGATCCTGCAGCCCCTGGAGCGCCGCGCGCGCCGCTGGAGGGACGCATGAGCCTGAATGTCGCCATTCGTGACAAGAGTTTTGGCTCAACCCCTGTGTTGCGCGATCTGGTGTTCCACGTTGCACGCGGCGAGGTGCTGGCAGTGCTTGGCCCGTCAGGTGTGGGCAAATCGACTTTGTTGCGCCTGATTGCGGGGCTGGATACGGATTTCGAGGGGCAGATCCGGCGCGAGGGGCGTCTGGCGATGGTGTTTCAGGAACCCACCCTGATGCCCTGGCGCTCGGCGCTGGACAATCTGCGCCTGACCACAGGCGTTGATGCGGCACAGGCCGAAGCGGCGCTTGGCCGCGTCGGGCTTGCGGGCAAGGGGGCGCTGTTTCCGGGGCAATTGTCGCTGGGCCAGCAGCGCCGCCTGTCGCTGGCGCGCGCCTATGCCGCCAGGCCCGATATCCTGCTGCTGGACGAACCTTTCGTGTCGCTGGATGACGCGCTTGTCGCGGATATGCTGGCGCTGACCGAAAGCGTCATTGCCGAACAGCGCCCCGCGACTGTGTTTGTCACCCATTCCCGGCCCGAGGCCGACCGGCTGGCAACACGGCAGATGATCCTGGGGCCAGTCCTTGCAGACCCGTGTTTGCTATCTGGAAAACATATCTGATGACGGTCTGGAACACATTGCAGACGCTTGCGCCATGCCCCCCGCGCGCGAACAAGGTGCGCTGCGCCCGACCGCCCCAGGGGGCAGGCGCTATTCAGCGCCCCGGTTCGTCCCAGCTTAACCCATAGGCGCGGTAAATCGCCTCGACGCGACCATCGCGCACGGCGGCGGTGATAAGATCATCAACCTCGTAGCTCAGCATCCGCGCGGTGTAGAAAGCCGTCGCAATGCCAACCGGCCAATTGCCGACCGAAAGCCCCGGCAATGGCCCGCTTTCCACGGCGAATTCGGGATCATCTTTCAGGTAATGTTCCAGTTGCGCGCGGATGCCCATTACCGCGCTCACCTCGCCCGTGCGCAACAGCGCGATCACATCTTCCAGATTGCGGCGGCGCTGGATATTGGGCAGCACACCCGGCAAGCCGGTCAGATAAAAATCCGCAAGCCGATAGGTTTCGACGCCGACAGGACGCGACTGGAAACTGCCGGGAAAGGGTGGCTCATCAGGGAATTCCGACACACGATAACCAATGGCAATGCGTTCCTGTGCATAGCGCCCTGTCAGCGCTGCCAATTCGTTGCGGTAATCCAGATCGCGGTTATATGGCACGCGCATCAGCACATTGACAACGCGCCGCCCCATATAATGCCCGCGCCAGACATAATTGCGCAAATCGCTGTCAACATCTTCATCGGCAGGCAGGTCAATCACCCGCAGATCGACCCCCAGCCCGTCAGCAATAAGCTGCGCCAGATCGACATCGACCCCCACCAGCTGGCCTGAATTGTCGCGCCATGAATAGGGGGCAAAGTCCTGATAGACCCCGATTTCGATATAGCCGCGTTCCATGATCGCATCATAGTCAATGCCGACCCTGTCGCGCCCGCTGTCATCAGAGGGAAATTCACGCGCAAAAAGTCCTGACCCGGCAAGGGTCAGGACAGTTATCAGCACCAGTGCTGACAGGGAGGAATTGAGTCTCATTCACATCTCCGTCTGGTCTCGGCTCAGCGCGCCACGGAAAGACCGATGGTCAGGGTTTCATCTGCGTCGCGCAATGACCGCGCGCCGCCGCGTTCCAGGATAACCGCCGCGCGCCGCGCGATGCTGTCGGCCTTTGGCGCGCCCGACATGGTGGGCACAGCCAGCGCAATTTCCATCAACTCGACACGCAGCGCCGCGATTTCATCGGCGTAATCTGCTTCCGTTGCGGTGCCGGCGGCAATCGCTTCCTGTTTGTCGCGCAACCCATCACGGATGTCGCGCAGGCGGGGCATGAATTCGGCAATGCCATCAGGGTCAGGCCGCGTCTCGATATAGGTGCGGATCGCCCACATGGCTTGCTGGTTCATCAGCTCTTCATAGGCGGGCATCCGGTCACCCGACCCGCGGCGGACGCGCTCCATATACCATTCATCATCCATTTCCTCGGCCATCAGGAAGCGCAGATCAGGGGCCAGCCCGCCCGAGACAACCTCCAGCCCGTGGCAGCGCGCGCAGTTCTGGTTATAGGCACTGTCGCCAATGCGCAGCGCGCGCTCCCAATAGTCGCCATCGGGGTCGCGGAAGGGGTTTTCAAACTCCCACCCGCCGGTCAGTTCCGGCAGGCCATCAGTGTTTACAGGTTGTGGCGTGACGTCACCATGAGCCAGTGCCAGCGATGCCGACAGGGCCAAGGCCAGCGCGGAACTTGGCAGGATATTCAGGTGATAGGGCATTGTTTCCTCCAGAATGGTGCTTTTCACAGACCCTAGCGAAGCCATCCTGCCCGCGCTATTCGACCATTGGATATACGACTATCGGACAACAAATGTGCCGGTCGCGCCGCGATCTTCCAGCCCTCGGCAGCCAAAGCTGTAGGTGCCGGGCCGGATTGGCACAAAGAAGACCTCGACCTCGCCATCCATGTCCATTTCAAGCTCGTAGAGATAGGCAACCTTGATTTCCATGTTCCCCGCTTCGATCTTGCGAATCCAGGTATTCTTGAAAAAGGACGGCGCTTCCCAGTTGCATTCATGCCAGCCGACGGCCTGAATGGTCAGCCGATAGGACTGGCCGGTCTGCATCTGGAATTCATCGGGCTCCATCCCGAAACCATTGTCGCCGGTGCCGACCTTCAGTTCCAAAGGAATGGGCAGGGATGCCAGATCCCCCCCGATTGCATGCGCGCCTCCGGTAAACGCCAGCAAGGATGCAGCGGCCAGTGTCGTGATACGCGTCATATCTGTTTCCTCCCGTTATGTGATGCGCTCAAGGTAATCCGTGAAATGCTGCGGCAGAAATACGACTATGGTCCCATTTCGTCTGGCAGTGCGGTCGCGCTAGCGTGGCCCCAACCTTGTGGAGGGGGGCACACATGAAACAGACATCTCTAATTGTCCCGGCCATGCTTGCAAGCCTGTGCGCCAGCGCAGCGCTGGCCAATATCGATGTGCCGATCGCCTATCTGGAAATGGAGGTCGAACGCCCGCCGGTACTGACCAATCTTGACCCGATCCCCGATGATCTGGGCCGCATGGGAGCCGCGCTGGGGCTGGCGGATAATGCCACCACGGGCGGTTTCATGGGCCAAAATTACAGTGTCAGCGATGTCATCGTGCCGCTGGGCGATGACTGGCTGGAGGCCGCGCGCACCACCCTTGCCGAGTATCGCATTCTGGTGGTGAATGCGCCCGCCGATGCCCTACTGGCGCTTGCTGATCTGCCCGAAGCCGAGGGCGCGCTGATCTTCAATGCCAGCGCCGAAGCGGAAGCCTTGCGCGAAAGTGACTGCCGCGCCAATGTGCTGCACACGATGCCCAGCTACGCCATGCGCGCCGATGCGCTGATGCAGTTTCTGGTCACGAAACGCTGGAGCGATCTGGTGATGATCACGGGCCAGCGCCCGGCGGATCTGGAATTTGCCGAAGCGCTTCGCAATTCCGCCACCAAATTCGGCGCGCGGATCCGGGCCGAAAAGGAATGGGACATGTCGTCGGATATGCGGCGCAATATCGGGCAGGAATTCCCGCTCTTCACGCAGGATTTTCCAAGCCATCACGTGATGCTGGTGGCCGATGAGGCCGGTGA
The DNA here is from genome assembly GCA_020832655.1 of Paracoccaceae bacterium. Classification (GTDB taxonomy): domain Bacteria; phylum Pseudomonadota; class Alphaproteobacteria; order Rhodobacterales; family Rhodobacteraceae; genus Roseinatronobacter. The sequence goes on from JAFIEF010000060.1 coordinate 14,533, forward strand.
TTTCGGCCCCTTCCTTGAATTCAACGCATGGGAGCCGCGCCCTGTCGCGGGATCGGCGGGCGCGCGCCCGGATGCCTGGTCTGACCGGGTGGAAGCCTATGGCGCGGCGCAATTGCAACTGCGTTTCAAGCGGCTGGCCGACCGGCCAATGGGCGCGCTGGACTATGCCGCATGGGCGGCTGTGCGCTCTGTGGGGGAAGCGGTGACGCGGCTGAACAGCAATGATGCGGGCCAGCTTCGCGACTACATTCTGGGCGACACGTTCGAACTGGCGGCCTTCAAGGGCGCGGCCATCACCTATCGCGACTGGAACGG
>JAFIEF010000061.1 GCA_020832655.1 Paracoccaceae bacterium
CCAGATGCACCGCCAGCTTTCAAATCCCCAAAACACCAGATTCAGTCATAGCTCCGGCGGCGCTGGTGGCGGGCGATCCGGCGGACGGGCTGACCGCCACGCTGATCGGTGGTTTGCTGCTCTTCGGCTTCGTCTTTGCGATCAATTCCTCGGTGCATTCCTATCTGATCCTTGCCTTCGGCGCGGCTGAACGCATCACCCGCGATGTCGGCTTCTACTATATGGCCAATGCGGTCGGGCGGCTGATCGGCACCGCCCTTTCCGGGATCAGTTTTCAGATCGGCGGCTTGCCGCTCTGCCTTGCCACGGCGGGTATGATGGCGCTGGCAAGCTGGCTGGCCGCGCGGCGGCTGGCCTCTGGCTGAACAAGGGCCGTCATCGCGTCATCCGACAAGAAAACGTAACTGGCGTTGTTATCCGATCCGCTACGCTGTTGCAGGGCTCCGGCAGACATCCGGCTCGCAGGATGATGCCGCGCGGATTGCGCCACCGTCCGGTTCAGGCATGTACTCAGATGCCGAACACCGCCCCGTTATACCCAGGCGAAATGCCGCATATTTTCTTGACTGCGAATAAGATCTCCGGCGTTGTATACAACATTGCGATGGTCTGAAAGCTTCTGATATGCGAATGACACACGCCCAACCGACCTGCCGGACCCTGCCCGAAAGCATGCGATCATGGTGACGCTTGCAGATATCCTCGGCGCGGCAGGGGCGATTTCCGGGGTTGCGGACCGAACGCCGCTGATCCCCTCGCCCTTCATGTCCGCCGCAATCGGCCATGAGTTTCTGTTGAAGCTGGAAAACATGCAGCCGATCGGCGCCTTCAAGCTGCGCGGTGCGCTGAACGCGGTGCGCGCGCTGCCCGAAGGTGTGGCGGGCGTTACCTGCTGTTCGACCGGAAACCACGGGCGCGGGGTGGCTTATGCCGCGCGCGAGCGCGGGATCCGCGCGGTCATCTGCATGTCCGAACTTGTGCCGCAGGCCAAGGTTGATGGCATACGCGCGCTGGGGGCCGAGGCGCGCATTGCGGGCCGGTCGCAGGATGATGCGCTGGCCGAAAGCCGACGCCTGGCTGCGGCCGAAGGGCTGGTCGAGATCTCGCCTTTTGACGACGCGGCAGTGATTGCGGGGCAGGGCACCATCGGGCTGGAGATGCTGGCGGCGCGGCCCGATCTGGACCATATCCTGATCCCGCTATCGGGGGGCGGGCTGGCGGCGGGCATTGCGGTTGCAGCGCGCGCGATCCGGCCCGGCATCCGACTGACCGGCATCACCATGAACCGCGGCGCGGCGATGCATCTGTCAATCGCGGCGGGGCACCCGGTCGAGGTGGCCGAGATGGCCTCGCTCGCCGATTCGCTTGGGGGCGGCATCGGGCATGACAACCGGCTGTCCTTTCCGCTGTGCCGCGATTTGCTGGACGACACCGTGCTTGTCAGCGAAGAGGAGATCTATCACGCCATGCAGGTTTTGTATCACGAGGACCGGATCATCGCCGAAGGCGCCAGTGTCGTCGGCCTTGCGGCCTGCCTGTCGGGCAAGCTGGCGCCAGCGGGGCCGACCGCGACGGTCGTCACCGGGCGCAATCTCGACATGCAGGTTTTCACGCGCATTGTCACCGGGCAGGATGTGCGGCTGGACGACCATGTGATCAAGGGGTGCCCCTATGCCACATGACATCCGCATCGTCACCGAGGCCGAACTGCGCCGCGTCGTCGCGCTGGATCTGGGCACCCTCGACGTGATCGAACGCGCCTTTGCCGCATTGGCGGGCGGCGGCGTGGTGATGCCGCCGATCCTGTCGATGGACCTGCCAGCGGTGCATGGCGAGGTTGACGTGAAAACCGCCTACATCCCCGGATTTGACGGATTCGCCATCAAGGTTTCGCCCGGATTCTTCGACAACCCCAAGCTTGGCCTGCCATCGCTGAACGGGCTGATGGTCCTGTTTTCGGCAAGGACCGGGCTGGTTCAGGCGGTGTTTCTGGACAATGGTTATCTGACCGACATCCGCACCGCAGCCGCAGGCGCGGTCGCCGCGCGCCACCTTGCCCCTGACAGGGTCGAAACCGCTGGCGTCATCGGCACCGGCGTGCAGGCACGTCTGCAAATGCAGGCCGCCCACCTAGTGCGCCCCTTCCGGCACCTGATGGTCTGGGGGCGCGACCGGGTCCGGGCCGAAACCTGCGCCGCCGATCTGGCCGCATCGCTGGATATCACCACCGAGGTGTGCGAAACGCCCGAGCGCCTTGTCCGAGACAGCCAGCTTGTCGTCACCACCACGCCGTCGCGCATCCCGCTGGTTCAGGCGGACTGGCTGCATCCGGGCCTTCTTGTCACTGCGATGGGGTCTGACCAGTCCGGCAAGCAGGAGATCGCGCCAGAGGCACTTGTGGCGGCTGATCTGTATGTCTGCGACCGGGTCAGCCAATGCGCGATCTCTGGCGAGATGGAAGGGGCGCGGGCCGCGGGGCTGATGGTCGGGCACACGCCCCCGGAACTGGGCCAGATCATTGCCGGGGGCGGCATCGACCGCGCCGGATGCACGATTTGCGATCTGACCGGCACCGGCGCGCAAGACACCGCGATTGCAGCCCATGTCTTTGCCCGGCTTGGCGATGCGGGCCTGTGGGTTCAGGTCTGAAGCATCGCGTTGCACTGCTGTTTTCGACAGGGGGTAGGCCCGCCGGGTCATGCGCGCCCGACCACCAGCACCTTTACGCTTCGTGGTTGCGGCTACCCGCCAGCATGCGCTGAAAGCTCATCGAGATATGCGCCCGCTGGATCAGGGCTGCGCTGTGCAGGTCACCTAATTCAAGTGCGCGGATGATGTCGTCGACTTCGCGGTCGAATACATGGGTTTCGTCGCGCAGGTTGATATGCGAAGCGAAGACCGATTTCAGCCAGATCCGCGTGGTCTGGAAATACAGCCGTCTGGTGATCTCGCGCAGCGGTTCATTGTCGGTCAGGCGCACCAGACAAAGAAAGAAATCAACATTGAGCTTGGCAAAACGGCGCGGGTCCGGCTCTGCCAGCATTGCCTTTGACTGCGTCGAAATCGCCCGGAACTCCTGCCACAGGGCAGCGTCGGGCAGGACGGGTTCCAAGCGCCCGGTCAGTTCCGCCAGTTCCAGCCGCAACCGGAAGGTCTGGCCCAGCTCCTCAATCTCCAGATCGGTGACGAAGGTGCCAATCCCGTGCATCGAATGCACCAACCCTTCGCTTTCCAGTCGCGCCAGAACCCGGCGCAGCGGCGTGCGGCTGATGCCGAACTCACCGGCCAGCGCCTCTTCCGACAGGCGCTTGCCGGGGGCATAGTCAAGAAGGCAGATCCGCATGCGAATTTCTTCATGAATGCGGTCGAATCGGTTGCGCGCGCTTTCGGTGGCCTGGGGCCGCTTGATGATCATCCGGAGTTCTCCGCCGCTTCTTCTCTTGGCTCAACATGTAGCCCGCCTGATCGAAGCGTAAAACCGAATAGCGCCGGGGCGGCGATCATCCGTCATGGCCGGCAAGCCAGAGCAGACTGGACGGGTCGGTGACGAAAGGCGCATCGATAGCTGCCTGTTCCCGCGCCGGCCATGCCTTGCGCCTTCGGCGAGGATATTCCGCCGCGCCGAAGGCTGCGTTGTCTTGCCTCAGGCATGTCTCAATATTGTGGGGGCCGGGGATGGTGGATGCCCATTTGTGCACAAATGGGCTGCGCGCCCGCGCCCCGGCTGCGATGATTTTCAGGTTTTTCACTTGAATCGGAAAATATGTTTGACGCAGTGATGTCTTGACACAGTGACGAAATGACGCTGATGTGTACAACATCGCTGGCTTTGCGTCACGCGCAAGGTTTTTACACGCGCCGATGTGATCAATGGCCGCATCTTCACGACAGCGGCCCCAGGCAACAGGGCGACAAGCATGACGCTTAGAAAAACACTTATCGCGACGACAACACTGGTGGCCTTGACGGCCAGCGCCGCACAGGCCCAGCAGACCTGGCGCTACGCCTTCGAGGAAGCCATCGACGAGGTTTAGGGCGTTTTCGCCCAGCAGTTTCAGGAATATATCGAGGCGAATTCGGATTACAGCGTGCAGCTGTTTCCCTTCGGCACGCTGGGGGAATCGGATGACATCATGGAGCAGACCCAGGCCGGGATCCTGCAATTCGTCAACCAGTCGCCGGGCTTCACCGGTGCCCTGATCCCTGAAGCGCAGGTCTTTTTCGTGCCCTATCTGCTGCCGCAGGAAGGCGAGGCGCTCAACGAGTTCTTCCGCAACTCGGTCGCCATCAACGAGATGTTCCCCGAGCTTTACGCCCAGCACGGTCTGGAACTGCTGACCATGTATCCCGAAGGCGAGGTGGTGATGACCACCAAGAGCGAAGTGCGCAGCCCCGCCGATCTGAACGAGCAGAATGTCCGCGTGATGACCAACCCGCTGTTGGTGGAAAGCTATCGCGCCTTTGGGGCCGTGCCGACCCCCTTGCCCTGGGGAGAGGTTTATGGCGGGCTGCAGACGAACATGATTCAGGGGCAGGAAAACCCCATGTTCTTCGTGGAGTCCACCCGCATGTACGAGGTGACCGACTACATCACCTTTACCGGCCACAACAACTTCACCACGGCTTTCATGGCCAACAAGGATTTCTTTGACGGCCTGCCAGAAGATGACCAGCAACTGATCCGCGATGCCGTGCAGGTCGCCTTTGACCACATCCTTGAATATCAGGACGGGCTGACCGAAAGCGCGCTGGAAAAAATCCTTGAAGCCAAGCCAGAGATGCAGGTCGTGCACCTGACCGAAGAAGAGCGCCAGCCCTTCATGGAAGCTGCCGCATCGGTTGAAGCAGAGTTCATCCGCATGACCGGCGAGAGCGGCCAGCGCATTCTGGACCAGATGAAGGCCGACCTTGAAGCGGCCACCGACTGATCTGCAAGCAGGACCAGGGGCGGGCAATCCGCCCCTGGTATTTCATCACTCCATTTCCATTCAGACCGGACAGCAGCCGTGAGCGAGAACAGGAAAGATGACAGCGCGCCTGAACAGGGCACAACCGGCGAAGGCCTGACAGTCACGCCCATCGACCCCAAGGACATACCCAGTGCTTCGGGGGGCGATGACAGCCCGTCATCCTACCGCTCTGACCTGCCCGGACCGCTGGGCTGGGTCGATAACGGCATCGCCCGCGCCGAAGCCTTCCTGCTGGCCGCCGGGGTGCTGCTGATGGCGGTGAACACAGTGGCGAATGTGGTGGGCCGCTTCGGCTTCGGCAGTTCGATTCAGGCCACTGAAGAGGTCAACCGGATCCTGATCATCCTGATCACATTCGCCGGGATCAGCTATGCTGCGCGTCATGGCCGCCATATCCGCATGACCGCGTTTTTCGACATGATGCCGGTAAAGCTGCGCAAAGTGACCATGATCGTCATCGCGCTGGTCACCGCCGGGTTCATGTTCGCGCTGACCTGGTATTCCTGGGGCTATCTGCAAACCACATTGGGCCGGGGCAGGGTGCTGCCGTCGCTGCAAATTCCGGTCTGGTGGACATTGGTCTGGGTGCCTGTGGGCTTTTTCATGACCGGGCTGCAATACCTCCTGACAGCGATCAAGAACATGCTCGAAAAGGACATCTATCTGTCCACCAATGTGCTCGAAGGCTACGCGGACGAAAGCGAGCAGGAAATCTGAAGGAACGCGCGCAATGGCACTGACGATTTTTTCGGTGATGGTGGTCCTGCTGCTGCTGGGCTTCCCGATGATGATCCCGCTGATCGCGGCCGCGGGTCTGGGCTTTTACATGATGTTCGGTGGGTTCGGACAGATGGAGACAATGGTGTCGCAGATGATGGCCGGGATACGCCCTGCCTCGCTGATCGCGGTGCCCATGTTCATCTTCGCGGCAGATATCATGACGCGGGGCCATTCGGCGGGACGGCTGATCGATCTGGTCATGGCCTTTGTGCGCCACCGTCGCGGGGGGCTGGCCATTTCGACGGCGGCTGCCTGCACCATGTTCGGCGCGGTGTCGGGTTCCACCCAGGCGACCGTGGTCGCCATCGGCTCGCCGTTGCGTCCGCGCATGTTGAAGGCAGGCTATAAGGACAGCTTCACCCTGGCGCTGATTGTCAACGCCTCGGATATCGCGTTTCTGATCCCGCCATCCATCGGCATGATCATTTATGGCGTGATTTCGAACACCTCGATTGCTGAATTGTTCATTGCGGGTATCGGCCCCGGCCTGCTGATCCTGCTGCTGTTTTCGATCTATTGCTGGTTCTATGCCGTGCGCAACAATGTGCCCACGGAAGAACCGCTGCCCATGCGTGAACGCGCCATCGCCGTGCAGAAAGCGCTATGGCCGCTTGGGTTTCCCGCCATCATCATCGGCGGCATTTATGGCGGCATCTTTTCGCCCACCGAGGCTGCGGCGGCTTGCGTTCTGTATGCGCTGATTCTGGAAATGGTGGTTTTCCGCACGATGGATTTCAAGGCTCTTGTGGCCACCGCGCGCTCTACCGGGCTTATCACGGCGGTGGTGTTCATCCTTGTGGGTGCAGGGGCGGCCTTTTCGTGGATCATCTCTTTCGCTCAGGTGCCACAGGCAGTGCTGGGTGCCATCGGGATCGACCAGATGGGCGCAATCGGCGTTCTGTTCGTGATCTCGATTGCCTTTTTCATCGGCTGCATGTTCGTCGATCCCATCGTCGTGATTCTGGTTCTGGTCCCGATCTTTGCGCCCGTGGTGAATGCTGTGGGGCTGGACCCGGTGCATGTGGGCGCGATCATCGTGCTGCAAGTTGCCATCGGATCGGCCACGCCACCTTTCGGCTGTGACATCTTCACGGCAATCGCGGTGTTCAAGCGACCTTATGTCGAAGTCATTCGCGGCACCCCGCCCTTCATCGCGATCCTGCTGACGGTCTCGGTGCTGCTGATATTCTTCCCGCAGATCGCCCTGTTCCTGCGCGATCTTGCCTTCAACTGAGCGGAGGGCATGATGTTCAAGAAAATCCTTGTTCCGTTTGACGGGTCGACCAACGCCGAAACCGCATTGGAAAAGGCCGTGGAACTGGCCGCGCTGACAGGCGGCGAGATACTGATCCTGACGGTATACCGACACCATTCGATGCTGGAGGCGTCATTTTCGATGGTGCGGCCCAAAGACCCGGATAACCTGGACGATGTGATGCGCGAACATGCGCGCGAAGTGGCCGATCACGGCAAGAAGATCGCGCAAAAGGCGGGGGCCGAAACCGTGCGCGCCTTCATCAAATCCGGCCAGCCGGCCCGCACCATCGTGTCCTGGGCAGAGGAGAAGGGCGTCGATCTGATTGTGCTGTCATCGCGCGGGATGGGCTCGGTCGAGGGGTATCTGCTAGGTTCTGTTTCGCACAAGGTCACCGCTTTGGCCAAATGCCCGGTTCTGGTGTTCTGAGGCAAGAAGAAGACAAGGGTTCAAGACCGGGCTGACAGGGTCTTGCCGATCCGATTGGCACCGGCCTGTCACGCCTGAGCAAGATCGGAGCACCCATTGGATCACAACGCCTATCGCCACGCCCTGAGCGCGCAACTGGCGCAATCGGAACTGCCCTTCGCCCCGACGGAATTCGCGGCACGGCTGGGCCGGACACGGGCCGCCATGCATGATGCGGGCCTTGATGCGCTGCTGCTGACGGACCCGGCCGACATCTTTTACCTGACCGGCTACCACACATTCGAGGTTTCGGTGCACACGGCGCTTGTCGTGACCGACGACCGGCTGGTGCTTCAGGTTCCCTCGATCGAAACCGGCCCTGCCGTGGTGACCGCACTGGTCGATGAAATCATCGGCTATCTGTGGGAGGATATCGACGCCGTAATCGACCCGCTGGCAGAAATGCTGGCGCCTTATCGCGCCATCGGGCTGGATCTCTATGCCGCCAGTCTGCGCCACGGGGTGATCCGCGCGCTGCAGTCGCGTTTGGGGGACACGCGGTTTCGCGATGATGGCGGCACGCTGATGGACGGGTTGCGGCTGGTCAAGACCGAGGCAGAACTGGCCTGCCTGCGCGAAAGCGCGCGCATCACATCGGCCGGGCTGCGGGCCGCTGAAGCATTGGTGCGCCCAGGCACCACGGACAACACCATCGCCGCCGAAGGCGCCCGCGCCCTGCTGGCCGAAGGAAGCGAGTTCATGAGCCTGCAGCCCATCGTCACGACCGGGCAGCGCGTCGGCACGATCCATGTCAACTACAAGCGCCATGTCATCGGCCAGAATGAACCCGTGTTTCTGGAGTTTGGCGCCGCATTCCAGCGCTACACCGCGCCGATGATGCGCACAGCGGTCGCAGGACAGCCCAGCGACGAGATGCGCCGCATCGCCGGTCTGTGCCGCACCATGTTTGAGGCGCTATGCGCCGAAATGCGCCCGGGGCGCAGCTTTGACGATGCCGCGCGCGCCGCCGAGGCCGCTCTCGCCCCGCATGCAGATACGATCTTCTTCTCGGGCGTGTTCGGCTATTCGGTCGGCGCGCAGTTTCCGCCAAGCTGGGTCGAAGGCACAGGCTATATTGCGCGCGGTCAGATGCGCCTTTTCGAGGCTGGCATGGTGTTTCATCTGCCGCTTTGCCTGCGTGTGCCGGGACAATGGGGCATTGGCCTAAGTGACACGGTGCTGATCTCCGGGGATGGGGCAACTCCGATTACTGACAACAGTTGGTGCCTTGGCTGACAGATTCACCCTGAACCCGATCCACCAGATGCCGGGACAGAACACCTGACGGCGCGCCTACGGTTAACGACTGCCCCGTCCCCCCACATTCGCGCCACCCTGGCGCCCATTCCCGAACAACTCGGCCAACTGGCGGGCAGACTGCATGCCATCATGCGCGGCCTCAACCCGTTTGCGGCCAATGCGGCCCATCTGTGCCAGCGCCTCTGGCGGGGTGTCCATGCAGGCGCGCATCGCCGCTTCCAGCGCGGGTACATCGCCCGCAGCCACCAGCCAGCCGGTTTCGCCATCCACCAGTTCCGGGATCCCCGCGATATAGGTGGAAATCACCGGCCGCCCAAGCGCATGGGCTTCCATGATCACGATGGGCAGCCCTTCGGCGAAGCTGGGCAGCACCAGCGCGCGCGCCCCGGCCAGCGCATCGCGCACGGCGGCATTATCGGCCCAGCCGCGCAACTCGATCTGCGCGCCCAGCCCGTGGCGGGTGATCGCGGCCTCGATCTGGGGCCGCGTATCGCCATCGCCCAGCAGGATCAGCCGCGCCTTAGGGTGGGTCTGTCGAAGCCCTGCCATCGCCTCGACCAGCAGGGTCTGGGCCTTTTGCGCGCATAGCCGCCCGACACAGACGAAAGGCGCATCCGCAGCCGGGGGCGGGGCAGGGGGCAGGGCATCGACCGGCACCCCGCAGCGCACCACCTTCAGCTTGTCCCAAAGCCCCATCCCGCCTGCCAGCGCCAGCCTTGTGCGCGCATAATCTGTGATCGCCACGGCAAAGCGCGCCTCGGCGATTTTCAGCGCCAGCGATGATGCCTGCGGGTCAACAAATTCGTCCGGCCCATGCGCGGTAAAGGAATATCCCGGCCCGCCCAGTCGCGCGCATAAAAGCGCCACCGCCGCCGTATTGGTGGAAAAATGTGCATGCAGATGCTGACAGTCGCCGCTCAGGCGTTTCAGATGCACCGCTTCCAGAAGATAGGCGATATGGCGCAGCCCGGCCCCGCGCGGCGCATTGCGCCACAGCCGCACCGCGCCCGCCACCGCCCGCGCCATGCCGCGCGGGTTGCGCAGGGCTTCGCTTAGCGCCATTGCCGCCAGCCGCGCCGCGCCGGGGTCCAGCAGATAGCCGGTCTTTTCGTTTTCGGCCCGGTCGGCCGGGTCGACAAGGTCATCGTCCCAGCGGCGCACCGCGCAGCGCCGGACCGACAGCCCCAGCGCTTCCAGCGCGGCAATCTCGCGCCGGATGAAAGTGGCCGAGGGCACGGGGTAGGTGTTCATCAGATAGGCAATCTGCATGACACCCCCCCTTTAGACGGATGAGCGATGCAATGGGCTGCGCGCGCGCGTCAATGCGTCCAGACCTGCCGCCGGTTGGTGGCGAAATTGTCGCCATAGCCGCCGGGGCGCAGATTGGGTCGGCGCGACTTGGGTTCGATCACGATATAGTCGATGCCATGCGCCTTGGCATAGGCTTCGGCGGCCTCGCGGTCCTCGAACCGCAGGCGCACTTGTGCATCCATGTCACCAGAGCTGGTCCAGCCCATCAGCGGGTCGATCCTGCGCGCCTGCGCGGGCGAAAATTCCAGCAGCCAATCCTTGGTCTTGGCAGTACCCGATTGCATGGCATTGCGGGCAGGGCGATAGATACGGGCGCGCATGACAATCCTTCCAGTGGTGACACGCGAACAGATATGCGCGAAAAGCCCTGACAGTGCAAGCACCGGCGCTTGTCATATCAGGGCGGTGCAGACGGAAAAGGGCAGCCCGAAAGGAGGGAACGAGGAGTTGGTCTTCCGGCGCGCAGCCGTTCCCCGTCTGCACAAGGTAAACTAGGCCTGCAACCTTTCCGGGGCAAGAAAAAACACACTACACATATATCTTTCCATATACTGGTCAATTGCCCGCAGCGTTGCCGTGCCCTGCATGCGAGTGTGGCTTGAAACCCCGCCTTTTCCCGTCTATACGCCGCGCAGGGTTCGCGCTTGCGCACCTGATTTATCAACACGCCGCGTGGTCCTGCTTCGTCGCTGACAGGGCTTTCCGGCACAGGAGATGGCGACATGAAACTGAATGAACTTCGGGACAATCCCGGCGCTACCAAGAAGCGCATGCGTGTGGGTCGCGGCCCCGGCTCTGGCAAGGGCAAGATGGGTGGCCGCGGGATCAAGGGTCAGAAATCCCGTTCGGGTGTGGCGATCAGCGCCTATGAAGGCGGGCAGATGCCGCTTTACCAGCGCCTGCCCAAGCGTGGCTTCAACAAGCCCAACCGCAAGGCATTTGCCGTGGTCAATCTGGGCCTGATCGAGAGATTTATCGGCGAAGGCAAGCTGGACGCATCCGCGCCGGTCACCGAAGACGCGCTGATTGCATCGGGTCTGGTGCGCCGCAAGCGTGACGGTGTGCGCGTTCTGGCCAAGGGCGAGATTTCGACCAAGATCGCGTTGCAGGTCACCGGGGCATCGAAATCGGCCATCGAGGCTGTGGAAAAAGCCGGCGGCAGCGTCGAGATTCTGGCCCCCGCTGCCAAAATCGAAGAGGCGGCCGCCGAATAACGCTTGTGAGGGGCGCGTGCGCCGCTTACATCGCCCTCATGGGTTTTCGCGCCGCCGACCGGAACCCGGTTCGGCGGCGCTGAATTGTTGAAAGAGAGACAGGCATGGCATCTGCTGCTGACAAACTCGCGGCCAATTCAAGCTGGGGGGCACTGGCAAAGGCGACCGACCTGCGCAGGCGCATCTTCTTCGCGCTGGGGCTTCTGATCGTCTATCGCATCGGCACCTATATTCCGGTTCCCGGCATTGACGGTGTGGCGCTGCGCGAATTCATGGACGAGGCGGCCTCTGGTCTGGGCGGCATGCTCAACATGTTCACCGGTGGCGCGATCAGCCGGATGGGTATCTTCGCGCTGGGGATCATGCCCTATATCTCTGCCGCGATCATCGTGCAGCTTGTCGGCGCCATGTATGAGCCATGGAAAGCCCTGAAGAAAGAAGGCGAGATGGGGCGGCGCAAGCTGAACCAGTATACGCGCTATCTGACAGTGCTGCTGGCAACGGGGCAGTCCTATGGTCTGGCCGTGTCGCTGGAAGCGGGTGATCTGGCCACCGATCCGGGCTGGTTCTTCCGTGCGGCTGTGGTCATCACGCTGGTCGGCGGCACCATGTTCCTGATGTGGCTTGGCGAACAGATCACCGAGCGCGGCATCGGCAACGGCATCTCGTTGATTATCTTTGTGGGTATCATTGCCGAAATCCCGGCTGCGCTGGCGCAATTCCTCAGCCAGGGCCGGTCGGGCGATCTGGCCCCCGCTGTGATCATCGGGGTGATCCTTATGGTGATTGCCGTGATTGCCTTTGTGGTGTTCATGGAACGCGCGATCAGGAAGATCACGATCCAGTATCCGCGCCGTCAAGTCGGCATGAAGGTGTTTGATGGCGGTCAGTCGCATCTGCCGATCAAGGTCAACCCGGCCAATGTGATCCCGGCGATCTTTGCGTCCTCGCTGCTGTTGCTGCCAACCACGGTCGCAACTTTCTCGGGCGGTTCGCAAAGCGAGTTGATGGCCACCGTTCTGGCCTATTTCGGCCCCGGCCAGCCTGCCTATCTGGCGTTTTTCACTGCCATGATCGTCTTCTTCACCTTCTTCTATACGCTGAATGTGTCGTTCAAGACGGAAGATGTGGCCGATAATCTGAAGAACCAAAACGGCTTCATCCCCGGTATTCGCCCCGGCAAGCGCACGCAGGATTATCTGGACTATGTGGTCTACCGGATCGTTACCGTGGGTGCGATCTATCTGGCGGCTGTGTGCCTTCTGCCCGAAATCCTGCGCGGGCAACTGGCGATCCCGTTCTATTTCGGCGGTACGTCGGTTCTGATCGTTGTGTCGGTGACAATGGATACGATCAATCGCGTGCAATCGCATATGCTGGCGCATCAGTATGAGGGGCTGCTGGAAAAGTCGCAGCTTCGCGGCAAGGGGCGCAAGCGCGGTACTACGGGTGCCAAACCCAAGACACCGTCGCGGCGCTGACGCAGCGTGTGCGGGGTGTCGGCGGGGCGATTGACCGCCGATATCGGCAGGTGGCAACACGCCCCTTGACCTTTGGCGTGAAACGGCATACGCGACAGCCTCGGAAGCAGAATCGCGCCCTGATCCTCGGGGCGCGCATTTGTTTGAAATGCACGCGGGCGATGCCCCCGTGTTGTGAAAAAAGGTTCTGGCATTACGGAACCGCAACGAAAGGAAGATCCGCGTGGCACGAATTGCTGGCGTAAACATCCCGACTGGGAAGCGCGTCCCCATCGCCCTGACCTATATCCACGGCATCGGCCCGACCCATGCCAAAGCCATCTGCGAGGCTGTCGGCATCGATCAGGCGCGCCGCGTCAATGAATTGTCGGATGCCGAGGTTCTGGCGATGCGCGAGTATATCGACGCGAATCACACGGTCGAAGGCGATCTGCGCCGCGAAGTGCAGATGAACATCAAGCGTATGATGGATATCGGTTCCTACCGTGGTCTGCGCCATCGTCGTAACCTGCCCGTGCGCGGCCAGCGCACCCACACCAATGCGCGCACGCGCAAAGGCCCGGCGAAACCGATCGCCGGCAAGAAGAAGTAAGGGGAGGGTTGACAGATGGCTCGTGACAAGACTCGCGTGAAACGCAAGGTTCGCAAGAATATCGCAACTGGTGTTGCGCATGTGAACTCCAGCTTCAACAACACCAAGATCCTGATCTCGGACGTGCAGGGCAATGCGATTGCCTGGTCTTCGGCAGGGACGATGGGCTTCAAGGGCTCGCGCAAATCGACCCCCTATGCCGCACAGCTGGCTGCTGAAGATGCCGGCCGCAAGGCGCAGGACCACGGCATGAAATCGCTGGATGTGGAAGTGCAGGGTCCGGGTTCGGGCCGCGAATCGGCACTGCGCGCGCTGGCGGCTGTTGGCTTCAACATCACCTCGATCCGTGACGTGACGCCGATGGCACATAATGGCTGCCGTCCGCCCAAGCGCCGCCGCGTCTGATACTGCAAGGCTATTGACCGGGCCGCGCCCTATTTGCGCGGTCCGGCTGTTTTATTCTTGATCCTCGGGCGTCGCGTAGCTTGGTCATGGCCACGCGACAGGAATGGAGGGACCACATGATCCACAAGAACTGGCAGGAATTGATCAAGCCAACGCAACTGGCGGTCAAGCCCGGTGCCGATGCGCATCGTCGTGCCACCATCGTCGCCGAGCCGCTGGAACGCGGCTTCGGCCTGACGCTGGGCAATGCGCTGCGCCGCGTGCTGATGTCGTCGCTGCAAGGTGCGGCGATCACCTCGGTGCAGATCGACAATGTCCTGCACGAGTTTTCCTCGGTGCCCGGTGCGCGCGAAGACGTGACCGACATCGTGCTGAACCTCAAAAGCGTGGCATTGCGGATGGATGTCGAAGGGCCGAAGCGCGTGTCGCTGTCGGCGCAGGGGCCGGGTGTGGTGCGCGCAGGCGACATCGCAACCAGCGCGGGCATCGAGGTGCTGAACAAGGATCTGGTGATCTGCCACCTGGATGAAGGCGCGTCGGTCTATATGGAACTGACCGTCAACACCGGCAAGGGCTATGTCGCCGCCGACAAGAACCGCCCCGAAGACGCGCCCATCGGCCTGATCCCGATCGATGCGATCTTCTCGCCGGTCAAGAAGGTCAGCTATGAAGTCCAGCCCACCCGCGAGGGCCAGGTTCTGGACTATGACAAGCTGACGATGAAGGTCGAAACCGACGGCTCGATCACCCCCGATGATGCCGTGGCCTTTGCCGCGCGCATCCTTCAGGACCAGTTGCAGATCTTCGTCAATTTCGAAGAACCCGAAGCTGCCGGGTCGAAGGATTCCGATGACGGGCTGGAATTCAACCCGCTTCTGCTGAAGAAGGTTGATGAACTGGAATTGTCGGTGCGGTCTGCCAACTGCCTGAAGAACGACAACATCGTCTATATCGGCGATCTGATCCAGAAGA
>JAFIEF010000062.1 GCA_020832655.1 Paracoccaceae bacterium
TCAGCAGGTTCATCGAGGCCAGATTGCAGGCCGTGTCATCGAGGAACATGTATTCCGAGCAGGGATTCGAGCCGCGAATGGGACCATCGGCCGGGCAGGTATGCCAGGCATTCACAGTGTCATGGAACTGGATGCCGGGATCGGCACAGGCCCAGGCGGCATGGCCCACCTGATCCCACAGGTCGCGCGCCTTCAAGGTCTTGGCAATCTTGCCATCAGTGCGGCGCAGAAGCTCCCAGTCGGCATCTTCCTGCACGGCTTTCAGGAAGGCATCGGTCACGCGCACGGAATTGTTAGAATTCTGCCCGGATACCGTGACATAGGCTTCCGAATCCCAATCCGTGTCATAGGTCGGAAATTCGATGCTGTCATAGCCCTGGCGGGCGTATTGCAGCACGCGCCCGACATAGGTTTCGGGGATCATCGCCGTCTTGGCCGATTTGATCGCCGCCTTCAGCGCGGGGTTCTTTGTCGGGTCGACGGCATCCTCTGTGCTGCCATCCCATGCCCGGATCGCGCCGAAGATCTCGTTCAGGCGCGCTTCGTGCAATTTGGAACCGGCAACAAGAGAGGCGACCTTTTGTTCTTCGATCACCTTCCAGTTGATGAATTCCTCGATATCGGGATGGTCCATATCACAGATGACCATCTTGGCCGCGCGGCGCGTGGTCCCGCCCGACTTGATCGCGCCAGCCGCGCGATCACCGATTTTCAGGAAACCCATCAACCCAGAGGATTTACCGCCGCCCGACAGTTTCTCGCCTTCCCCACGCAGCGAGCTGAAATTGGTCCCGGTGCCGGAACCATATTTGAACAGGCGCGCCTCGCGCACCCAAAGATCCATGATCCCCCCGTCATTGACCAGATCATCGCTGACAGACTGGATGAAGCAGGCATGCGGCTGGGGGTGTTCATAGCTGGATTTCGACTTCACCATCTTCCTGGTGAAGGGGTCGACATAGAAATGGCCCTGGCTGGGGCCGTCAATGCCATAGGCCCAGTGCAGCCCGGTGTTGAACCATTGCGGGCTGTTGGGGGCGGCCATTTGCGCGGCCAGCATGAAGCGCATTTCGTCGAAATAAGTGCGGGCATCTTCGTCACTGGCGAAATAGCCGCCCTTCCAGCCCCAATAGGCCCAGGCGCCCGCCAGACGGTCAAACACCTGCTTGGCAGAGGATTCGCCCGTGTGGCGCTGATCTTCGGGCAGGTCTGCCAGCGCGTCTTCATCAGGGGCCGAGCGCCACAAAAATTCCGGCACGCCGTCTTCAGCCACACGCTTCAGGCGCGCGGGCACACCGGCCTTGCGGAAATATTTCTGTGCAATGACATCGGATGCGACCTGCGACCAGCTTTTGGGCACCTCGACCGCGTCATTGCGGAACACCACCGTGCCGTCAGGATTGCGAATCTCTGACACATTTGTTGTGAATTCCAAGCCTGCATACGCATCCTGGCCTTGCTTGGTGAACACCCGCTCGATCTTCATCTGCCCTAGTTCCTTTTTTCCGACTCTGTTTGCCCGCCAGCCGCGCTGACACCACTGTCACAGACACAGGAACAGGGGGCACAGAAGGCATCTGCACGAGGTCGCGCTTCGCCGGACCCGGAGTATCGATGATCTGCTTTTCCCTGTCCCCGACTCCACTCATCGCGATTCACGTCGCTTACTAGATGTAGTGGGTTGCCTGATGACCTACACAACCTGCCGTATTCGGACCCACCCGTCAATGATTTTTCGTGCGGGATTGGACAAGTTTTCGACTTGACCTTGCCGCGCTGTCGGCAACCGCCGAGAAAGATTCGAGAAACTGCGTGCGCCCCGCACCCGCGATTGTTGCTGTGGGGATTCAGGCAAGAAAAAAGCGGCCCGAAGGCCGCTGTTTTTCGAAATTGGAGCGGGCGATGAGATTCGAACTCACGACCCTTACCTTGGCAAGGTAATGCTCTACCCCTGAGCTACGCCCGCCCCGTTTCGATGGCTGCGATTTACAAACTATCGCCGGGGGCTGCAAGGGGGAAACTGTCACTGCTGCGACATTTTATGCGTCCGGGTCAGTCGCGAAAGTTCCGGCTTTCCTTGATCTGGTCCCACGCCCAGACCACTTCCTGAAGCCGATCCTCATCTGCGCGCGCACCGGCATTGCGGTCAGGGTGCAGATCCTTGACCAGGCTTTTATATTGCCTGCGCAGTTCTGTGCGTGTCCATGTGTCGGTCGCGTTCAGGATCTCCAGCGCGCGCCGTTCGGTCGGCGGCAGCTTGCGCGTGCCGCCGCCACCGGGCTTGCGTCCGGGGTTGCGCGTGGCCTTGTCGCCCAGCACCTGATGCGGGTCCTCGATGCCCAGACGTTGCCAGGCCATGCGTTCGTCCTTGCTGCCCAGCGGCTGGGTGGCGCGGCCCCAGATACGGTCGCGTTCCATCGCATCCATCATCTCGGCCTCGGTCTGGCCCTCGAAAAAATTCCACTTCAGATTGTATTCGCGCGCATGTTCCTTGCAGAACCAGAAGTATTCGTTCAGCAAATCGGGTGATTTGGGGCAGCGATACTGCCCTGCTTCGGTGCAGCCGGGGTGTTCGCATTGCCGTACAGAGGTTTCCCACGCCCCGGACATGCCGCGCCGTCCGCGCGCGCGCTTCTTCTTGTCTGCCGATGCGCGTATGTCGAAATCGAAAGGGGATTTCCGGTCCATGCCTCAACCTGTGTTCTTATGTGCCGTGCTGCCGAAGGGCAGGGTCGCCGCCAGCATGGCAAATCGACCCCTTTCCGACTCGGAGGGCGCAGTTTAGATATGTTTTGCACAGGCTGGAAGGGGGCGAGGTGACAACATGCTGATTCGTGATCAGATAGAAGACCGGCTACACGCAGCCTTCGCGCCAAGCAGGCTGGAAGTGGTCGATGACAGCGAAAGCCATCGCGGCCATGCAGGCTGGCGCGAGGGCGGGCAGACGCATTTCAATGTGCTGATCCGCGCGGCGCAGTTCGGCCAGATGTCCCGGATTGCCCGCCATCGCGCGGTCCATCAGGCGCTGGGCGCTGATCTGGTCGGGCGCATTCACGCGCTGGCGCTGGATATCGGCGCCGATAGCTGACTTATAGTGACACGCGCCCAAGCTTGAGCAGCTGGCTGCATTGCGGCTTGGGCAGGGCGCTGGTTGCAGCGCTTTGGCCCTTTGTGCGCGGGGATGCGGGCCTTCCGGCCCGCTGGTCTCAGTGAGAGTATTTGGGGCAAGATGAAAGCGAGGCGCGGATGAAGGTTTCGTCCGGCGCAGGTTGATCGGGGACAATTCTAGCGGTCGTTGTCGGGGCTGTCGTCGCGCAGGGGGCGGTCGCGGAGCACAGGTTCGCGCCGGGTTTCCGAATGGGGGTGCAGCGGTGCTTGCGGTGTGCGCAGCGGCGGCGCAACGGGCTGGGGCTGCGCGGGGGTGTCGAGTGCGGGGTTTTCTGCCAGAGTTTCGGCGCTGGGTCTGCGAAAGATCAGCAGGTGGTTCTGCACCGTGGTTGTGCCGGTCAGCCCTCTGCGTTCCTCGCTGGGCAGGCAATCGCTGCGCCAGTATTCCCAGCCTTCGACGGCAAGTTCATTCAGAAGTATGGTCAGTTGATGCGCATAGCGCTCTGACGGGGTTTTCAACCCCTTGACCTTCTGCCCTTTGGTCGGGGCGGGCACGGCCAGATAATCATAGCTTTGCATCGGCTGTCCTGTTTTGACACTGGGCCATATATTGCCCACCCGTTTAGGCGAGGCGGCCAGATGGTGCAACAGCTACTGCCCCGGTTTCAGCGCAGCGGCAGGGTCGCAAACATGTAGACCGTGTTCAGGCCGGGGTTTGGCCTGTAGATGCGTGCGCTGGAGCGATGATCGGCACCAATACCGAATTCCGTACCGCGGCTGGTCATGACGCCAACATCAATGGAGGTCCGGAACTGGATCGGTCCCCCCAGATTCCGCCCGCTTCCGCGCTTGTGAATGCCGGCTATGCTGCTAAGGCGTGCGAACAGCCCGCTGTTGTCGCTGCGCAAAGTGTAAGCGGACCCTGCCCCGATATAGGCCGACCCGTTGCCCGCATAGGACACGCCCAGAACCGGTTGCAGGTTCCAGAAGGCGCGCGGGCCGATATACCGCATTTGCCCTTCGGTCGAGTTGACGCTTTGCTGTTGGCCAATACTGGTAAAAATGCGTGGAGATTCCGCGAAGGCGGGCATCGCCGTGACAAGCGCGGCGACCAGTGCTGCAATCAGGGTTTTCATTTTTCATGGTCTTTCACTATGCGCGGAGTATTGCGCTGCTGCCCGATCAAACATGTTGTCATAACTAAACGCCGCTCAGGCGACCAAAATCGATTAGTCTGATCGGGAATTTGAAACAATATCCTGGGCAACGCATTTCCCGGCACTGACAATATTGCAACAACCGCGCCCTGACATGTGGCAGGGCGCGATCTGCCGGTTTGCGGTCGGATCAGCAGGGATCAGCCGCCAAGCTTGGCGCTGACAATCTCGTTCACGGCCTTGGGGTTGGCCTTGCCGCCGGTGGCCTTCATCACCTGCCCCACGAACCAGCCCGCGAGCTTGGGGTTCGCCTTGGCCTTTTCCACCTGCGCGGGGTTGGCGGCGATGATCTCGTCCACCGCTTTTTCGATTGCGCCCGAATCGGTGACCTGCTTCAGCCCGCGTTCCGCGACAATCGCTGCCGGGTCGCCGCCTTCGCTATAGACGATCTCGAACACATCCTTGGCGATCTTGCCGGAAATATCGCCCGCGCGGATCAGCTTGATGATGCCCGCCAGCTGGCTTGCCGAAACCGGGCTGTCGGTGATATCATGGCCTTCCTTTTTCAGGCGGCCGAACAATTCATTGATCACCCAGTTCGCGGCCAGCTTGCCATCGCCCGCCTCTGCCGCCACATCCTCGAAATAGGCGGCATTGGCGACATCGGCGGTCAGCACGCTGGCGTCATAATCGGTCAGCCCGAAATCGGCCATGAAACGCGCTTTCTTGTCGTCGGGCAGTTCGGGCAGCGATGCTGCGATATCATCGACCCAGCCCTGCTCTATCTCCAGCGGCAGCAGATCGGGGCAGGGGAAATAGCGGTAATCATGCGCCTCTTCCTTTGACCGCATCGAACGGGTTTCGCCGCGATCGGGGTCAAACAGGCGGGTTTCCTGCACCACCTTGCCGCCATCTTCCACAATCGCGATCTGACGGCGGGCTTCGTATTCAATGGCGGCCTGGATGAACCGCATGGAGTTCATGTTCTTGATTTCGCAGCGCGTGCCCAGATGGGCGAAATCCTGACTTTCCTGATAGCGTTCATACGTGCCGGGGCGGCAGATGCTGACATTCACATCGGCGCGCAGATTGCCGTTTTGCATATTGCCGTCACAAGTGCCCAGGTAACGCAGGATCTGGCGCAGCTTGCCCACATAGGCGGCGGCTTCTTCCGGCCCGCGAATATCGGGGCGGCTGACAATCTCCATCAGCGCGACGCCAGTACGGTTCAGATCCACGAATGACATGTTCGGGTCCATGTCATGGATCGACTTGCCTGCATCCTGTTCGACATGGATACGTTCGATGCGTACAAGCCGCGCCACCCCCGGCCCCATCTCGACCAGCACTTCGCCTTCGCCGACCAGCGGATGATAAAGCTGGCTGATCTGATAGCCCTGCGGCAGATCAGGGTAGAAATAGTTCTTGCGGTCAAAGGCCGAGCGCAGATTGATCTGCGCCTTCAGCCCCAGCCCGGTGCGCACGGCCTGTTCGATGCAGTATTCATTGACCACGGGCAGCATACCCGGCATCGCGGCGTCAATGAAGCTGACATTGCTGTTCGGTTCGGCCCCGAATTGTGTCGATGCGCCCGAAAACAGCTTGGCCTGGCTGGACACCTGCGCATGGATTTCCATGCCGATCACCAGTTCCCATTCCCCGGTCGCGCCGGAAATGGTCTTGGGCTTTGGCGGTTCATAGGTCAGATCAAGCATCGGGCTGTCATCCTGTGGCCAGTGAATGCCGTCTTCTAGCGGGGCAGGCACAGCGCAGCAAGGGGGCGCGCATCGGCAAGTTCCGGCCTATGAAACATTCCTCGCGCCTGCGTGAATTGCGCCTGTCATGGATTTCCGGCATTTGCTGCAGCGCAGCATAAGAATGTGCTGTGCCATCTGGACAAGATCATGCGCTTATCGTCACTGACCCGTCTTCTGATCGCTGCTGCAGGCGTTGCAGTTCTGTCGGGCTGTCTGAGTGCCCCAACCGATGCCGGCACCGAGCCGCAAGTCTCTGCGCGGTGGGATCATCGCCCCGAGGGCGCGCTGTGGACCGCCGCAAAATATGACGCGCTGGGAAAAGAGGGACGGTCATTGATCGAAGCCGTGCCTGATGACATCGACAAGTTCTGCCCCGGCTATGAGCAGGCGGATATGGATGGGCGCAAGGCGTTCTGGACCGCCCTGTTTTCAGGGCTGGCCGGGTATGAAAGCACCTGGCGCGCCGAAGCCGCGGGTGCGGGCGGGCGCTATCGGGGGCTGTTGCAGATATGGCCGACCTCGGCGCGGTTCTATGGCTGTGATCTCAGCCACCCGAAGGGGTTGTATGACGGCCCCACAAATCTGCGCTGTGCGGCCCGAATTGCCGCGCAGGCGGTTGAACGTGATCAGGTCGTTGCCGGCGGGCCGGGCAATTGGGGCGGGGTTGCCAAGGACTGGCCACCGCTGCGCAGGGCTGCCACCCGCGCCGATATTGCCAGCTACACCCGCGCCCTGCCGGTCTGTCAGGGATAACGCTGGCTGTTGCCTGGCCGGGCAGGCGGTGCAATGCGCCCGCTGTTTGAGACTTGCTAACCATTTCGCGCGATACTGGGCTGCAAACGGGTGGTCAGTGCGGAATGGAACAGGTGCAGGCTGAAACAGAACCGGCGCGCGGTGGCCAAAGCGCATTGTTACAGATGGCTGCGCGCCGCAAACTGGCCGTGCAGGCCGATGTCAGCGCGCTGGAGGCGGCGTTTCGCGTGGCCTTCGGGCGCATGGCGCGCGACCTGCCGGGGTTTTCGGCAACGGCCAGCGCTGCTGCGCTGCGCCCTGCCTCGCTGGCGGAAATTGTCGATCTGGCCGAACCGGGCATGTTTCTGGCCATGCTGGACGGGCAGCAAGAGCAGCTGGGGCTGGCCATGCTGTGCCCGACGCTTATGGGCGCCTTGCTGGAAGTTACGACCACCGGCCAGCTATGGGAGGATGATGTCGCCCCCGAAACTCCGCGCAAGCCAACCCCGACTGATGCCGTTCTGATCGCCCCTGTCGTCGATGCGCTGCTTGGCCAGATCGCGGCGCGGCTGGAAGGGCGGGCCGAGTGCGACCTGTTTGCGGGCTTTGGCTATGGGTCATTTCTGGACGATCCGCGCCCGCTGGGGCTGGTGCTGGAAGACATCCCATACCGGCTGGCGCAATTCGACATAGCGATTGGTGCGGCGGGGCGGCAGGGGCAATGCTGGCTGTTCCTGCCAGAACGCGCGCCTGCGGCGAAACACGCCCAGGGGCATGACAGCTCGGAACCTGCGCCGAACTGGTCAGAGCGGCTGGAAGCTGCGGTCCATGACAGCGCGGTGCAGCTTGACGCGGTGCTTTACCGGGTGCGCATCTCGCTTTCCGAACTGGGCCAGCTTTCGCAAGGGGATGTGCTGTGCCTGCCCGACAGCGCGCTGGAAGCGTTGCGGCTGGAAACGCTGGACGGGCAGGTTCTGGCGCGCGCGCGGCTTGGTCAGACGCATGGCCACCGGGCGGTGCGCATGACAAGCGCGCCGGGTTCGGCCGAACACCCGGCAGATGCGTCGCCGCCGGTGGTCCCTGCGCGGATTTTGCCTGCATCAGGCCAGCAGCCGCGTGCCCAGCCGCCGCGATCCGGCAGGGTCAGCCTGCCGCCCAGCGGACAGGCTGCATCGGGGCTGGCTGACCAAAGCGTCATCGGGCCGGACGCCACAGATGCGCCCGCGCCGCCGACGGATGCGGCTGCGGACTGATCTGATTGATACCCTGCTGTCGCATGCCATGCGGCGCGTGACCGGGTGGCGGACGGTCCTGTGACGCGGCGCGGTGGCGCGCGAAGCGCGCCTTGTTCCAGCGTGGGGGGGGGAGGGTTGAAACCGCAAATCCACGTTCGGGTGACATGCGCTATGGCGTGTATCTTTGCAAAAGGCTTCAAGCCGTCATCGGGTATCTTTTGCCAGTCCTGCAACAACAGCGCGCTGCCGGTCAGCCCTTTGCCGGGGTGCGGGCAAGCAGATCCAGCGCGGCTTCCGCCCTGGGGTCAAGCCCGGTGCCGCCTGCGGCCAGATGCGCGCGCAGCGTGTCGATCATGCGCGGTTCCCAGAAATCGCCCAGATGGGCGGCAATGCGCGCGACCTGATCATCGCCGGGCTGGCTATTGAAGAATGTGGCGATCTGGTTGGCCATATAGACCAGTTTTTCAGGCGACATCGGGATCCTCGGGGGTGATGCGGTCAGGGTGGGAAAACAAATCAAACCCGCCATTGCGGGCAAAGGCGGCCAGGGTGATCCCGGCATCGCTGGCCAGACGCACGGCATGGGCGGTGGGTGCCGAAACCGCGATCAGCACCGGGCAGCCCACCATTGCGCATTTCTGCACCAGTTCGGTCGACAGGCGGCTGGTCATGACGATCGCCCCGCTGGCCGGGTCAATCCCTGCCCGTGCCAATGCCCCGATCAGCTTGTCCAGCGCGTTGTGCCGCCCGACATCTTCGCGTGCCAGAATGATGCCCTGAGCGGGGCGCAGAAAGCCCGCCGCATGAACCGCGCGGGTCTGGTCATGCAAGGGCTGATGGCGGCGCAGGGCTTGCGTGGCGTTTGCGACCTCTGCATGGGTCAGCCGCAGGCCGGTATCGGGCAGGCGGGGCAGGGGGCGCATTGCCTGTTCAAGGCTGTCAATGCCGCACAGCCCGCAGCCCACCGGCCCGGCCAGCGCGCGCCTGCGTTCGGCCAGCGCGGCGGCGCGATCCGCGCGCAGCCAGAAGCGCAGCTCAATCCCCTGCGGGTGTTCGACCCGTTCCAGCGTGGCGATCTGGTCGGAATGGGTGATGACCCCTTCAGACAGCGCAAAACCGGTGGCGAAGTCTTCCAGATCGGCCGGGGTTGCCATCATCACGCCAAGCGTGCTGCCGTCAAACACCAGCGCAATGGCGGTTTCCTGCGGTAGGGCGCGATGCGTTGACAGCCGCGCCGTGCCCTGCACCGAAAGCCCCCCCTTGCTGACCATTGCCGCGCCCATGCCGTGTTACTCCGCTGCCGGAATGATGCGCCGCGCCTGCGCGGCATGGGCGGCGTAATCTTCCTGCCATTCGCTCGGCCCGTTCGAGGGCATTACCTGCACTGCCGTCACCTTGTATTCCGGGCAATTCGTGGCCCAGTCGGAATAATCGGTGGTGATGACATTGGCTTGGGTTTCAGGGTGGTGAAAGGTGGTATAGACCACGCCGGGGCTGACCCGGTCGGTCAGCGTGGCGCGCAGCGTGGTTTCACCCGAACGGCTGGCCAGCTTCACCCAGTCGCCTTCGTTGATACCGCGTTGTTCGGCGTCATGGGGGTGAATTTCCAGCACATCCTCGTCATGCCAGACCACATTCTCGGTCCGCCTTGTCTGCGCGCCGACATTATACTGCGACAGGATGCGGCCTGTGGTCAGCAATAGCGGGAAGCGCGGGCCGGTCTTTTCATCGGTGGCGACATATTCGGTGACGATGAAGCGCCCCTTGCCGCGCACGAAACCATCGACATGCATAAGCGGCGTGCCTTCGGGCGCGGTTGCGTTGCAGGGCCACTGGATCGAGCCATGCGTTTCCAGCGTCTCATAGCTGACCCCGGCAAAGCTGGGTGTGGTCAGCGAGATTTCCTCCATGATCTGGGCAGGATGGACATAGCCCCAATCCGCCCCCATCGCGCGGGCCAGCATCTGGGTGATTTCCCAGTCGGCATAGCCATTGCGCGGGGCCATCACCCGGCGCACGCGGTTGATGCGCCGTTCGGCATTGGTGAAGGTGCCGTCCTTTTCCAGAAAGGTTGATCCGGGCAGAAAGACATGGGCGTAATTCGCGGTCTCGTTCAGGAACAAATCATGGACGATGACGCATTCCATCGCCGCCAGCCCGGCTGCGACATGTTTGGTGTCGGGGTCCGATTGCAGGATATCCTCGCCCTGACAATACAGCCCCTTGAAGCTGCCCGCGACGGCGGCATCCAGCATGTTGGGAATGCGCAGCCCCGGTTCTGGGTCGACCGGCACGCCCCAGACCTGTTCGAACACCGCGCGCACATCGGCATTCTTGACATGGCGGTAGCCGGGCAGCTCATGCGGGAACGACCCCATATCGCATGACCCTTGCACATTGTTCTGCCCGCGCAGCGGGTTCACCCCCACGCCCTTGCGCCCGATATTGCCGGTCAGCATGGCCAGATTGGCAATCCCCATGACGGTAGTCGAACCCTGGCTGTGTTCGGTCACGCCCAGCCCGTAATAGATCGCGCCATTGCCGCCAGTGGCATAAAGCCGCGCTGCGGCGCGCAATTCATCGGCGGGCACGCCGGTCAGCATTTGCGTGGCTTCGGGGCTGTGGCGGGGGTTGGAGACAAACTCGGCATAATGCTGGAATTCATCCCAGTCGCAGCGGCTGCGGATGAAATCCTCATCCATCAGCCCTTCGGTCACGATGACATGCGCCATCGCCGTGACCGCGGCGACATTGGTGCCCGGACGCAGCGCCAGATGATGCGCGGCGCGGTAATGCGGCCCCTCGACCGTTTCGGTGCGGCGCGGGTCGATCACGATCAGCTTCGCGCCTGCGCGCAGCCGCTTCTTCATGCGGCTGGCAAAGACCGGATGGCCCGCATGCGGGTTCGCGCCGATCACCACGATCACATCGGAGGCCTCGACACTGTCGAAATCCTGCGTGCCCGCGCTTGTGCCAAAGGTCTGGCCCAGCCCGTAGCCGGTGGGTGAATGGCACACCCGCGCGCAAGTGTCGGTGTTGTTGTTGCCAAAGACGGCGCGCGCCAGCTTTTGCACCAGATAGGTTTCCTCATTGGTGCAGCGGCTTGATGTGATCACGCCGATGGATTTGCGCCCGTATTCCTGCTGAAGGCGCTTCAGGCGCTGCGCGGCAAAACCCAGCGCTTCGTCCCAGCTGACTTCGCGCCAGGGGTCGGTGATCCGCTCGCGGATCATCGGGCGCAGGATGCGGTCCTTATGGGTGGCATAGCCATAGGCAAAGCGCCCCTTGACGCAGGAATGGCCGCGATTGGCCTTGCCATGCTTGTAAGGCACCATGCGCACAAGCTGATCGCCATTGAGTTCCGCCTTGAAGGAACAACCCACCCCGCAATAGGCGCAGGTGGTGATCACCGAGCGCGTGGGCGTGCCCAGTTCGATCACCGATTTTTCCTGCAAGGTCGCGGTCGGGCAGGCCTGCACGCAAGCCCCGCAGGATACGCAATCGGATGCCAGCGCATCATCGCTGCGTGCCCCGAACGACACACGGCTGTCAAATCCCCGCCCTTCAATGGTCAGCGCGAAGGTGCCCTGCACTTCCTCGCAGGCGCGCACGCAGCGCGAACAGACAATGCATTTGCTGGGGTCATAGCTGAAATAGGGGTTGCTGTCATCCTTGGGCCGCCAGTCGCGGTTGGGCTCGCCACTGGTGTCGCGCGCGCTGAAATGATTGGCCAGAACCCCGTTTTCGCGCGGGGTATAGCGCACATCGCGCAGCCCCACCGCGCCCGCCATATCCTGCAATTCGCAATCGCCATTGGCCGCGCAGGTCAGGCAGTCCAGCGGGTGGTCGCTGATGTAAAGCTCCATCACCCCGCGACGCAGCTTGCGCAGGCGGTCATTCTGGGTATGCACCACCATCCCCGCGGCCACTGGCGTGGTGCAGGAGGCGGGCGTGCCGCGCCGCCCCTCGATCTCGACCATGCACAGCCGGCACGACCCGAACGCCTCGACACTGTCGGTGGCACACAGCTTGGGAATGCGCAGCCCGGCCTCTGATGCAGCGCGCATCACCGATGTGCCTTCGGGCACAGTCACCTCGACCCCGTCAATCACCAGCGTCACTGGCGCGCCGTCGCGCGCGGGCGTGCCCATATCCTTGTCATCAAAGGGGATCACGAAGTCTTTCATGACGCGTATCCTTGCTGCTTCATCTTGCCACAAATACTCAAAATACGGGGGGCGCAGCCCCCCGCCGCCGGGCGACGCGCGCAGCGCGGCGCAACCCCTTGGCCCGAATATATCACATCACAGCCGATCATTCCGCCGCCTCGCGCGATTGCCCGAATTCCTGCGGGAAATGGGTCAGCGCCGACATCACCGGATAGGGGGTAAATCCGCCCAGCGCGCACAGGCTGCCATCCTTCATTGTCGCGCACAGATCGTGCAACAACGCGACCGCCGCACCATCCCCGGCGGCGATCCGGTCCAGGGTTTCGACCCCGCGCACCGCCCCGATCCGGCAGGGCGTGCATTTTCCGCAGCTTTCCACGGCGCAGAATTCCATCGCGAAGCGCGCCATGCCCAGCATATCGGCGCTGTCATCGAACACCACCAGCCCGGCATGGCCGATCAGCCCGCCCGCGCCGTCGAATTCCTCATATCCCAAAGGCGTGTCGAATTGCGACACGGGCATATAGGCGCCCAGCGGGCCGCCCACCTGCACTGCCTTCACCGGCCGGCCCGAAGCCGTGCCGCCCGCGATTTCTTCCACCACCTCGCCCAGGCGCATGCCGAAGCCGGTCTCGAACAGCCCGCCACGCGCGACATTGCCCGCGATCTGCAAGGTAACCGTCCCGCGTGACCGGCCAATGCCGAAGCTTGCGTAATGCGCAGCCCCGCGCTCGAAGATCACCGGCACTGTCGCCAGTGAAATGACGTTATTGACCACTGTGGGTTTGCCGAACAGCCCTTCCAGCGCGGGCAAAGGCGGTTTGGCGCGCACCACGCCGCGCTTGCCTTCCAGCGAATTCAGCAGGCTGGTTTCCTCGCCGCAGACATAGGCGCCCGCGCCCTTGCGGATCTCGATGTCAAAGGACGGCCCGCAGCCCAGCACCGCGCGCCCCAGCAGCCCGGCCGCGCGCGCAAGCTCTACCGCGCGGGTCATCACCGCAATCGCATCGGGGTATTCCGAGCGCAGATAGACATAGCCCTTGTCGGCCCCCACCCCCAGCCCGGCGATGACCATCCCTTCAATCAGGCTGAACGGGTCGCCTTCCATGATCATGCGGTCCGCGAATGTGCCGCTATCGCCTTCATCGGCATTGCAGACAATGTATTTCTGATCGCCCTGCGCCTTGCGCACCGTGTCCCATTTGATCCCGGTCGGAAACCCCGCGCCGCCGCGCCCGCGCAGCCCCGAACTGGTCACTTCCGCGACGATTTCGGGCGCGGACATATCCAGCGCGCGGCGCAGCCCTGCCAGCCCGCCATGCGCTTCGTAGTCGTCCAGCGACAGCGGGTCGATCACGCCGCAGCGCGCGAATGTCAGCCGGGTCTGGCGCTTGAAGAAGGGTATTTCCGCAACCGGCCCCAGACCGGGCAGCGTGCCATCCAGCAATGCGGGCACATCTTCGGGTGTCAGCGGGCCAAAAGCTTCGCGCCCTGCGCCGCGGTCGATCTCGGCCAGCGGTTCCAGCCAGACCATCCCGTAGGAACCCGTGCGCACCAGTTCAACCGCGATGCCGCGCGCCGCAGCCTCGGCCCGGATTGCCGCGGCGACGTCTTCTGCGCACAGCGCCTTGGCCGCGCTGTCTTGTGACAGATAGATTTTCATGCCCCTGCCCCCGCCAGCAACCGGTCCAGCTTTTCGGCATCTGCGCGGCCCACCACCTGCTCATCCAGCATTGCGGCAGGCCCGCAGGCGCACAGCCCCAGGCAATAGACAGGCTCTATCGTCACCGCCCCATCGCCCGTGGTGCCATGCCAGTCGATCCCCAGCTTGCGCAGCAGCGCTTCGGCCAGCGCATCCGCGCCCACGGCCTTGCACGCCTCGGCACGGCACAGCTTCAGCACATGCCGCCCCGCCGGGGCATCGCGGAAATCATGATAGAAGCTGATTACGCCATGCAATTCGGCCTTCGAGATATTCAGCGCGGCACAGATCAGCGGCGCGCTGGCCGCCGGGATATGGCCATATGTTTCCTGCAATTCATGCAGGATCGGCAGAAGCGCGCCTTCCAGATCGGCATGTCTGGCGATGATGGCGCGCAATTCGTCTTCGGTGGCGTCGGGCAGAGCAACAGGCATGGGGCAACCTTCCATTCTTCGATGCAAGGATCGCTCTGGTTTGCCTAAAAATCAATATCGATTATACGTTTGTTGATAGATAAAAGCTATCAATCCGTCGGGCGAGCATTCTGCCCGATGCCGCAGGCATCGGGCGCGCCCCCCAACCCCCCCATGGTGGGTGGGCGGGTGGCCCATTCCGGCCCGCTGTGAAAAACAAAAACCCCCCAA
>JAFIEF010000010.1 GCA_020832655.1 Paracoccaceae bacterium
TCAGATCGAGCCACAAGCCGCTTGAGCAGGCAAAATAGATTGTTCAGGATGAACTGATTACAGGCTCCGGCGGGTTGATCGGCTCTGCCCTTTGCAGCTTGTTGGGCGCACAGGGCCATGATCTGCGCTGCTTCGATCTGGCGGCGCGCGGCCTTGCGCATGGGGATGTGCGCGCGCCCGCTGATCTGGATGCGGCAGTGGCCGGGTGCGACGGCGTTGTCCATCTGGCAGCGGTGTCAAGGGTGGTCTGGGCCGAGGCCGATCCGCTGCTATGCCAGATGACCAATGTGACAGGCACGCGC
Source organism: Paracoccaceae bacterium (assembly GCA_020832655.1). Classification (GTDB taxonomy): domain Bacteria; phylum Pseudomonadota; class Alphaproteobacteria; order Rhodobacterales; family Rhodobacteraceae; genus Roseinatronobacter. The sequence continues at coordinate 303 of JAFIEF010000010.1, forward strand.
AATGTGGTCGAAGCCATCAGGCGGGCCGAGAGCCGCGCCTGGCTGATCCTTGGCAGCAGCCGCGAGGTTTACGGACAAGCGCAGCTATTGCCTGTGGCCGAAACCGCGCCTTTGCGCCCGATGAACCATTATGCGCGTTCAAAATGCGCCGCCGAGCAGATCATCGCCGAAGCGGCGTGCAACGGGTTGCGCGCAGCGATCTTGCGGTTTTCGACCGTCTACGGGTCCAGCGCCGATCATGCCGACCGGGTTGTTCCGGCCTTTTGCCGCGCGGCACTTTCGGGCGCGCCCTTGCGGCTGGACGGGGCAGAGACCTGCCTGGACATCACCCATGTTGCCGATGTGGTGGCAGGCATCGCGCGGGTGGCCCGCGCGCTTGATGCGGGTCGGTCGCTGCCGCCGCTGCATTTCACAACAGGGCAGGGCACCAGATTGGCCGAGCTGGCGGGCATGATCATTGCGCTTGCGCAAAGCGGAAGCACAATCACACATGCCCCGGCCAGAGCCTATGATGTGGCGCGCTTTGTCGGCGACCCGGCGCGCGCGCGCAATCTTGTCGGCTGGTCGCCATCGGTCCGGCTGCAAGACGGGCTGGCCGACCTGCTGGACCAACTCTGCCGCAAAGCCGGTCAGGCCGGGGCTGACAGCGCATCCATGCGCTGAGGCCCACATATCAGTTCCATCGTGGGAATTCAGCCCGCCCAGGCATCGGCTTGCGGCGGCCCCAGCCGCAGCAGATCGACCGCGCGCGCGGCAATCTGTGCGGTGATGGCCTGCACGCTGTCGGGTTTCAGATAGAAGGCCGGGACCGGCGGCAGGATGACCCCGCCCATTTCGCTTACATGGGTCATGTTGCGCAGATGCGCCAGTGTCAGGGGCGCCTCGCGCGCCAGCAGCACAAGCGAACGGCGTTCCTTCAACTGCACGCCCGCGGCGCGGGTCAGCAATGTGTCATCCAGTCCGGCACCAATCGCGGCCAGGCTGCGCATCGAACAGGGGGCCACGATCATCCCCGCCGCAGGATAGCTGCCCGAGGCGATCCGCGCGCCCAGATCCCCGCCATCATGGACCATATCGGCCAGTTGATACAGCTTTTGCGTTGCGGCTGGTCCCAGTTCCAGTTCGCAGGTCTGCCGCGCCATCCGGGTGGTGACCAGATCAATCGCCACTCCCATCCGCGCCAGCAGGCAGGCGCAATCCAGCGCCAGCGCCGCGCCCGACGCCCCCGAAACGCCCAGAACCACGCGTTGCTTCATGACTGTGCCTTTCGGATATGGCGGGCGACGAAATCTGCCGCGCGCGCCTCATGGGCGGGGTCAAGCGTCATCACCTGCCCCCAGTCGCGCGTGGTTTCCGCGCCGATCTTGGACGTGGCGTCCACCCCCAGCTTGCCCGCCAGCCCTTCAAGCGGCGAGGCGAAATCAAGATAATCCATCGGCGTGCGATCCAGAACCATCAGGTCGCGGGCAGGGTCCATGCGGGTTGAAAGTGCCCAGGCAATGTCATCCCAACTGCGTGGGTCGATATCGGTATCCACGACGATCACCAGCTTGGTATAGCTGAATTGCGGCAGCATCCCCCAAAGCGCCATCATCACGCGGCGCGCCTGACCGGGATAGCGCTTGTCGATCTGCACCACGGCGATGCGATAGGAACATCCGGCAGGTGGAAGCCACAGATCGCGGATTTCGGGGATTTGCGCGCGGATCACGGGCAGGGCCAGATCATTGAACACTTCACCGATCACCGAAGGCTCATCGGGCGGGCGGCCCGTGACGGTGGTCAGATAAAGCGGGTCTTTGCGATGGGTTATGGCCGAGATGCGCATGACCGGGAAATGATCGACCGCGTTGTAATAGCCGGTATGATCGCCAAACGGCCCTTCCGGCGCCGTGTCACCCGGATGAACCCAGCCTTCCAGAATGATTTCGGCCTGCGCCGGCACCATCAGCGGCACGGTTCTGGCGGCCACCAGTTCGGTGCGCGCGCCGCGCAGCAAGCCGGAAAAGCCAAGCTCGGACACGGTTTCGGGCAAGGGCAGCGCGGCAGAAAGCAAGGTCGCCGGGTCCGCCCCCAGCGCGATGGCCACGGGCATCGGCGCGCGCGCCTGCGCCCAGCTTCGCGCATGGGCCGCCCCGCCGCGATGGGCCAGCCAGCGCAGGATCAGCCGGTCCGGCCCCAGCACCTGCGCGCGGTATACGCCCAGATTGTAGCGGGTGATCTGCGCGGCATCGGTTCCATGCGGGCGGGTGATGACGACAGGCCAGGTGATCAGCGGGCCAGCATCGCCGGGCCAGGGGGTCTGGACCGGGATCTGTGTCAGATCAGCGATATCCTGTGCCTGCTGCACCGGGGCACTGCGCCGGGTCCGGGGCCGTGCCGCAAGGGCCGCGCGCAGCATTGGCCAGCGCGACAGCGCATCCTTCAGCCCGTCCACCGGGGCGGGCGCGCGCAAAGCGGCCAGAAACTCGCCCAGCAAGGGCAACTCATCAGGCATCATGCCCAGACCCGCCGCAACCCGATCTCTGGTGCCGAACAGATTGGCGATGACTGGCATGGTCGCCTGCGTGCCACACTCATGCGCGTGGTCGAACTGCAATGCCGGCCCGGATGCGCGCAGGGCGCCCAGTTGCAGGGCGGTCATTTCATGGCGCAGATCAACCGGGTCCGCAACAGCCAGAATCGCACCGCGCTGTTCCAGCCAATGCAGAAAGCTGCGCAGATCGGGAAAAGGCGGAAGCTGGCGCATGACGGGCCTGTCTGGTGATCGAATGCAACCTAGCAGACCGAAACTGCATATTGATTGATATAGATCAAGTCATGCGATGGCATCCTGACCTATTCTGGCTGAGTGATCAGGTTTCGAAAGCAGGGCGATCCGATGCTGGCAGCGCGCGGCGATGTGTCAATTCCCAGAATACTTATCTTGCCGATGCGTGTATTGCCATTATGGCCGGTCTCATTGGGCCTGAGCGCGTTGGCCCGCAGGATTTTGCAGGCGCATCCCGAAATTCTTTCAAGAATTGATAAATATCAATCTAAAGGGTTCGCTCTGGATATCACCGACCTGCCCTTTGCGTTGCATCTGGACCCGGCGCGCGCGGCTGTGCGGGCCTGGCCGCGGGGCGCAGCACCACCAGCCGATGCGCGGATTTCTGGCACATTGGCGGGTTTTCTGGCCATGCTGCACGGTGTCGAGGATGGCGACACGCTGTTCTTTTCGGGGGCATTGCAGATCGAAGGGGACATGTCGGCAGTGCTGGCGCTGCGCAATGCGCTGGATGATGCAGAGCTTGATCTGGGCGCGGAAGTCCAGCGCGCCCTGCCGATGCTGGCCCCGCCCTTGCGCGCGGCCATTGCCCGGTTCGAGCGCCTGACCGGCCTGCCCCTGCGCCGCCCCGACCTGTCAGAGGTGTATTGATGGAACTTGTCTGTCCAGCCGGAACCCCGGCCGCGTTGCGTGCTGCTGTCGATTCGGGGGCGCATTCTGTCTATTGCGGCTTTGCCGATGCCACCAATGCGCGAAATTTTCCGGGCCTCAACTTCTCGCGCGCGGAACTGGCCGAGGGGGTGGGTTATGCCCATGCGCAAGGGGCGAAGGTGCTGGTTGCGATCAACACCTTCCCGACAGCGGGGGATGAAGGGCTGTGGCATTGCGCGGTTGCGGATGCCGCGTGTGCGGGGGCGGATGCGGTCATTCTGGCCGATCTGGGGTTGCTGGCCCATGCTGCCGAACACCACCCCGATCTGCGCCGCCATCTGTCGGTTCAGGCCGCCGCCGCCAACCCCGATGCGATAAACTTCTACGCCGAAGCGTTCGGTGTGCGTCGCGTGGTCTTGCCGCGCGTGCTGAGTGTCGAGGAAATCGCCGCCATCAATCGCGAAATCGCAGTAGAGACCGAGGTGTTCGTGTTCGGCGGCCTATGCGTGATGGCCGAAGGGCGCTGTTCGCTGTCATCCTATGCGACGGGGCGCTCGCCCAATATGAACGGTGTCTGTTCGCCCCCTGAATTTGTGGATTATGCCAATGAAGGCGGGCAGAATGTGGCACGGCTGGGGGGGTTCGTCATTCACCGTACCCCCAACGGGGCATCAGCACCTTATCCGACGCTGTGCAAGGGCTGTTTCACCTCTGCGGACAAAACCGGCCATGTGTTTGAAGATGCGGTCAGCCTTGATGCCTCGACCCTTGTGCCGCGCTTGGCCAAGGCGGGCGTCACTGCGCTGAAGATCGAGGGCCGCCAGCGTTCACGCGCCTATGTCGGCCAGATCGTGCGCGCCTTCCGCGCTGTGACCGACGCGCTGGAGGCAGGGCGCGAACCGCCCGCACTGGCATTGGCGCGCCTGTCCGAAGGGCAATCGGCGACAACCGGTGCCTATGCCAAGACATGGAGGTAGGCGGATGGATCTGACCGTCGCGCCCAACCCGTTTTTCTGGAATGCCGCCTTTGTGCGCGATTTCTATGCGCAGCTTGCGGGCGCGCCGGTGGCGCGCGTCGTGCTGGGCGAGCTGGTTTGTTCCAAGCGCCTGCCCTTCTGGCAGGACGAGATCCCGCAGGCGATCGAAACCCTGCAAGCTGCGGGCAAGGAAGTGGCCGTCACATCGCTTGCGCTGATCACGCTAAAGCGCGAACGCAAGCTGACCGCAGATCTGCTGGGGCTGGGCCTGCCGGTCGAGGTCAATGACCTCTCTGCACTGCATCATATTCCTGCGGGCACCCCTTTCTGGGTCGGTCCGCTGGTCAATATCTACAATGACTCCACTCTGCGCTGGCTGGTGCGGCGTGGCGCGCGGCGGATTTGCCTGCCGCCGGAACTGCCGATCGACTCGGTGGCGCTGCTGGCTGATATCGCGCAGGCCGAAGGCATTGCGCTGGAAGTCTGGGGGCATGGGCGCCTGCCACTGGCAATTTCGGGGCGATGCTATCATGCGCGGCTGCACGAGCGCGCCAAGGATTCGTGCCAGTTCATCTGCGACGCCGACCCCGATGGCCGCGATGTCGATACGCTGGACGGTCAGCGCTTTCTTAGTGTGAACGGGGTCCAGACCCTCAGTCAGGCTTATGCCTGCATGGCCGATCATGTCGGGCGCTTGCGGGAAATCGGCGTCAGTGCGCTGCGTCTGCAACCGCAATCCGTGGGCTTTGCCGCGCTTTGCGCCGATTATGCGCGCCTGCCGGAAGGCCGCATGTCGCCCGATGCGCTGGTTGGGAATCTGCGCGCCGCCCATCCCGATATGCAGCTCTGCGACGGATATGGGCGCGGCGGTGCCGGGGCCAGCTGGCGCGGGCGGGCTTTGTACAGGTGATACGTCCCTGCAGGTTGTTCGTAATCCCACAGCGACCTGTAACTTGCCCCGGCCCCATTGGCCGGGGATTTTTTTTGCTGTTCAGGGAAGGAAGCGCGGCCAGATCTCGACCCCCGCGATCAGCTTATGCAGCACCAGAAGCGCCAGAACCATACCGAAGCCGAGGGCCAGTCGAAGATCCGCGCGCGGTGGCAGGGATGGTGCAGCGCGCGCGGCGCGCTGGCGCAGCGCTGCCCAGTCGGTTGCGCCCATCTGTTCCATCTTGCGGCGATCAATCATGCGCATGCCCAGCAGCGCAAAGGCGACAAACCCCCCGAACATCAGGACATGAGCCAGTGTTCCGGTGACGATCAGATGTGCGCCTGCCCATAGTGCCAGCGCCAGCAGGACAGGATGGCGCAAACGCCCCGGCAATTCGGGCCTGTCGGGGTTGAAGCTGGCATTGCGCGCGCCCCCGAAGGAAAACGGATTGGGCCGCCCCAGGGTCAGGGCCAGCAGCAGCACCGCTGGCACCATCGCGGCCAGGGCGATCCAATGTGCGGATGCGGGCTTGGGCCACAAGACCACATGCGGCGCGCGGGCTGCTGCGATGAAAAGCCATGCCAGCGCCCCAAGCGACAGGACCGAATAGGCGACCCCGAAACCCACACTGCCCAGCCGTGCAATCAGCCACGGCTTGACCGGCGGGCGCACAGGCACAGCATGGGTGAACAGAAAAAATGCCCATGCGCCCGCATATGCGCCCCAGCCTGTCATGAAGGGCGCGCCGTGCTGACCGCCTTGGATGCGTGTTTCGGGCGCGTCAGGATCGGCCAGTAGATCACGGCAAAGCCCCCGAAGCTGCCAATCCACAGTGTCGCGGACAGATACAGCAGCCAGAACTCGGCGGGCCAGATGCCGGCGGCCAGACGCGCAAATGTCGCCCCGATCAGGCAGATATACAGCGCTGCAACCGGGCGGCTGGCGGTCAGCGGCAATCCGGCATGGCCAAGGCTTGCGCGGGTCATGACCGCCAGTGTCATCAGGCCGATGGCCCCCGCCAGCCAGACATGGCGCGCGCCCGATTGCGCCATCAGTTCGAAGGCGGCGGCGCCGACACTCAGAAACCCCAGCGCCAGCATGGCATAGGCCACATGCAGCACCCACACCAGCGGCTCGCGCCCGGTCTGCTGGCCCTGCCAGCGCGACATGCGCCAGATATTCGCAAGCCCCGCCATGATGCACAGAACCCCGGTCCCCCCGCCATCAGGGACCAGTACGAAAGCTGCAAGCGCTGTGCCGGTCAGCATCATCACAACCCCATCCGCGCGCGCAAAGGGCACGGGCAGACGCGCCGCGCGGCGCTTGGCCAGCCAGTTGCGGGTGAAACTCGGCACGATGCGCCCGCCGATCAGGGCAATCAGCAGCAGCCCGGCGGCCATGCCCAGCCGCAGCCCATAGCCATCTTGCGCGGGGCCGTGCGCTGCTTCCCAGTGGAACAGGGCATTGGCCAGGGCAAAAAGACCCATCAGGCCCAGCACGGGCAGGTTGCGCCAGTTGCGCCCGGCCAGAATCTCGCGCGCCAGAAACCCGATCAGGGCAATCGGCAGGGCAAGATCGGCAAGCGCTACGGTCACAGGCGGCAGAGCGCCGCCTATAAGCACGGCCAGACGCCCCAGCCCCCATAACCCCGCCAGCGCGGCAAGTGGCCAGCCCAGAACCGGCAGGCGCCCGGTCCAGTTGGGCACGGCGGTCAGCAGGAAGCCGGCAATCACGCCCCCAAGATAGCCGAACACAAAGGCATGGGCATGCCAGTCGATGGGCCCGAAGGCGTGGTTCAGCGGCGTATGGCCCGCCAGCAGCAGCAGCCAGAAAACCATTGCGAAAGCGGCCCAGATGGCTGCGAGCAGGAAAAAGGGGCGGAAGCCATGACTGAACAGCGCAGGCCCGGTCCAGCGGCGTGCTTGCGGGGTTGTGGTGGTCATGGGCGGGATCCTTTGTTCAAGACTTGATTGACCATAGGTGAATGAATAGGTATCGTAAATACCTATTGAAGCAAAACAGTCGGAAATCATGCGCCTGACCTCCTTCACCGATTACGGCTTTCGGATGCTGATGCGCATGGCGGGCGCAGCGGGGCAGAGTTTTTCAACCGCAGAGCTTGCGCGGGAACTGGGGCTGTCGCGCCACCACCTGATGAAGATCATCCAGAAACTGGCCGCTGCGGGATTTGTCGAAACCCGTCGCGGCGGTGGCGGCGGGGCGCGGCTGGCGCGCGACCCGGCGCAGATTTCGCTGGGGGAAATCCTGCGGGTTCTGGAAACTGGCCACGCGCTTGTGGAATGTTTCGGGCCGGGTCAATCCGCCTGCACGCTGATGCCGGGATGTCGGCTAAGGCATGAACTGGCGGAAGCTGAAGCCGCCTTTCTGGCGCATCTTGACCGCCGGACATTGGCGGATATTGCCTGGCCAAACCCGCGCGATGGCGCAACCCGCTGGTGTTCGCCACCTGACACATGATACCCCGTGACGGCTTGAAGCCTTTTGCGCAGGCTTGCCCCACAGCCCTGCGCGGCGGGCACAGCCCGCAAGCCGAAGTCGCAACACTGGCCGTGCGTGCGCGCGCCCCGACCTAATCGCCCAGCATCCATTCCCCTTGCGGAAACAGCGCATGGAAGGCAAAGGCAAAGGGGATGTCATGCGGCAGATCGCGCCCGGCCGTATCGCGCACGCGCACGGTGCCGACATCGCGCCCTTGCGCGATATTGCGGCTGTCCAGCGCCGAAGCCTGCCCCGGTGCCCAGCTCAGCACCACGCCAGCTTCGCGGATTTCGCCTTCCTCGCGCAGCCGCGCGAAGGTCCAGGCGCGGTTTTCGACCCGCACCACACGGGCCAGCGGCGCAATGCCATGCGGCGGGTCTTCGCCTTGATAAAGGAACGGGCGGGCAGAGCTGTCATAGCCGACATAGGGGTTCGAACCATAGGCGCGGCGCCATTCGGGTTCGTCCAGCACCAGCCCGTCGGGGTTGCGCGCGATGAACTCGGCCCAGCTTTCCATCCAGCCGGGCAGCAGTTCCAGGCTCTGCCCGGTGTGCTGCCCGACAATGCCTTCGCCGGTGGCCTGCTGCCACCAGCTTTCGGTTTCGCGGTCATACATGACCATATCGGAATGGCGCAGCTTGCCCGAAACCCCGAAACTATGGCGCGCGCCGTCGATGCGCGCATCAAAGATCATGGCCGAGTTGCACAGCGGGCAGAAAGTGACCGCAATCGGCATGTCACCCACCACATCATTGACGATTTCATGCCACATCAGATAGCGGATCGGATAGGCGCGCGCGGTCTTTCCGGGGTGTTCATAGGTCATCACCGGCTCGCGCGGGTCGATGCGGGCCTCTTCGGATGCGGCGATGAAGGCGGGTTCCCAGATCGCGGGAATACCGTCGCGGGGCGGGCCGCCGGACATGATTTCGGACAGATCGACATTACGCGTCTCGAAATCGGTCTTGGGGAATTCCGCGCGCCAGCCTGCGGGCACCTGAGCCAGCGCAGGCAGGGCGATCAGGGCGGCACTGAAGGCGAGTGTGGCAAGGCGGATCATGGCATGTCTCCTCAGTCGATCTGCAACTTGGTCGCGAAGCTGCCGGTTGCGACCCGGCAATTCCCGGTATCATGCGCGGCGATGACCGAGGCGCGTGCGCATAATGTCACCTCGAAGTGGCCCGCAATTCGCGGGCGTGGCCCGGAAAGCTGCACCTGTTCGAATATGAAAGACCCCGGTGCGGGTAGCTTGGCGGTTTGCCAGTAGTTGACATAGCCGTCGGGGCGATAGCTTACGCGGGCGTCAATCGGCTGCGCATCAATCCCGGCTTCGGGCGGCAGGGCGAATTTCACAACCAGCCGCGCCGCGCCTGCCTGCCCTTCGATGCTGATCGCATCCAGCATCGAAAAGCGGGTCATCCCGGCACGACCGGGCACCGGCTGGAACTGCGCCGGGGCGTCGGAAAAGACGAAACGCAGAAATTCGCTATCCGCCACGCCCTGTGCCGTTGTCTGCATTGGCAGGATCAGACAGAGCAAGGCAAGTGATGCGGCGGATGGTTTCATCGCTCCTCCTGTCACCAACGGCGCGACGCAGCGGGACATTATCGCCCCGGTGCACGCCGGTCAGTTCCGCAGACGGTACTGTTCCTCCATGAACAGCAGATCATCGGTGTTGTCGCTCATCCCCATGTGACAGGCGGCACAGAAATACATCCCGTCCGAATTCGCGCCCAGTGTGCGGCCCATGAGGCTGCCATCAGGCATGATGGCGGTGTAGATCCAGTCATTCGTGTCGGGCGAGGTTCCGGCTTCGGCCTTTTCCATCAGGAACAGGGTTTCCCAATAGGCCTGCCCGTCCGGGCCGATGCTGAAGGTTGGCTTTGCGACGATGCCACCTGCGGGCATTTCGCCGATATCTTCGAAAAGGCCATAGACCTCGGCGGCGACGGGATTGGCGTGATTGGTGGCAAAGCGTTCCCCATGCGTGAACGAAATATAGGGCGTGGCGGCGAAATTCGTCCAGGCGGCGAAATCCCGGCCCTCTGCGCGGTCGGATTCCGACCAGGAGGCCAGAATCGGCTGTGCCTGCCCGCTGGCATCCATCGCTTCCATCATCTCGATCATACAGTCATAGAGGGCTTGCAACTCCTCATCGCTGACCTCGGGTGGTGGGGCACCGGCTGCACAGGGGCCACAGGGTCCGCACGCCCCGCAGGGACCGCAGGCGGCACAATCCATCGCCGCGCAGGGCGCGCAGGGATCACAGACCGCGCAAGGATTGGCGGCGCAGGCATTGGCCGCGCATGGGTTTGCAGCGCAGGGGTTAGCGGCACAGGGGTCTGCCGCGCAGCCCATCGCTGCGCAGGGATCACACGCCGCCGGGGCGCAGGGACCGCAGGGATCAGCCGCACAGGGGTTGGCGCTTGCCTGTTGCAGGCGGGGGATGAAACAGCCCGTGGCGTCACCGGCACCCGCAGCGCAGGGACCACATGGACCGCATGGGCCACAGGGTCCACAAGCCCCGCAGGGCGCACATGCCGCGCAATCCATTGCTGCGCAGGGTGCGCAGGGGCCGCAAGCCGCACAGGGATTGGCGGCGCAGGCATTCGCCACCGCCGGGGTGGCAAGGCCCAGAACCATGATCGCGCCACCCAGGCTCATCGCGCCCATGCCAAGCGCCAGCGCCAGCGCGGTGCTTGACCTTAGTTGCGGTTTGCAGCGACAGCGACACTGGCAGGTTGCGGCTTCTGGGTTTGGTTGCATCGGAACACTCCCTTGTTCGTTTCTTCAGGTCACGCTTTGCCTGACATGGCATGGGGCCGTATCATTGGCGTGCTCTCTCATTGCGACTGGTCCCGGTGAAAAGTTACATCCGGGAGTGAGGAAAAAAAATTTCGGCAATCCTGCCGCCAAGGATGTAACCTTGCGCCGTGCCGCCCGTATCCGGTGGGGAAGGCAGGCAGCTGTCGCCAGATCAGGAATTGAAACGGCATGACCCCGACATGACCCCGACGCGCGAGGGCGACCAGACCAGAGCCACGACCCAGAGCCGCCATGCCGCGCTGGATGCGTTGATGCGCGCGGCGCAGCATGGCGACAGCCGCGCCTATCACACGCTGCTGCAAGAGGTGGCGGACCGAATGCGACGCCTTGTTGCGGCCCGCGCGCCCTGGCTGGGCAAGGCCGATATCGAGGATATCGTGCAGGATGTGCTGCTGTCGCTGCATATGGCACGGGCGACATGGGATCCCGCCCGCCCCTTCATGCCGTGGATTGCGGCCATCGCGCGCAACCGTCTGACCGACCATGCGCGCCGCTACAAGCGCCGGCAGGCTTTTGATCAGGCCGCCAGCGATCTGGCCGAAGTCTTTTCGACCACGCCCGGCCAGTCCCATGCCGAGGGGGTGGTGAATCTGATATCGGTGCGTCGGGCGATGTCTGATCTCAGCCCCGGCGAAAGGCGCGCTTTCTCTATGGTGCGTCTTCAGGAAATGTCGCTGGCAGAGGCCGCAGAGAAAGGACAGACGACAATTGGCGCGATCAAGGTTGCCGTGCATCGGGCGTCGCGTAAACTGAAGCAGGCCATCAACCGCGATGGCAAGGAGAGCGAATGAAAACCGACGCATTGATCGATGCCCTGGCGCGTGATGCCGGTCCGGTGCGGGTTCTGCCCCCGGCGGTGCGTCGTGTCTGGGCCTGGCTGGCGATTGCGTTGTCCTTCGCCGCGGCGATGGTATGGGCGATCGGCCCGCGCCCGGATCTGGCCGAACGGATGGTGGAGGCACGGTTCCTGTTCGAACAGGGCGCGGCGCTGGCCACGGCGATTGCCGCGGCGCTGGCGGCGCTGGCGCTGACCGTGCCTGATGCCGCGCGCTTCTGGCGCTGGCTGCCGGTCATCCCGGCGGGTGCATGGCTGGGCACGCTGGGTCTGGGTTGCCTGCGCGACTGGGCGCAGATGGGGGCAGAGGGGCTGCGCCTGACACCGGACCCGCAATGCTTCGCCTATATCGCGTTGATCGGGTCGCTGCCCATGATGGCGCTGGTGCTGATGCTGCGCAAGGGCGCGCCGCTGCGCCCGTCCTGGACGCTGGCACTGGCCGCGCTGGCCGCTGCCGCCATCGGCAATTTCGCGCTGCGGCTGTTTCACATGCAGGATGCGGCGTTGATGGTGCTGGTCTGGCAAGCGGGCGCGGTGGCGTTGATTGCGGGTATTGCGGGGCTGTGCGGTCGGCATGTCCTGCGCTGGCCGGGGGTGCCGGCATGACCATTGTGCCGCGCGCAATCGCTGTGCCGGATCTGTCACGGCTGGATCTTGCAACGCTGAAAATGATGGCCGCTGCCGCCGATGAAATCGACGAATGCGCCCGCGTGCTGAAAAAGGCCGGGCTGAACCCGGTGGGCGAGGTGCTGAAAGGGCAGGGTCAGTTCGTCAAGATGAGCCATTACCCCAAGGGCGATGTCTTCGACCGTGAAACGCACAGCCAGTATTACTATCATGCCCATCGCGAGGGCGAGCATGGGCATTTTCACTGCTTTCTGCGCGCGCCGGGCATGCCCGAAGATGTGGCCCCCGCGCCCGAGGCCGCAGGCCGCGACTGGCCCGCTGGCGACAAGGCGCTGGCGCATCTGGTGGCCGTGTCGATGGATCGCTTCGGCGTGCCGATCCGGCTGTTCACCACCAATCAATGGGTGACGGGCGAGACATGGTATCGCGGCGCGGATGTCGTCCGCATGCTGCCGCGCTTCGCCATTGACCATGCCCATCCAAGCTGGCCCACCAATCGCTGGCTGACCGCGCTGCTGCGGCTGTTCCGCCCGCAGATCGAGGCGCTGATTGCCGCGCGTGACGAGGCGCTTGCCGGGCAAATGGCCGCTGCCCCGGACGCCGACCCCTTCACCAACCGAAAGTTTGAAACCCTTAGCGAAATTGCAATTGATGTCGCGCAGCAGCAGGCGGCAGTGCGCAGGTTGCTTGGCCGGGATCAGCCGGAAAAGCCGCCGGTCTGATACCAGCGCCACGCGTCTTCGATCATCAGCTTGAGCGAGGAACGCTCGGCGCGCCAGCCAAGTTCGTCATTGGCGCGGGTGCTGCCCGAAACCAGCGCCGCCGCATCGCCTTCGCGCCGTGGCCCGAATTCATGCGGAACCTTGCGCCCGGTGCCCGCGCGACACTGGCGGATGACCTCTGCCACCGAAAACCCGACCCCGGTGCCCAGATTGAAGACACGGCTGCCATGTCCGGCGCGCAGCCATTCAAGACCCTTTAGATGGGCATCCACCAGATCCATGACATGGACATAGTCGCGCACACAGGTGCCATCATCGGTGGGGTAATCCGTGCCGTGGATAATCAACGCCGGGCGCTTGCCTGCGGCTGCTTCAATCATCACCGGGATCAGATGCGTTTCGGGTTGGTGCCATTCCCCGATCTCGGCTTCCGGGTCGGCACCGGCCACATTGAAATAGCGAAAGATCACCGAATTCAGCCCGTGACTTTTGCCGAAATCGCGCAACATGGCTTCTACCGCGAGTTTCGACGCCCCATAGGCGTTCAGCGGATATTGCGGGCTGTCTTCGTTCAGGATGACGCCATCCTGATCCCCATATGTGGCGCAGGTCGATGAAAACACCATATCCGCACAGCCGGCTTCTGCCATCGCCTCGATCAGGTTCAACGACCCGCAGACATTGTTGCGCCAATACAGGCCAGGGTCGCGGGTGGCTTCCCCGACCTGGCTTAGCGCGCCGAAATGCATCACGGCAATGGGCCTGAACTCTGCGAAAGCCGCAGCCAGAGCGGCCTTGTCCAGCAAATCGCCCTGCACGAAGGGGCCAAATTTCACCGCGCTGGCCCAGCCGGTAGACAGATTGTCGAATGTGACCGGCACATAGCCCGCACGCGCCAGAAGCTTGCAGGCATGAGAGCCAATATACCCCGCGCCGCCAGTAACCAGAATAGTGTTCATGAAACCTCAATCAGACTGTTCGACAATGGTTTGCAAGATGTTGACCTATCGCTGCGGGCATTGCGACAATGTGCAATCAGAATGTGCATGCTGATAGGCATGTGCCGCTGTATTGCGCATATGGACCGCCTGAATGCGTGCCTTGAACCGGGCCGGAATGCCCGTGATGCCGCGGTCGCGATGGTTCATGGCGCCTCGAAATTCTGCGCCTGCACCATGCGCTGAAAACGCCGGAGCATCAAGAAGGAAGGTGGCAACATCAAGGGTGTCTGCATTATTGCAACCAGTAATTTATGTTCCCGCCGGGAATGCCAGATGCTGTGGCGTGCAAGGGTGCAGCCGCCCTGACGTCCTGTCAGGACGGGCTTTGCTCTGCCCGGCGCAACCGCCCCAGCGCAATCGCCAGAATCACGACAAACAGCATGAGATTGGCCTGGATTTCCAGGCTGAAATCAACCAGTGAATGCAACGCCATCTGCACGATCACAGCAAGCCCCAGAACCGAGACGGCGTAATTGGTGCGTCGCCGCCGGATGATCCCGACAAGCTTGACCATCGCGACTGCCAGCAGAAGCATTGGCACGCTGCCCATGATCAGCCCTGCCTCGACCCACCACATCAGATAGGATGAATGGGCAAGCTCCCAGACCAGTGCGCTGGTGACCGGGGGCTGGTGGACCAGTTCAAAAGCGGCGCGAAAGCCGTCAATCCCCACACCCAGCCAGGGGGCTTCGGTGATCATTTCGATGGTCTGCATGTATAGCTCTGTCCGGCTGTCCCCATCGGCCACTGTGAACAAGGCGCGCTCGGTCAGGTCCGCGCCCAGAGTCAGCGCGGCAACAGCCGCCGCTGCAGCCGCGATCACGCTGGCGCGAAACAGCGCCTTGAATGGCTGGTCATGCCATTTCAGGGCCATGACCAGATAGGCAACCCAGGCGCCAAAGAAGGACGACACGACCCCCATGCGCGATTGTGTGGCCAGCAAGGTGATCGCGATGATAAAGACCATCAGCCACAACAGGGCCAATTCGATGTTCTTCTCGCTCAGCAATGTCTGGCCGCGCGAATTGCGGGTATGGGGGCGATGCGCCCGCTGCAGGATCATGCAGACGCCGGCGACCAGCCCCATCCCCAGGAAAGCAGCAAAGGAATTGCGATTCACGAATGTCCCGGTTGCTGCGCCGTGATAGGCGATCTTTTCGCCCCACAAGACGAAATCATCCAGAAAGATCAGCGCGAATAATGCCCAGAATGCATGCAGCAGGACAATAAAGAACAGCCCCCAGGCCATTAGGCTGACGCGCTCGGCACGGGTCGAGATTTCGAACACCAGCACGAACAACGCGAAAATCCCGAACATACGCATCCCGGCAAGCAAGGTCGCGTCCGGCGCAACGCTGCCCAGCGGCAACGTGAAGCCGACAAAGCTGGTGGTCATGCCGGTCAGGCTGAGCAGATACTGAAGGAATGCAAAACCCGGCAACGCCATACCGGCCAGAATGAAGCGCCATGCCTGCGCGCTGGTCAATGGCCGCAGTGGTTCGACGATACGCATCGCGATCATGTAGACCGCCAGTGCAAGGCAAATGATCAGCGACCAAAGCAGCCAGAAGACGGGCCAGACCGATGCCATCGGGATTGGCGCCAACGCAATGCAGCCCAGAACGAACCAGGCTGTTGCATCATTGATCGCGCGCCCTTTGCTGGTCAGCCCTGCGGCACCGGGGGTTGTCCCCTTCAGTTTGCGTTCTTCGAATATCAGGGATGATCTGCGGGGCTGGGGTGTCGGCGGGGAAATATGCGCGCGCTGGTTCTGCGGTTGCCGCGGTTTATCGAAATTGATCATGAACGCCTGTCCGAGCCCTACGTCATTCCCGCGCGCTATGCGACACAAATGGGCAGGCTTTTCATCAGCCATCCCCCTGATCACGTGCATAGACATCATGACAACGCGCAAGTCAACAAGCGCGGTCTGGTGACAGATATCAACACGAGTTTGTCATCGGGGTGGCGATGGTCGGCCCGAATTATTGCCCGGTCATGCGCAGCACGGATGCGGCTGTTCTCAGGATGATCGCCAGATCCAGCCGCAGGGATGCGTTCTGAACGTAGTGGAAGTCATACTGCACACGGGCTTTGTAGGTTGTCGCGTTGCGCCCGCGGATCTGCCAGATCCCGGTGATGCCGGGCCTGATCGAGAAACAGGTGCTGTATTGGTCGCCATACTTCCTGACCTCGTCAGCGACGATGGGTCGGGGGCCGACAAAGCTCATCTCGCCTTTCAGCACATTCCAGATTTGCGGCAACTCGTCCAGACTGGTGCGGCGCAGGAACCTGCCAACGCGTGTGATGCGCGGATCATTGCGCAGCTTGAAACTTGTTTCCCACTCTGCCGCCGCTTCAGGGTTTTCCGCCAGATACTGCTTCAAGACCGTCTGGGCATTCGGCACCATGCTGCGAAGCTTCCAGCATTTGAACCGGCGCCCATCGCGCCCAAGGCGCTCATGACCGAAAAAACCCGGCCCGCCATCCAGCTTCACGGCCAACCACAGCATCACAATGACCGGGATCAGGAAGGGCAGCAGCACAAACGCAAAGACCAGATCAAAAACCCTTTTGCCGTTTCGCAGATAAATGCGCCGCCGGTGCGCTGGCAGCGGAAGGGAAATGGCAGAGGCCAAGTTAACCGTCGTCATTGAATTCATCCCCGAAGAGCAAAATACTACTCTGCGACCACACACGCTAGTAATTCTACACAGTCAATCTGGAAGCGGAGCTAGCGTGCCGCCTGACAACCGTTTGGGCGGACTCCGCATCGCATCGTTCTTATATGAAACTACCGTTAATTGGCACGGTCGGCTTTGGCAAGACCTTGTCGGTGAGCGTGCACCATGCTTGGCGAAGAGTTGCCACCATATCGGGCGATACGATCATTTATGCATCACCAATGCGTTTATCATCGGTCGTCTGGGGGCGATGCTGACCATGCGCCGCTCTGCGACATGGCGGCAAAGGTGTCGTGGCGTGACGATTCATCAGCGGCAGCGGCCAGGCTTGTCGGCGTGCGCATGCCGATGACGACAGGACATACCTGCCGCCACAGGAACGATCAGTAGTAATAGCCGGAATACCGCGAATCGCTTTCCTTCCCGACATGGAAGTTCAGCACACTCAGGATGGTGCTGTCTTCAGGCATGTAGTCGCGAAGCTGGTCATGGGCATAGCGCACATCGGACTGGCTGGTTTCGCCCGCGCGCACAGAGAAGATCGCGCAATCGCACTGCATGGCGATATAGCGCGCATCGACAACCGGAATAAGCGGCGGGGTGTCGATGATGACCACGTCAAACTTCTTGCAGCCATCATCGATGACGGCGCGGAACGCCTCTGACTGGACAAGCTGATCAGTGGGCTGGCCCGAGCGCTCGCGCCCGAAGATGATGCCGACATCGCTTTTGGCGTCGAACTCGAAGCAATCGGCGGCATGCTCGTCGCCGGGGCCGGAAAGCAGGAATTCATAAAGGCCGGAGGCCAGTTCGACCCCTGTCAGCTTCTGCATCGAGGGCTTGCGCATATCGGCATCAATCAGCAGGCACCGCTTGCCAGCCATCGCAAATGTGCGTGCCAGCGACAGCGCAATGACCGACTTGCCTTCTGCCGGCAGGGCAGAGGTCACCATGATAACCGGTGTCCCACGCATGGGCCTGGGCGAAAACCGTTCAATATTCGCGCGCAATCGGCGTATGGCTTCGGGGAACTGCGTCATTGGCGAATCGATCACGACATCGGCCACCGAAAGCTGATCATTTGCTTGCGGAATACGTGGAATGACCGCCCCGACGCGGGAGCCGGTGATATTGGTCATCTGTGTCGAAGAGTTCACGCCCCCAAGGTAGAATTCGCTCAGGAATGCCAGCCCAATCCCGACGCCCAGTGACACAACCAGCGCCGCGGCCAGAACCAGCCTTGTCTGAGGAAATGACTTGCTGTTCGGGGCAATTGCCGCAGAGACAAGCCGCGCATCCGCGATCTGCACCATCGCCTGCGTTTCCAGTTCCCTGATACGGCTGAGAAGCATGTTGTACTGGCGCTGCGCAATTGCGGCTTCCTGTTGCAATCCGTAAATTCGCGACAGGGTTTCGGCAGACAGATCACCACCAAGCAGTTCCCTGCGCAGATCATCGCGCACCTGTTCGGCATCACGCTGAGCGCGCAGCGCGTCGTCCTGCAGCGCGGCAATGGCAACGCGACCGCGTTCTTGCAGTTCGCGTTCGATGCTTGCAAGGCTTTGCCGCAGATTGACATCTGCGGCGGTGCCGGCTTCGATTTCGCCCAATCGGCGAGCCAGTGCCTGCCGTTGTGTTTCCAGCGCGCCAAGCCCTTCGGCTTCCAGCCGCGAGACCAGCGTAGACCAGTCACCAACCTGCAACGCGCGCTCCGATTCCTCGGCGATGGTTTGAGCAGAAAGGCGGTTTTCGTTCAGTTCTTCAAGCTGTTCGCGCAATCGCGCCACGGCCGCCGATCCGCTTTCGGCCTCCAGCGCATCAAGATTGGTGTCGATATAGTCGGCAAGCGCCCGGTCCGACTGCGCCAGGGCAGTTTCCGCGGCATCAAGCTGACGGCTCAGCACCTGTGTCGAATCCAGATAGGACTGGCTTTTCGCAGCTATCTGTCGGCTGATATAGACTTCGACCAGGGTATTGGTGATTTCTGCCGCGCGCTCGGGGCTTTCCGATGTCACGGAAACTTCCACGATATTGGTCAGCCCGCGCCGCCTTACCGTGACGGCATTGCGCAGCCTGTTCAATGTGGCGTTCAGCAAGCGGTCTGGCGTCGGGTCGGCCCCGGCAAGCCCCAATGCCTGCCTGACCCTGTCGCCCAGGGACAATGAGGGGCCGAATTCCCGGTCGCTCATCAGGCCCGCCTCTGCGACCAGTGCCAACAGCACCGCGTCCGAACGCAGTATCTCGACTTCGCTTTCAATGATGGACGACGCCATCTGCGCGTTCTGCGAGGCTTCCTGCCCGGTTTGCAGCAGGTTTTTTTGCATGGTGTCAACAAGCACCAGCGCGCGCGCAGTATAAAGCGGCGTAGCCTGCGCCAGATAGATGAACGCTACGCTCAGCAGCAATGCCACAGTCAGAAGGATCAGCCGCACGCGCCGGCGCAAGATGGCCACGATGCTGCGCAGATCAATCGTTTCGTCATCCCCTGAATGAATGACCTGGTCGTCAAGATGGGCATTGTGCTTCATCACCAACCTCAAATTCGAACAAATTGCCGCCTGTTTAGCGAGGATGCCGCGTCACGGAAAGAGCAAAGGGTGCCTGACGATCAACCAGCCGCACGGCTGACAGGACTCCGCTTATATAGGCGCCGGTATCAACATTGATGCGTCGTGGCGTGATCAGGACATCGGGTGTGATCACGTGGCCGTGAACAACCATAGGATGATCGTCGGTTTCCGCAGAATCCAGGCGATCCGGATCACCCCAGATCAATTCAGCAGGCTGTTGCGCCGAAAGCGGGCGCGCCGGGTCAAGACCCGCATGACAAAACACGGTGTTTTCAACCTGCAAGGCGAATGGCGTGCGCGCCAGAAACGCGCGATGTGCGTCAGGTATCGCGGCATCAAGCCTTGCGCGGAACCGGCCCGCCAGATCGGTGAAACCGTGCTCGGGATCGGGGTGCAGGCCATAGGACATCAGGGTTTCTTTCCCCCCGAAGTCCAGCCAGCGCCGTGTTGCCGCCGGGTCGTTCAGAAACGCCACCATCATATCTTCGTGATTGCCGCGCAGGACGACCCTTTCGAACCCGTCTGGCGCCGGGGACAGCAGATGCCTGATCATGCCTGCAGAATCCGGGCCTCGATCGACCATATCGCCCAGAAGCACGATCAGGCACGGCCCTGACACGCCAAGCATACGCGCATCGGCGATGACTTCGTCTTCCATCCGGCGGTAAAGATCCAGACAGCCATGCACGTCGCCAACGGCATAAACGGCCTCGGGCATCGTCGGAAGCGACAATATCCGTGCGGTTGCTGCGCCAGGCGCGCGCGCCTGACGCCTTTGCCCGGCGCCGATCATTGTGCGCAACAAGCCTGCTACCATTGGCGCTTGCCGGGATTTGGGTCGCATGCCCAGGTTCCAGACCCTGCGATCAGGGCCGGATGCAGGCGTGATGTTGCCCAGCGCAGTGCCATTACGAGGCGCGCCGCAGACGTTGCACGAACAGGCGCTGGGCCTCGGCGGGTAGCGTTTCAAGCCGGTCAGTGAACCACTCGCGCGCCCAGGGCGCGCGCAAATAAGAGTTGACCAGCCTGTCCGCCATGCGCGCGTCTTCTGTCATGACAGGCAACTCCCGTTCTGCCAGCGCCAACGCCGCCTGCGCCAGGTGGGGATCAATCATGTCATCAAATGCGATGCGCAAGGCAATATCCAGCCGCCGTACTGCCATCCAGCCTTCATGTCTGCCAGTGTCCTGAGCCTTGGCCAGACTTTCCAGGGCCGCCGATGCATCAGACAGATGCCATTGCGAGACCGCAAGGACCATCCATGCCGCAGAATGTGTCGGGGCACGCAGCAATATGTTGCTGGCCCGGTCATGACATATCCCGGCGAGTTTTGCCTGGGTCTCGGCTGGATAGAACGCGTGCTGGATATTGTACTGCCAGTCGGTGCAGGCCAGCATCTGCTGCTGTTGTGCGCGAATCGAAGGTGCGGCGGCAAGCGATACGGTCGCGCCCGACTCAAGGTTGTCGACAAAACGTCGCTGGCTCAGAAGGCGCTCCTGATTCGCTGCCCATTCGGTGGGCAGCAACAGGGCCGCGCCGACACCCCCCAACATGGCAGCCAGACCGAAAAATAATCGAAGCATCGTTATACCCGCCGAGTCGATGCGCCGATTTCATGTGATGACAGCGCATATGTCATGCCGAACCAACGGTTGACTTCAACATTGTGTTGTAAAGTCGCCACGGTCAGCGCGGACCTAGTGCCTGATAGCGGCCATGCAGCGCGACGAAAAGACTTATTTGTGGGCAGTCCATCGAACTTGCGCCAGATCTTGCCTGACCGCGCGGCATCGCGCTTGCGGTCGCATTCGCGCTATGACATAAGATAGACCTAGAAAGCCCTGCCCCACGGGAGTTTGAGATATGAAGTTCAGAAACCTATTTTCCGCTGCGCTGGCGTCGTCGGCGCTGCTTATCGCCGCCCCGGCAATTGCGCAGGATGTTGATGACGAAATCGCGGCGCTGGTCGCAACCTGCTCTGTATCCCCAACTGATTGCGCGGCTGCGATTCAGGCATTCAACCTGCGCCGGTCGGCTGTAGCGGCCCCGGTGCTGACTGTGGCCCAGCTTGGTCGTGTCCAGGAGGCGGTCAATGTTGCCTCTGTGAACGCGCCTGCACCGGTGCGGCAAGCGGTCCGTCAGCAATTGGCGGCCGCGTTGCAAGGCGCGGTCGAACGGACGGCAAACCCACCCGCCCCGGTGGTGGCGGCGGTAAGCACCGCGGTCACGAATCTTAGTGCTGGCCGCGCGCCAGAGCAGGAAGCTGGCGACCCCGATCCGGCATCGCCCACCTGAGCTGAGCGCAATATACAACCGGCAGGGCGCATAGCAGATGCGCACTGCTCGGATAAAACTCAAGCGCCCGATGCGTTGCACCGGGCGCTTTGTTTATCTGCCGCTTCTGGATATCGGCGCAGGCCCAAAGCTGCAGCCCCCGCGCCAGAGATGCATGCGGTAGCGGTTCTGTGACATGATCGGCCCACAGAATCACGCCCCACGCAACATTGTGGTGTCGCATGTCGAAAAGTCTGGAATCGGAAACCACTTCTGATCGACATGTTTCGAACGGGTTGGGGGCGCTGCCCGTTGCCGATCAGGCGCGCTTGGCCTGTCGGGTCAGGGCGTAGCTGTCCAGCCTGTGTGCCAGAAAGTCGCTGAAGCGTTCGGAATAGTCAGGATGATCGAGGGCGAAATCCACCACCGCCTGAAGATAGCCCAGCTTCGAGCCGCAATCATAGCGCTGACCCTTCAGCGTCTGCGCGCGGACATGGCCCCGCGCCGCACGGGTGTTGATCGCATCCGCAAGCTGGATCTCGCCGCCGTGACCCGGCGGCTGGTCGCGCAGAATGTCGAAGATCTCGGGTTCCAGCACATAGCGCCCGATCGAGGCCAGACGCGACGGTTCTGTCCCCGGCGCGGGTTTTTCCACCAGCCCGGCCACCGCCCCGTCCGCGCCCATGCGGATGATGCCGTATTTATGCGCCTCTGCAGCCGCCACTTCCATCACGCTGAGCAACGTGGCGGGGTTCTGTGCATACGCATCGACAAGGTCTTTCGTCGGCAATGCGCCGCGCATCACATCATCGGCCAGCAGAACCACAAAAGGCTCGCGCCCCACAGCCGGTTCCGCGCACAGCACCGCATGGCCCAGGCCCAACGCTTCGGGCTGGCGCACGAAGATGCAACGCACGCCCGGCGGCACGATATTGCGCACCATATCGGCGACATCATGCTTTCCTTTGTCGCGCAGCACGCGCTCCAGTTCGGGATTTGCATCGAAATGATCCCCAATCGCGCGCTTGGTTCGACCAGTGACAAAGATCAGATCGGTGATGCCTGCCGCTACCGCCTCCTCGACTGCATACTGGATGATCGGCTTGTCGATGATTGGCAACAACTCTTTCGGCATGGCCTTGGTCGCAGGCAGAAAGCGCGTGCCTAGCCCGGCAACCGGAAATACGGCCTTGCGGATGAGCTGTCCTGATATGGATGACATCTTGATCAATTTCCTTTCTCAAACTGCACAGCATGCGTCGGGGCGAGTGCCTGATCCGACACGATGGCGCCGCCATTTGACTTGTGTATGCGCCTATTCGTAAACCCATAGATCTGGGGGTACTCCTGTCGCGCTTCCCTAAGCTGGCTACCGCAGTATCTATGTGATCACGAGCAGAAGCAATGCTCGAAATGATCGAAGAATTCCGCACCGTATCAGCACTCTGCGACGCACGGCACCGTTCGGAACGCACATGCGCGGGAAAGCACGCACAACCCCAATATAGCTCCAACAGGCATAATTTCACACCAAATCAGGACCAAACTTAACAAACGATAACGGTTCTGATCTGTTCGGGCAAGAAAAATGCTGCACCTGCAAAATAGCATCGCCGGAAGGCGCGCCGGATAGGCCTTCGTCAAGGGCAGGCTCAACGCTGCGGGTTGGAAGGCGCTGCACTACTGTCCTGGGCTGCGATAGCGCTTCAACGGTTCCGCGCATCCTGCACTGATCCTGTCGATGCGGTGTGCCCGCATCGGGCTGGCACGAAGCTGACGCGCTTGGTGCGACCATGCGCCCCCGCCCCGGCATGTCACGCGATCAGCATTTCAAGATAGGCACCATAGGCGTTCTTCCCGAATTGCGCGGCGCGCGCGGCAAGCTGTGACTTGTCGATCCAGCCCTTGCTATAGGCAATTTCATCAGGGCTGCCCATCTGCAAGCCTTGCCTTGCCTGCAAGGTGCGGACGAAATTGCCAGCGTCCAGCAGGCTTTCATGCGTTCCGGTATCCAGCCAGGCATAGCCGCGGCCCATCGTCTCCACCGACAGTGCCCCCTCGGCCAGATACATCTCCAGCAGGCTTGCGATTTCCAGTTCGCCCCTTGCCGATGCCGTGATCCGGGCGGCGCGCGTGGGGGCGCTGCCGTCAAGACAGTACAGCCCGGTAACGGCATAGCTGGACGGCGGGTGGGCGGGCTTTTCGATAATCGCGCGCGCGGTGCCGTCGGGGCCGAAATCAACCACCCCATAGCGTTCCGGATCTGTCACGCGATAGCCGAATACCGTGCCGCCAACCGTCTTTTCATTGGCCCGCGCCAAAAGTTCAGGCAGGCCATGCCCGAAGAAAATATTGTCGCCCAACACCATCATAGAGGGCGCGCCTGCCAGAAAATCCCCGGCCAGCAGATAGGCCTGTGCCAGCCCGTCGGGGCTGGGCTGGATGATCCAGTCAAAACGCAAGCCCCATTGCCCGCCATCGCCCAGAAGCCGCTGGAACTGCGCCTGATCCTCTGGCGTGGTGATAATCGCGATGTCGCGAATGCCTGCCAGCATCAGCACCGACAGGGGGTAATAGATCATCGGCTTGTCATAGACCGGCAGAAGCTGTTTTGACACGCCCATCGTGATCGGCCACAGCCTTGTACCGGTGCCCCCGGCCAGAATGATGCCCTTGCGTTGTGTCATGGCGCGCCTTTCAGTTCCTTCATTACATCCTGCAAGCCCTGCCGCCAATCCGGGCGTTGCAATCCGAAAACAGCCAGATCAGTGCAGTCCAGCCGCGAATTCAGCGGGCGTGTTGCGGGTGCGGGATAATCCGAGGTCGGGATCTCCTCGATCCGGCAGGGCAAGGCGGCCTGCGCCATGATCGCGCGGGCAAAGCCTGCCCAGCTTGTCGCGGGCGCACCGCAGAAATGGTAGGTGCCTGATTTTTCCGGGTCATCGCGCAGGGCTTGCGCGATGGTCAGGCAGGCCTGTGCGATGGCACGCGCCGGGGTCGGCCCGCCGATCTGATCGGCCACCACGCGCAAGGCATCGCGCGCGGCACCCAGCCGCAGCATGGTTTTGACAAAGTTATTGCCATGTGCAGAGAACAACCAAGACGTGCGCAGGATCGCATGCGCCCCGCCTGCCGCGCGCACCCCGTCTTCACCGGCCAGCTTGCTGCGCCCATAGGCGTTCAGAGGGGCCGGGGGATGGTCGGGGGTGAAAGACTGATCGCCCGCCCCGTCAAACACGTAATCGGTCGAGATATGCACCAGCGGAATGCCAAGACCGGCGCAGGCATGGGCCATTGCCGCCGGGGCCAGCGCGTTGATGGTGGTGGCCCGCGCCTCTTCTTCCTCGGCCCGGTCCACAGCCGTATAGGCGGCGGCGTTGATGACGGCATCGGGGGCATGGTCGCGGATCGCGCGCGCGCAGGCGTCGGGGTCGCTCAGATCAGCCTGATCGCGCCCCAGATAGCGCGCATCCGGGGCAAGCCGCGCCAATTCGCGCGCCACCTGCCCTGAACGCCCGAAAACAAGGATCATGGCCCAACCCCCAGACGCTGGCCCACGCCTTTGCGCGCCAGCAGGGACCGCCACCAGCTTTCATTTTCCAGATACCAGATGACAGTCCGGCGCAGCCCATCGTCCAGCGTGACCGAAGGCCGCCAACCCAATTCCTGCCGGATGCGCGTGGGGTCAATCGCATAGCGCGCATCATGTCCCGGTCGGTCGGCGACAAAACTGATCTGATCGGCATAGGAACCGCCCGGTCTGGGGCGCAATTCATCCAGAATCGTGCAAATCCGGCGCACCAGTTCCAGATTGCTGCATTCATTTTCACCGCCGATATTGTAGCTGCGCCCGAGCACGCCCTGTTGCAGCACCAGCAGCAGCGCATCGGCGTGGTCTTCCACATAAAGCCAGTCACGCACATTCGACCCGTCGCCATAGATCGGAAGCTTCTTGCCCGCCAGCGCGTTCAGGATGATCACCGGGATCAGCTTTTCAGGAAAGTGATAGGGGCCGTAATTGTTCGAGCAATTCGACAGCACCACAGGCAACCCGTAAGTGTGGTGCCAGGCGCGCACCAGATGATCGCTGGCCGCCTTGGACGCCGAATAGGGCGAGCGCGGGTCATAGGGGGTGTCCTCTGTGAACACCCCTTCGGGACCGAGCGAGCCGAACACTTCATCCGTGCTGATATGGTGAAAGCGGAACCTGTCCGGGCGGCCCCGGCCTGCCCAATAGGCGCGCGCGGCTTCCAGAAGCTCGTAAGTGCCCGTCACATTGGTCGAGATGAAATCGCCCGGCCCGTCGATGGAGCGGTCGACATGGCTTTCGGCGGCCAGATTCATCACCGCATCGGGCTGATGCGTGGCGAAGATGCGGCTTAGCGCCGTGCGGTCGCGGATATCGGCATGTTCAAAGGCATAAAGCGGGCTGTCGGCCACGCTGGCCACATTCTTCAGACAGGCAGCATAGGTCAGCGCGTCCAGATTGACGACATGATGCCCCCGCGCCACGGCCAGACGCAGCACGGCAGAGCCGATGAACCCCGCCCCCCCTGTGACCAGCAGCTTCATGGCATGTCACCCTTCAAACTCAAACGGGCTGTCAAAATCAGAAAAATGCGGCGCTTTTGCGTCCTTGGCCGACAGCACCGGCGCATCCGTGCCCCAATCGATGCCGAACGAGTCCCAGGCCACCGCCCCGTCACATTCGGGGGCGTAGATATCGCTGCATTTGTACTGAACCTCGCAATCTTCGGTCAGCGTCAGGAAACCATGCAGGAACCCCTTGGGCACGTAAAGCTGGGTGCCGCTATCGGCCGAAAGCTCGAATGCGACATGCTGGCCATAGCTGGGCGAGCCTTTTCGCGCATCGACCGCCACATCAAGGATCACCCCGCGCGTACAGCGCACCAGCTTGTCCTGGGCGTGCGGCGGGCGCTGATAATGCATCCCGCGCAGCGTGTGGCGCGGGGCGGAATAGCTGTGATTGTCCTGCACGAAATCCGGCAGGCTCAGCCCGGCTTCGGCCCAGGCGGCCTTGTTCCATGTTTCACTGAACCAGCCGCGCGCATCGCCGAACCTGCGCGGGGTGATGCGCAGAACACCAGATAGCGCGGTGGGGTCGATCTGCATGGCGGCGATCTCGCATCTTGGGTCGGGCAGGGCTTGCGCCCATCGGTAGCCATTGCGCCGCCTTGTGACAAGGGCTTCGGGCACGCGTACGGCCATATGTTGGGCGCGATGGCCAGCGTGGCAGTACCGGTGACGATACTTCAGCGCCCGATGAATTCGAAGCTGAACTGGCGCTGGGCACCTGCAGGGGGCGGCGGAAAGGGGGCCGCGCGGCGGATATGGTCCAGCGCCACGCGGTCCAGCGCGGCATTGCCCGATGAGCGCGCCACCGAAACCGCGCCTAACCCGCCACTTTCCGAGACGCTGAACGACACCAGCACCCGGCCCCGTGCCGGGCTTCGGGCCTGCCGCACGCGCTGGATACGGCGCAGCACCTCGCCCGGATAGTTGGCGGCGGCGGCATTGCCCGCCGCATCGGCCTGCGGGCGGGCAGGGGCGGCGCTGGTTGATTGGCCCTGCGCAGTCGCAGGGCTTCCGCGTTGCGCGGTTTGCGGGGCGTTGCCTTGCGGGGCGCGCTGGGGCTGCTGTTGTTGCGCTGGCTGTGCTGGCTGTGCTGGCTGTGCGGGTCGCGGGGCAGGTCTGCGGCTGTGGTCAGGGGCCAGTTCGGTTGGGGTGGTGTCGGGCGTCAAGGTTTCGGGGCGCGCAGCCTGCGCGACATTTGGCGCCGACGCGGCTTCGGCGCCAAATGTCGCGCGGGCGGGATCTGCGGCATCAGGCGGGGCAGGCGGCGTTGCGACCGGGTCTTGCGCGGGCATAAGCGGGGGCGGCGCAGCGGACGCGGGTGGGGGTGGTGCGGAATGCGCGGGCTGGGGCGCAGGGCTGTGCGGCATCACGGTGTCCGGCTGTTCAGGCGTCAGCGTGCCTTGCGCGAAATCCGCAAAGTTGGTGCCAAGCGCTAGCGGGGCATCCTCGCCGCCCCCGGCGACAAGCGCCTGCTGCGGCGGCGCAAGCGCTGCCATCGCCGCCAGATGCAGCAGCACCGATATGCCAGCCGCCAGGCCGATACTGGCCGGGCCTGGCGTGATGTCGCGGCGCAGGGCCGCCTGCTTCGGTATCGGCGCGCTGTCACTCATGGCAGCCCCTGTGCGGTCACGATCACCAGTTCACTCACCCCGGCTGCGCGCAAGCCCTGTGCCAGCGACACCAGTTCGGATGCGGGTGCCGCGCGGTCGGGCAGCAGGCGCAGCCGCGCCATGCCCTGAAACCGCGCCAACGCGGCCTCTGGTGTCAGTGCTTCACCCGCATGACGCAAACTGCCATTGGCCTGCATGATCAGCGCGTCTTCGGGCAGCGCGGTCTCGATCCCGTCCAGCGTGATTAGCGCGATATCAGCATCCGCACGGGGCCGGATGCTGCCCGCGATCAAAAAGAAGATCAGCATCAGGAACACGATATTGATCAGCGCGATGGTCGGCTCTGCGCGCGGGCGCGGGGGCTGAAGGGCCAGACGGCGGGTCATCGTCCCGCCCCCAGCACGGCAAGCCGCCAGTCGGGCAGCGCCTGCAACAGATGCAGCAATTCCGCGAAAGCCTGCGCCTCGACCCCGTCGCCCAAGGCCAGCAGCACATGGCCCGCCTGTCGTGCCAGAAGTTCGGCGCGCAACCCCTCTGGCGTTGTGCCTTCCCCATCCAGACGCAGCCCGTCCGCGCGCAGCTGCACAAAGGCAGGCGGGGTGTCAGGGGCTTGCGCAACGCCCGCCTGTGCCAGATCAAGCGCCAGTTCGCCCTCGCGCTGGAAGGTTGCGGTCAGCATGAAGAACAGCAGCAGCAAAAAGATCACATCAACGAGCGCCGTCATCGACAGACGCTTTTGCCGCCTTGTGATCTGCAACCGCTCAGTCATTTTCGGCCCCAGGGGGCGTCTGCGCGCGCTGCCCCAGCCCCCGGCACAGCGCGACATCGACAATCTGCATCGCCAGCCGCGCTTCGCGCGCGACGCGGGCCTCGAACCATGTCAGCACCAGCGCGGCGGGCATGGCCACGCCCAGCCCGACTGCCGTGGTCAGCAGTGCGACCCAGATACCCCCTGCCAGCGCTGCCGGGTCCACATTCGCCCCGGCCTGTTGCAAGGCCTGAAAGGCGGCGATCATCCCCAGCACGGTGCCGAACAAGCCCAGCAGGGGGGCCACTTGCGCAATGGAATCGAGCAGCCGGAACCCTGATTGCAGCCGCGCGATGGCCTCTTCGGCCAGCCCGGTCAGCCGCGCGCGCAGCGCTTCGCTGCTGCCTTCGGCTGTCAGCGCCAGCACGGCCAGCGGGGCCAGATGGTTGCGCGCGGCCCCTGCCTGCTGCAAGGCCGCCGTGACCCCGCCGCGATCAGCCTGATCCAGCGCGCCAAGCAGCGCGGTATGATCCCCCACTCCGGCGCGGCTGAACTGCCACAGCTTCACCAGAACCAGCGTCAGCGCCAGGACCGACATGGCCAGCAACAGCGCCACCACTGGCCCCCCCAGCGCCAGAAACCCCTGCAAGGCACCCAGAGTATCGGTCATTGCAGCACCTCGATTTCGGTGTCACTGCTGACCCGCAGCGCGGCAGTGCAGGCGCGGGCATCCAGCGGCGCGCATGGCCCCATCGCGTTGAACAGCACCCGCCCGATATCGGCGCAATCCAGATCCGGGAAGTTGAAGCTGCGCACCCGCAACCCGTTCGCGGGCAGCGACTGGAAATCCAGCATGCTGAGCCGCAAGACGCGGGTTTCGCGGCTCAGCAGCACGATCTCTGCCTGAAGCTGGTCGAATTCGGTGTCGGTCGCGTTTTCCAGCACAAAGACAAGCTGGCACTGACCCGGCGCCGGATTGGCCTGATCAAGCCGGATATGCACCCCCTCGGCCAGCGCCGCCAAAGGCGCCGCGATCATGGCCAGCACGGCCCCTGCGTGAAGAATGGTTTTCATCCGATCTCCTCCCCCTCAATCGGCCAGAACATCCATCTGCGACAGATGCAGGCCGTCTTGTGTTGCCTCTATCCGCGCGCGCAGCCCGAACACATCGGCCAGAAGGGCTGCGGTCAACACCTGTTCTGGCGGGCCTTCGGCGACAAGCACCCCGTCCTTCAACACGATCAGCCGGTCGCAGAACCGCGCCGCCAGCGCCAGATCATGGCAGGTGACAAGCACCCCACGCCCCTGCTGCCCCGCAAGCTCGTGAAACAGCCGCATCACGCTGATCTGGTGCCCCGGATCCAGCCCGGCTGCGGGTTCATCGGCCAGAATGAAGGGGGTTTGCTGCACCAGCGCGCGGGCCAGCAGCACGCGCGCGGTTTCCCCCCCCGACAGCGCCGTGGCATCGCGTTCGCCAAAGCCCGTCAGATCAAGCTGGTCCAGCACATGATCGACCAGCGCCGCCACCTCGACCGGCAGGCGCGCGCCCTGTTCCAGATAGGGCAGCCGCCCCAGCGCCACCAGATCGCGTACCGGCACCGGCCATGCAATGACCCGCCCCTGCGGCAGATAGGCCGCCACCCGCGCGCGTTCCCAGGCCGCAAGCGCGGCCAGCGATGATTGCCCCTCGCAGCGGTCCAGCCCGAAAGCGGCGCGCAGAAGCGTTGTCTTGCCAGCCCCGTTCGGGCCGATCAGCCCCACGCATTCGCCCCTGCGCAAGGTGAAGGACGCGCCCTGCAAGGCCAGCCGCCCATTGCGCCGGACGCTCAGATCGTTGGCGAAGATCATCTCTGGCGCGGCCATGATCAGCGCCCCAGCCGGTCAGGTGGGCGGAAAAACGGGCAGCATGGGGGCAGATCGGGCATGTGTTGTCCCTTCAGCTTTGCGCAAGTCTGTGACGAAAGATCAGATGCAGGAAGAAGGGCGCGCCGATCAGCGCCATCAGCACCCCCAGCTTCAGGTCGCGTTCCGGCAGGATCAGCCGCACCGCGATATCGGCGGCCAGCACCATCGCCGCCCCGCCAAGCGCCGAGGCCGCCAGCAGCGCCGCAGGGCGCGCGCGCACAGCGCGGCGCAGCAGATGCGGCACCACCAGCCCGACAAAGCCGATCGTGCCCGCGACAGCCGTTGCCGCCCCCACCACAGAGGCCAGCCCCAGCATGACCACAAGCCGCAGCCGCACCAGATCGATCCCCAGCGAGGCCGCCGCCTCCTCGCCCAGCGTCAGCGCGTCAAGCGCGCGCGCCTGCGTGACCAGCAGCGCCATGCCCCCCAGAATGAAGGGCGCGGCCAGCGCGACATGCGACCATGACCGGTCGGTCAGCGACCCCATCAGCCAGAACAGCGCCTCGTTGGCGGCAAAGGGGTCGGGCGACAGGTTCAGCACCAGCGTCACCCCGGCCCCGGCCATCGCAGAGACACCGATACCGGCAAGGATCAATGTCAGCGACCCGCCGCGCGGCCCGGCCAGCAGCGCCAGCAGGCTGACGGCAATTCCTGCCCCCATCAGCGCGGCCAGCGGCAGCGCCAGCGCGAACGCGCTGGCCAGCCCGGTCTGCAAGGTGATCACCGCCCCCAGCGCCGCTGCCCCCGACACACCCAACAGCCCCGGTTCGGCCAGCGGGTTGCGCAGATAACCCTGCATCACCGCCCCCGACAGCCCAAGCCCGGCCCCGATCAGTGCCGCCAGTAGGCTGCGCGGCAGGCGCAATTCGCGCATCACCAGCGCCATCAGCGGATCATCGGCCAGAATGAGCGCGCGCAGCGATTGCGCGGGCGGCACATTGGCCGGACCGATCAGCAGCGAGGCCAGCATCAAGCCGCAGACCAGCGCAATCAGCGCATATGCCAGCCGCGCACTCAATGCGCGACCTCGCGCGCTTCGATCAGGCGCATGACGGCTTGCAGCACATGGGGTGTGCCACAGACCCAGTCAGCATCGGAAAAGCTGACCCCGCGCCCATAGGCGGGGATCGAGCGCAGGGCGGGGTGGTCGAGCAGCGCTTTAGCCTCGGACCACCCTGCGGAACTACGCCGGCCAAGAATGAGCCGTTCAGGGTTGTTGACCACAAGTGTTTCCAGCGCAAGCTGGCCACCAAACTCGAAGCCCAGATCAGTGGCCAGATTGTCCAGGCCAGCTGCTGCAAGAATGTCGTTGGCCAGCGAGTGACGCCCGCTGGTGTAGCCGCGCGCGAAATACAGCGCTGCGCTCTCGCGGGCGAATGGCGCGATGCGCGCTTCCAGTGCGGCACGATCGGCGCGGAATTGTTCAATGATTGCGGTTGCTTCGTTTTCGCGCCGCAGGGCTTGCCCCATCATTTCAAGCGCGTGCTCGACATCATCGAGGCTGCTTTCGGGATCGAAACGGATAACCGGAATGTCCAGCCGCCGAAGCATCGCGACTGTTGCCGAGGTCGTGAACCGTCCGGCCAGCACCAGATCGGGTTGCAGCAGGACGACATCTTCGGCCCTGCCGCGATTGGCGTGCAGGTCGCGCGCGGCCTCGGCCAGTGGCGAATAGGCGGGGTCATGCGCCAGAAAACTGACCGAAACCAACTGCCCCGGCGCGGCCAGCATCAGCGCCAGTTGGTCGGTGCAGATATTCATCGACACCACGCGCTGCGGCATTTGTGCTGCAAGCGGGGCGGCCCCAGGAAACAGGGCCGCCGCCAATGCGCAAGCAATGCGCCCTATGAAGCTACCAGCGCGCATTCAGCCCGACATAGGCCGTGCGGGGACGCGGTGCATAGCCCCAGGTTTCATACTTCTTGCTGTTGGTCAGATTGGTTATGCGTCCTGTCAGTGCAACCTGATTGGTGATGTCATAGCGCGCGCTGATATCGATTGTGGAGATGTTGGGCAGCCGCTGTTTGGTCAGAAAGGCGCCGAAGAACTGGTCATCATAATTGCCCGCGACATGGCGCAGATTGGCGGTGAAGGTGGCGCGGTCCTCGAATGCGCGCAAGGTCGCGCCTAGGCCAAGCTCATGCCTGGGGCGGCGGATCTCGATCCCTGCAGGTTCGCGCGCGCGCAGATGGGTGTAGCTTAGCGACAGATCCAGATTGTCTGTCGCGGCCAGCGTGCCCTGCACTTCGATGCCGCGCCGCGTGCTTTGCCCTGCGCGATTGACAAAGCTTTGCGGGGCCGGGGGCGGGGTCGGCACGATTTCACCCTTCAGAACTTCGTTGAAATAGGTCACATCCATGACCCCGCGCCCCGAAAAGATCGGAAATTCTACCCCGATATCATAGCTGCGGCTGTGTTCGGGTTGCAGATTCGGATTGCCCACGAAGCCCCAGGCATTGGCATAGAGGTTGAAATAGGACGGGTTCGAGACCCCCTTGCCCGCCGAGGCATGCACGCGCACGCCATTGTCGAATGTGTAGCTCGCCCCCAGCGTGTAGGTGGTGCTGTTCGGGAACGGATCGTTGCGCGAATAGCGCAGCCCGCCTTGCAGCGACAGGCCCGATTCGAAATCGCCGCGATATTCCAGCGCCACCGAGCGGCTTTTGCGTCTGTTTGTCGGATCGGCGCTGCTGCTGTCTTTCTGGTCCTCCAGCAGCAGGTTCACCAGATGATTGGCGCTGTCGGCAGAGCCGTCTATCCCGATGCTCAGGCGGTATTTCAGCGCTTCTGTCCGCTCTCTTGTGGGCACCCCGCCGCCTTGAGCACGTGCGAATCTTGTCGCCTCATAAGACAAGCGATGCGCGAAACGGCTTCCCGCAGGCGCGTATTCGGCATAGATCGTGCCGGTGAATTCCTGCGTATTGGTGAATAGCGTGGGATCATCGACAACGTAATCCTGCGCGCTCGCAGCCGCCCAGTTTGTTGCGTCAAAATCGTATCGTTCCAGCGCCCTGCGTGCCGAAAAGCCCAGTGTCAGATCATCGGTCAGCTTGAAGTCACCCGACAGCACGGCGGTGCGGCGCAGCGTGCCGTCCTTTTGCCCGCCGCTGCCGGAATAGTCCCAACCCTTGTCGTCATCGCGGCTCAGGCTCAGCGATAGCCCGCCGCGTTCGCCGCGTTGCGATGCGAAAAGCGATGTCGACAGCCCGCCCCCGGCCTCTATCGAGGCGCTGGCCTGCCGTCCCACCTCGCCGCGCTTGGTAATGATGTTGACAACGCCGGTTGTCGCGCTGGCACCGAAAAAGACCGATTGCGGCCCGCGCAGAACCTCGATGCGTTCGATATTCGCTGTTTCAAGCCCCGACAGGAAATACTCGGCATCCCCCCCGGCTGCGGGTATCCCGTCGATCAGGATGCGGGTGTGACGCGCCTCACCGCCGCGAATGCGGATCTGGGTGAAGTTCTGACCGGAGCTGGAAATCGACACCCCCGGAAGTGCGCGCAGCGCGTCCTGTACCGTCCGAAGCCCCCGGTTCTGGATTTCCTCTGCGGTTACGACCGAGACGGATCTGCCAAAGGCGGCCTGCTCGACAGGGGTCAGCCCCCCCGACAGGATCATTTGCCCAAGGAAGAAATTACCGGTGTCCTGTGCTGCTGCTGTGACAGGGAAAAATGCCGCGAAAACGGCTGCTGGAAGAATATGGCGCATGAGCCCTCCGTGCGCGCTGCGGTGCTGCAAGGCACCATGACAAGGTTAAGCCCTGCTGCATGTCTGCAACCGGGCGTCTGATTGTCACCGCGACGGAATCTCCGTAGCCTATGCGCCCTCCGCGCCGGACTGGGTGATCGGTTGGGCAGGTCTCCTGGCTCTCGGGTCTTTGTCCGATCTGGCCTTCCCGGGATAACCCAGTGGCGTTGTCAGATCGGACTCGCCGATTACAGTTGCGGGGGCAGCACCGGCTTGGACCGGTTTCCCTTTTCACCTCGAAAGGCACCCAACGCGCCTCGCATAGCATTGCGCGATGCAATGTCAAGTCTTTCGCTCGCCAAGCCGTGCCGCGCTGTCAGCGCATCGGAAAGACCATGCTGTCCTTGACAGTGCCATAGGCGAAGCTGGTGTCGATAGAACCGATCCCGCCGACGCGCTGCAACCGCGCGCGGATGAATTGCTCATAGGCTTCCAGCGATTCGACCACGACGCGAAGCTGATAGTCGGTCTGGCCGGTCATCACATGGCATTCCTGAACCTCCTCCATGCGGTCCACCTCATGCTCGAATTTGCGCACGGTGGTTTCGTCATGGCGTTCCAGCCGGATGCGCACAAAGGCGGTGATGGCCAGCCCATAGGCCTTGGGATCGACCCGCGCCGCATAGCCGCGAATGACCCCGCTGCGTTCCAGATTGCGCAGCCGCCGCAGGCAGGGCGACGGCGACAGATTCACGGTCTCGGCCAGTTCCTGATTCGACATCCGCCCATCGCGTTGCAGCGCGCGGATGATCTGGCGATCCTTGTCGTCCATTATTTCACCTGAAATTAGCAGATTATGCCAATAATCTGGACTATCAGGGTCAAAATAGCAATTATTGAAACATTGATCCGCGATATCCTGCTGCAAACAGGAGATCACGCAATGACACAGACCCAAGGCTTCGCCACCCGCGCCATTCATCTGGGCCATGACCCGATGGAGCATCAAGGCGCGCTGACCCCGCCGCTGCATCTGACCTCGACCTTTGCATTCGACACGGCCGAAGCGGGCGGAGAGATCTTTGCGGGCACACGCGCGGGGCATGTCTATTCGCGCATCTCGAACCCGACGCTGGATTTGCTGGAACAGCGCGTTGCCTCGCTGGAAGGGGCAGAGGCCGGGCTGGCGCTGGCCTCTGGGATGGGGGCGATCACTTCGGTTCTGTGGACGCTGCTGGCACCGGGCGACGAGGTCATCGTCGACAAGACGCTTTATGGCTGCACCTTCGCCTTCATGCATCACGGGCTGCGCAAATTCGGGATCACCATCACCCATATTGACCTGACGGACCCCGAAAATCTGGCCGCGGCGATGAACGCGCGCACCCGCATTGTCTATTTCGAAACCCCGGCCAATCCCAATATGCGGCTGGTGGATATCGCCGCCGTGGCGGCGATTGCGCATCAGGGCGGGGCGCAGGTGGTGGTCGACAACACCTATGCCACCCCCTATCTGACCCGCCCCATCGCGCTGGGGGCCGATCTGGTGGTGCATTCGGCCACAAAATATCTGGGCGGGCATGGCGATCTGGTGGCCGGGATCGTGGTCGGCCGAGCCGAGGCAATACAGGAAATCCGGCTGGTGGGCATGAAGGACATGACCGGTGCCGTGATGGCGCCCTTCAATGCGATGCTGGTGATGCGCGGGTTGAAGACGCTGGCACTGCGGATGGACCGGCACTGCGCCAGCGCGCAGATCGTGGCCGAATGGCTGGAAGGGCATCCGCAAGTGGCGTCCGTGCAGTTTCCGGGGCTGGCAAGCTTTTCCCAGCATGAACTGGCCAAGCAGCAGATGGCGCAACCCGGCGCCATGATCGCGTTTGAATTGAAGGGCGGGCTGGCCGCCGGACAGCAGATGATGAACAATCTGCGCATGATCGCGCGCGCGGTGTCGCTGGGCGATGCCGAAACGCTGATCCAGCACCCGGCCTCTATGACGCATTCGACCTATACGCCCGAAGAACGCGCCGCGCATGGCATTGGCGACGGGCTGATCCGCCTGTCGGTCGGGCTTGAGGATGTGGCCGACATACTGGATGATCTGGATGATGCGCTGGGCGCGTTGCCCGCTGCGCGCAGCGCCTGAGCAAGGGCCAGACAGATGCATAGCGATGCCTCGCACCTGAAGACTATCGAACAGCGGCTGTTGTGGCTGTCGCACTGGATGATCCACCATGCCAACCATATCCGGCCCAAGCAGGACGGGATCAAGATTGGCGGGCATCAGGCCAGCTCGGCATCGATGGTGTCTATCATGACCGCGCTTTATTTCAGCGCGCTGCGCCCCGAGGACCGGGTCGCGGTCAAACCCCATGCCGGGCCGGTTTTTCATGCCATGCAATATCTGATGGGTAATCTTGGCCTGGAAAGGATGCAGGCATTTCGCGGGCTTGGCGGGGTGCAAAGCTACCCGTCGCGCACCAAGGATGCCGATGATCTCGATTTCTCCACCGGCTCGGTGGGGCTGGGGGTGGCGATCACCAGCTTTGCCGCGCTGGTGCAGGACTACATTACTGCCAAGCCTTGGGGCCGCGACGCACCACAGGGGCGCATGGTCGCGCTGGTGGGCGATGCGGAGCTGGATGAAGGCAACATCTATGAAGCCTTGCAGGAAGGCTGGAAGAATGATCTGCGCAATTGCTGGTGGATCATCGACTATAACCGCCAGTCGCTGGACGGGATCGTGCGCGAAGGATTGTTCGAGCGGGTCGAGAAGATCTTCGACGCCTTTGGCTGGGATGTGGTGCGCATCAAGCATGGCGCGCTGCAACGCGCCGCCTTTGATGAACCGGGCGGCCATGCGCTGCGCGACTGGATCGACCGCTGTCCCAATGCCGAATACTCCGCACTGACCTATATGGGCGGGGCGGTGTGGCGCAAGCGGCTGATGGATGATCTGGGCGATCAGGGCGATGTCAGCGCGCTGATCGAGCGGCGCTCGGATGGCGAACTGGCCGCGCTGATGGAAAATCTGGGCGGCAATTGCGTGGCCACGATGGCCGAGACCTTCGCCGCCATCACCCATGACCGCCCGACCTGCTTTCTGGCCTATACGGTCAAGGGCTGGGGTACGCCGATTGCCGGGCACAAGGACAATCATGGCGGGCTGATGACCAAGGCCCAGATGACCGAATGGCAGCGCCATATGGGCGTGCCGGAAGGGCAGGAATGGGACCCTTTCGCCGCCGTCCCGGACCCCGACGCGCTGCGCGACTTCCTGGCGCGCGTGCCGTTCTTCGCCAAGGGCGCGCGGCGCTATCGCGATGACCGGCTGGCTGTACCGAAGGTCGATTTTTCCACCGAGCGCGAGATTTCCACCCAGATGGCGTTCGGCAAGATGCTGGATGATCTGGCCAGAGGCGACAGCGATCTGGCGGCGCGGATCGTGACCACCTCGCCCGATGTCACCGGCACCACCGGGCTGGGGCCGTGGGTCAACCGGCGCAAGCTGTTTTCGCGCACCGCGCAAAAGGACGCCTTTATCGAGCATCGCATCCCCTCGACCGCGAAATGGGTGTTTGTCCCGGACGGCCAGCATATCGAGCTGGGCATTGCCGAGATGAACCTGTTCCTGCTGCTGGGTGCGGCGGGGCTGGCGCATAGCCTTTGGGGCAAGCGGCTGATCCCCATCGGCACGGTCTATGACCCGTTCGTGCATCGCGGCCTCGATGCGCTGAACTATGCCTGTTATCAGGATGCGCGCTTCATCATCGCGGGCACGCCTTCGGGGGTGACGCTTGCGCCCGAAGGCGGCGCGCATCAATCCATCGGCACGCCGCTGACCGGCATGGCGCAGGACGGGTTGGCCAGCTTCGAACCCGCCTTTGCCGATGAGCTGGCGGTGATCCTGGAATGGGCCTTCGACTATCTGCAGCGCGATGGCGAGGGCGACCCGGATGAACGCACATGGCTGCGCGATGAAACCGGCGGCTCGGTCTATCTGCGGCTGACCACGAAACCGCTGGAACAGCCCGGAAAGCGCGCTGATGAGGCCTTCCGGCAGGGCGCGATTGACGGTGCCTACTG
The DNA here is from genome assembly GCA_020832655.1 of Paracoccaceae bacterium. Classification (GTDB taxonomy): domain Bacteria; phylum Pseudomonadota; class Alphaproteobacteria; order Rhodobacterales; family Rhodobacteraceae; genus Roseinatronobacter. The sequence goes on from JAFIEF010000010.1 coordinate 38,303, forward strand.
GCTGCGCCCGCCGGGGCCGAATTGCGAGGTGGTGATCGCCTATCAGGGCGCGGTCGCCGATGAGGCGATTGCCGCCGCCGGCATGATCGCACAGGGCCGGCGCGATGTGGGCGTGCTGGCGGTGACATCCGCCGACCGGCTGAATGCGGGCTGGACCGCGGCGCAGCGCGAACGCGCGCGCGGCAACCCGGCAGCGCTTTGCCATATTGAACGGCTGCTGGCCCCCATGCCCCGCCATTGCGCGCTGGTCACAGTGCTGGACGGGCATCCCGCAACGTTAAGCTGGCTTGGTGCCGTCGCCGGACACCGCACCATCCCGCATGGGGTCGAACATTTCGGCCAGACCGGCACCATCGGCGACATGTATCGGCATTTCCGTATCGACCGCCATGCCCTTGTCGAATCTGTCAGCGGCCTGACCAGCGGGGCCGGGCTGCGCTGAGGCCGGACCCGCATGTCACCTTCGGGGCGTGTGATCCATTCCGCGCCTGCCTCGGATGCGGTAGCGGCGCAATTGTTCCGCGTTTTCGCCCTGCGCCTATAATTCGATCCTCAAATCCGTGATCAGCCGGTCGCGTTCGGCCAGTGCGGCCTTGGTTTCTGCCGGTTTTGCCGACGCGCAGGCATTGATCAGGCATTCGGCGGCCAGAATGAAGGTGGTCAGCGAGTTTGACAGGAAGCGGGTTTCATGCGGCACCAGGATCGCGGAATGCGACCTTTCGATCAGGGGCGAATCCGCGCGGTCAGTGATCGCGACGATCTTGACCGGCTTGGCGGCAGCGGCCTGTGCGACCTCGGCCACCTGCCGCGAATAGGGCGCGCAGCTTGACACGATGAGCACATCCTCGTTGCCCATCGACGCAATCCCCTCTGCCAGCCCCAGCGCGTTGGAATCGAGCAGTTGCACATCCGAACGGATCAGCCGCAAGCCGTAAACCAGAAAGCTGGCAAAGGCATGGAACTGGCGAATGCCATAGACCATGACCCGTGGCGCGGCGGAAATCAGCGCCACGGCGCTGCGAAACTGCGCCTCGTCATGCATCGACAGGAAGCGGTCGATATTGGCCTGATTTTCGCGGCACAGATGGGTCAGCGCTTCGGTGCTTTGTGCTTCGCCGCTGGCCAGCGCCTTCTGCGCCTGCTGGCTGTAGAAGGCACCGGGCGGCACCATCGAGGCATTCAGCAGAACTTCCTGAAACGCGCCGAAGCCCGAATAGCCCAGGCTGCGCGACAGGCGCGTCAGGGTCGAGGGGTTCACATCCAGCGCATGTGCCAGTGACGTGATGGAAAGCAGGGCAGGGTTGCCTTGCAAATCCAGTATGCGCGCCAGTGCCGCGCGTGCCTTCGGTCCCAGCACGATTTCTGATCCGCCGCGCGAAATACGCAGCATCAGCTCGCGCAGCTGCACCAGCGTTTGCGGCGGATCAGACTTGCGCGGCGCGTCCGGCATAGATCGGGGCTGTTGATCTCTGGTCATGGAATTTCCAAGCTATATGGGTTTTCTCGACCGTTATCAGCGCCGAAGCAAGCGTATTTTCGTGATCCGGGTCATCGCTGCTTGTGCGGTGGATCGGCAAGCCCGGCCCGCCCGTGTCGCGCAGGATGCGCAGCGCGTCCGGGGTGCCATCTGCCAGCAGCGTATCGGCGCGCGCCTGCCTGTCGGCAGAAGAGCGGGTGATCAGCTGATCCTGCGCCAGATGCAGCGCATGATTGGCATGGGCTGACGCCTGGTCGATCTGTCGGTGCGCAAAGGCACCGCCGCCGAATTCGACGCTGTGCACCACGCCCTCGCCGCGCTGCGCCAGTGTGAAGTGAAATCCCCCGCAGCGGTTTTCGCGGGCCAGCAGCGCCAGCGCCTCGGCAGTGCTCTGGCAGCGCAGCACGGCGCGGCCCAGCACCATGCGCGGGATACTCGGCTGCACATTGCGCAAACGCAGATTGTTCACGGCCTGCGCCAGCCCTGCATTGGTGACGGCGAAAGTATGCCCCGGAAGCGAGCCGGGATAACAACACGCCATGAAGCCCGGCCCGGTTTGTTCGCACACTTCGGCAATGAAGCAGTGGCCGCGAAATTCCGGCAGACCATCTTCATTATGCGCCAGCACCGGCACCGGGCCAGGCAACTGGATGGTGGTGCAGCCATCGGGCACATTCGACATAAGATCGCCGCGACAATTCCACGCCATGACCTGCGCGAATGGCAGATCCAGCCCCTGTGCCAGCCCCTGAAGTTCGGCGTAAACTTCCGGAAAACGCGCCTGGGTGCGTTCGGCCAGACGGGTGACGACAGCCTTGTGGCGTGCATCCGTGACCGCGCGCCAGTAATCCAGCGCCAGCAGGCGGCCATGCACCGCATCGCGCCCCGCGCGGCCTAGGGCAAAGCCGATCTCATAGGGGCGACCTGTGGCACGCACCCAGCCCAGTTCGGCCGAAACAGGATCAGACATGCTGAAGAAAATCCTTCATCCGGTCATTGGGCGGGTTGTCGATGACATCGCGCGGCGTGCCATCCACGGCGATCTTGCCATGCTCCATGAAGATCAGCCGTGTGCCGACCTGCTTGGCAAAGCCCATCTCATGGGTGACCACCACCATTGTCATGCCTTCGGCGGCAAGCGCGCGCATGACATTGAGCACTTCCTGCTTCAGTTCCGGGTCCAGCGCCGAGGTGGGTTCGTCAAACAGCATCACGCGGGGCTTGATCGCCAGCGCGCGCGCAATCGCCACCCGCTGCTGCTGGCCGCCTGACAATTCCATCGGTTCGTGATTGGCCTTGTCGGCCAGCCCCACCTTGGCCAGCAACTCGCGCGCCAGATCGCGCGCATCCTTGCGGCTGAGGCCGCGCACCTCGCGCGGGCCGAAGGCCACGTTTTCAAGCGCGGTCATCTGCGGGAACAGGTTGAACTGCTGAAACACCATGCCTGCTTCCTGGCGGATCTCGCGCATGACCTTGTTGCCGCCCAGCACGCTCATGCCATTGACGATCAGATCGCCGCCGGTGATCTTCTCCAGCCCGTTGATGCAGCGCAAGAGCGTCGATTTGCCAGAGCCAGAGGGACCGACCAGCACCACCACCTCGCCGCGATGGATTTGCAGATCGACCTCGTCCAGCACCTTCAGCGCGCCGAAATGCTTGGACACATTGCGAAATTCGATGATCGGCTCGGTCATAGGATCCTCATGCGTTTTTCAACCATGCGCAGCATCAGCGACAGCAAGCCGGTCATGATCAGATACATCACGGCAACTGCCGTCCAGATCTCGACAGCGCGGAAATTGGCCGCCATGATTTCCTGCCCGGTGCGGGTCAACTCGCCCACCCCGATCACGATGAAGAGCGAGGTATCTTTCAGGCTGACAATGAACTGGTTGCCCAGTGGCGGGATCAGGCGGCGAAACGCCAGCGGCCCGACAATATAGCGGATTACCTTCCAGCGCGGCAGGCCGATGGCCAGACCGGCCTCTGTCAGACCCTTGGAAATGGACAGCACAGCGCCGCGCACAATCTCTGCGATATAGGCACCGGCATTGATGATGATGGCAAGGATCGCGGTTGTCATCGGATCGATGCGGATCGAGGCCAGCACCGGCAGGGCGAAATAAAGGAACATCACCTGCACCACGATGGGGGTGCCGCGAATGACCTCGATATAGGTAAAGGCAATCGCGTTGATCACAGCATTGCCATAGGCGCGCATCAGCCCGGCAATAGCCCCGACCACCACGCCGCCCAGCAAGCCGACGACAGTGATATGGACCGTGACCTGCGCACCTTTCAGAAGTTGCGGAATGAAATCCAGAATGATCAGCCAGTTGACTTCCATAAGCTTTCCTTCGCGATTGGCCTGCTGTGGCGGGGTCAGCGCGAACAAGGCAGAACCGAAACAATGCCTTGTTCGCCATGTTCAGCAAGGTCTGCTCAGTTGGACGGAGGCGTGGTGCCGAACCATTTCATGTAGATTTCGTCATAGCGGCCATCTGCGCGCATATTGGCCAGCACCTGATTGACCGGCTCGACCAGATCGGACCCCTTGGGAAAGCCGATGCCGTATTGATGGGCCATCATCTGTTCGCCCACGGCCTTCACCTGCCCGTCACCGGCGGTGGCGATGTAGTAAAGCACATTCGGGGTGTCGTGCATCGCGGCATCGACGCGGCCGGTGCGCAGTTCAAGATAGGCATTGTCGATATTGGGAAAGAGGCGCAGTTCGGTGTCGGTGAAGTTGTCGCGCGCGTAATCGGCTGCCGAGGTGCCGGTGCGCACTGCCAGTGTCTTGCCCGCAAGATCGTCCGCGCCCTGAATATCGCTGTCGATCGGCACCATGATCAGAAAGCCGCTGTCGTAATAGCCGTCCGAGAAGTCGATGACTTCCGCGCGGTCAGCGCGAATGGTGATTCCGGCCAGTGCGACATCGATCTGGCCGGTTTGCAGGCCGGGAATGATGCCGCCGAAATCCATCGGGCGCAGATCGAATTCCAGTTCCAGTTCTTCAGCGATCATGTTCCACATGTCGATATCAAAGCCGACATATTCGCCATCTTGCATGAATTCGAATGGCACAAAGGCGGTGTCAGTGGCGACCACCAGCTTGTCGGCAAGGGCAGAGTTTGCACCCAGCGCGAAAGCTGCGGCAGCGAAAAGCGAGAGGATCGGTTTCATGGTGGCTCCCTGTTGTTTGAGACGCAAATCCAGCGTGCACAATTGATACACACCGCAAGTATATTTGCACAATCAGTTGCGCGGCGCAAATAAAATTGCACAAATGCCCTTAAATGGGAATCTGCCATGCATCTGCGCGGTTGCGGCCAGATTGTTGTGGACAAGGTGGTGTTGGATGGAAGTTGTTGGAAATCAGAGCACTAGCTTGCATGTTCGATCCGGCAGGCCGCAACAATCTGGCCTGGACCTGCCCTGTCTTGCGCCGCTTGCGCATGGGTTGTCGATGTCGGCATGGCGGCTTTGCCACGCCTGTTGGGGATCATCGGGGTAGTGGGATATGCGACTCGCAAAGTTTGGGCGGCAGGTGAAAACGGCGCTGTCCCTGCACCAACAATCGGTGCGTAGCCCAGTGACGTGGCCAGAATCCCCCGACAATAGGTGTTTCGCGTTGTTCAGGCGGTTTGCGAACCCGACCCAAGCGCAAATGCATCGCCGCGCAGGTGAAGATCCTGCAAGGTATAGCGATCCATCACCGCCATGAAGGCCGCCAGCGCTTCGTCCAGTATGGCCGGCAACAGACAGCAAGCGGCGATGCGGCATTGTGTGTTTGGCCGATAACATTCGACCAATGCGAAATCCGTCTCGGTTGAACGGATCAAATCGCCCAGATTGATCTGATCTGCGGGCATGCCAAGCCGGAACCCCCCGCCATGACCGCGTTCCGCAACCAGATAGTTCAGCCGCGACAGGTGAAGCACGACCTTTTTGAGATGGGCATGAGAAATCCCGTATACCTCTGCGGCATCGCGGATGGTGGTGTTGCGGTCGGTGTTGCTGGCCGCCAGCAACAACACGCGCAAGGAATAATCAGTGAATTTCGATAGCTGCATGGTCTGGTCTGTCGAACTGGTTTCGGATGGCAGGTCTGCCCCCGGATATATAACACAGTTGCTGTTGAATAGGGGTATTTCATTTGACCCTGATCAAGGACAAATGAAATATCCCTTGCTAGTTTGCGGACATGATTCCTCGCGCCGCCCCTTTCCTGTCCGTCCTGCTGGCCCTGACCCTTGTGTTTGCGGCGCTTGGGCATGGCTATGCGCAGGCCAGGGCACCCGTGTCGGAACTGCATGAGCTGGTGATCTGCGGCGAAACCGGGCTTGAAACGATCCTGATCGACGCAAATGGCCAGCCGGTTGACCCCGAGGATTGCGCGCAAGCGCTGTGCAATGATTGTCTGCGCGTTGTCGCGGCACTGTGCGGCCCGCTGCCTGTTGCAATGCCGCAGGCGCTGACAGCGCGCCTTGCCAGCACGTCTTTCCTGCCATTGCTGCTTTGCGCCGCGCCGCCCCGCGCCAATCTGCCCCGCGCGCCCCCGTCTTCCATAAAACTGGGCTGATACATGCTTTACCCCACCCCTTCCGGCGTTTTGCGCATCTTCTGGCAAGCTTGCCTTGCTGTTGTTCTGAGCGTTCTGACCCTTGCTCCGGCAATGGCGCAGTCGCCGCATCTGCCGCGCTTTCTGGCAGAAATTTCCCCCGAAACGCTTGTTCCCGACGCAACCGGCTTCGGCCCGATGCGTGACGACATTCCCGCCGCACCGCTGCTGCGCGGGCACGAACAGATCGGCTGGGTCTTCATCACCTCTGATTATGTCGGCACCACCGGCTATGCGGGCAAGCCCATCCACACGATGGTTGCGATTGATGATGATGCGCGCATCATCGGGCTTAACCTTGTCCAGCATTGGGAACCGATCGTGCTGATCGGCATTCCCGAATCGCGCATCCGCGATCTGATGCAGGATCATATCGGGCTGGATCTGACCATTGCCGCGCAGGCGGGCGGGGATATTCAGGATCTCAACATCATTTCCGGGGTCACGGTCACGATCATGGTGATTGATGATTCCATCGTGCGGTCTGGCATTCGGGTTGCGCGTGCGCTGGGGCTGGGCGGTCTGGCCCCGCATCAGGCGCCGACCGGCCCGCGCTTTGCGCTGAACCCACAGGCGCAGGCGGCAGGCGACTGGTTCACGCTGGTGGGCGACGGCACGGTGCGGCGCATGTCGCTGGATGTGGGGCAGGTCAATGCGGCCTTTGCGGCAATGGACGACCCGCGCGCCGCGCGCCGCCCGCTGACCCAGCCCGATGACGCGCGCTTCATTGACCTTTATGCGAGCGTGGCAAGCGTGCCCCCGATCGGCCGCACCCTGATCGGGGATCGTGAATTCGCCAATCTGGAAACCTGGCTGGAAGAGGGCGAGCATGCGCTGCTGATCGGCGGGCGGGGGATCTATTCCTTCAAGGGTTCGGGCTATGTGCGCGGGGGCGTGTTCGACCGGATCGTGCTGATCCAGGGGGAACAATCCATCCGCTTCCGCGACCGCGACAATCGCCGCCTGCGGGTGCTGGATGTGGCCGGCGCGCCATCATTTGACGAGCTGGATCTGTTCCGCATCCCGGCCGAATACGGCTTTGACCCGACCGAACCCTGGCGGCTGCAACTTCTGGTCAGCCGCGATGTGGCCGCGCTGGAGCGGGTGTTCACCACCTTCGATCTGGGTTTCCAGATGCCGCGCCTTTATCTGACCGAGATCACTGCCCCTGCTGGCGCCCCGGCGATGGATCTGCATGACCGTGCAGAGGAGCTTGCCGCGCAACAGGCGCTGATCGAACGCATCTGGTGGGAGCGCCGGGTAGAGATTGTCGGGCTGGTGATCATGCTGGCAGTGCTGACCGGGGCGTTCTTCTTCCAGATCTTCCTGACCCGCTCGGCGCGCGCGACCTACTGGTTCCGCATGGGGTTCCTGTCCTTCACGCTGGTCTTTCTGGGCTGGTATGCGGCGGCGCAGCTTTCGGTGGTCAATATCCTCGCACTGGTCGAGTCCATGCGCGAGGGGTTCAGCTGGCAGGCCTTCATGCTGGACCCGCTGACCTTCATCCTGTGGTGGGCAGTGGCGGCGGCACTGATCTTCTGGGGGCGCGGCGCCTATTGCGGCTGGCTGTGCCCGTTCGGCGCGCTTCAGGAACTGACCAACCAGATAGCACGGGCGCTGAAAGTGCCGCAGATCACCCTGCCCTGGGGGCTGCATGAACGCCTCTGGCCGCTGAAATACATCATCTTCCTTGCGCTTTTTGCGGCCACACTGGCTTCGGTGCCCTGGGCCAGCAGCCTCAATGAAGTCGAACCCTTCAAGACCGCGATTGTCCTGAAATTCGACCGTGCCTGGCCCTTCGTGAGCTTCGCGCTGGTGCTGTTGGGCATCGGGCTGTTCATTGAGCGCTTCTATTGCCGCTATCTGTGCCCGCTGGGCGCAGCGTTGGCGATCCCGGCACGGATCCGCATGTTCGACTGGCTCAAACGCTATCCCGAATGCGGCACCCCGTGCCAGACCTGTGCGAATGAATGCTTCGTGCAGGCCATCCACCCGACTGGCGAGATCAACCCCAATGAATGCCTGAACTGCATGAATTGTCAGGTGCTCTATCAGTCGGAAACGAAATGCCCGGTCGTGATCCGCAAGCTCAAGCGGCGCGAGGCTGTCAAGTCCAGCGCCGCGCCCAAGGCGGTCGATCCTGCCCGTGCGAACCATCCCAACCTGAAGAAGGAGACTTCCAATGTCTGACAAGACCACGAAACCCGGCATCAGCCGGCGCGGATTGCTGGGTGCAACCGCAGGCGGTGCGGCGCTGATGGGCGCGGGCATCGGCGGCGGTGCGGCCCGGCTGGGGCTGATGGGCGGCGCGGCTGCGCTTGGCACGGCGGCTGCAACCAAGGGCGCGCAGGCCGCCGATTACCATGTCGGCCCCGGCCAGCTGGATGAGTATTACGGCTTCTGGTCCTCGGGCCAGACCGGCGAGATGCGCATTCTGGGCATTCCGTCGATGCGTGAACTCATGCGCGTGCCGGTCTTCAACCGCTGCTCGGCCACGGGCTGGGGGCAGACCAATGAATCGCTCAAGATCATGACCGAGAAGATGCTGCCCCAGACCAAGGCGTATCTGGAAGCCAATGGCAAGAAGGTCCATGACAATGGCGATCTGCACCATGTCCATATGTCCTTCACCGAGGGCACTTATGACGGTCGTTTCCTGTTCATGAATGACAAGGCGAATACACGCGTGGCGCGCATCCGCTGCGACATCATGAAATGCGACAAGATCACCGAGATCCCCAATGCCAAGGCGATCCACGGGCTGCGGCCGCAGAAATGGCCGCGCACCGGCTATGTCTTTGCCAATGGCGAGGATGAGGGGCCGATGGTCAATGACGGTTCGGTGCTGGATGATCCGTCGCAATATGTGAACTTCTTCACCGCACTTGATGGCGACACGATGGATATCGCCTGGCAGGTGATGGTTTCCGGCAATCTGGACAATACCGACGCCGATTACGAAGGCAAATGGGCCTTCTCGACCAGCTACAACTCGGAAATGGGGATGAACCTGGCCGAGATGACGGCCTCGGAGATGGACCATGTGGTGGTGTTCAACATTGCCGCCATCGAGCGCGCGATTGCCGAAGGCGACTATATCGAGTTGCAGGGCGTCAAGGTCGTGGACGGGCGCAAGGGGAAAAACAAGGATTATACCCGCTATATCCCGATCCCGAACAACCCGCATGGCTGCAACATGGCGCCGGACAAGAAGCATCTGTGCATCGGCGGCAAGCTGTCGCCCACGGTCAGCGTGATCGATGTGACCAAGCTTGATCTGATCTTTGCCGATGAAAGCCTTGATCCGCGCGAAACCGTGCTGGTGGCGGAACCCGAACTGGGCCTTGGCCCGCTTCACACCGCCTTTGACGGGCAGGGCAATGCCTTCACCACGCTTTTTCTGGACAGCCAGATCGTGAAATGGAACATCGAAGATGCGATCCGCGCGCATAATGGCGAGGATGTGGACCCGATCATTTCCAAGGCGGATGTCCATTACCAGCCCGGCCACAACTCGACCTCTATGGGCGAGACGCTGGAAGCCGATGGCAAATGGTTCGTGTCGATGAACAAGTTTTCAAAAGACCGCTTCCTCAATGTCGGCCCGCTCAAGGCAGAGAATGAGCAGCTTTTCGTCATCGAGGGTGACAATCTGCGGCTTGTTCATGACGGACCGACCTTTGCCGAACCGCATGATTCGATCATCGTGCGCAGCGATATCGTCAACCCGCTGCATGTCTATGACCGCAATGACCCGACCTGGGCTGAAACGCGCGCGCAGGCCGAAGCCGACGGGGTCGATATCGATGACTGGATGGAAACCATCGTGCGCGACGGCAACAAGGTGCGCGTCTACATGTCGTCGATGGCGCCCAATTTCTCGATGGAAAGCTTCACCGTGAAGGAAGGCGACGAGGTGACGGTGATCATCACCAATCTTGATGACATCGAGGATCTGGCGCATGGCTTCACAATGGGCGATCACGGCGTCGCGTTTGAGCTTAGCCCGAACCAGACGGCGTCGGCGACTTTTGTCGCCGCGAAGCCGGGCGTCTACTGGTATTACTGCCAGTGGTTCTGCCATGCGCTGCATATGGAAATGCGCGGGCGCATGTTCGTCGAACCGAAGGACGCCTGACATGCATGGCCTGCGTTTCCTGTTCGCGGCGCTGCTTGCCGCCCTTGTCCCGGCTTTTGCCGGGGCAGGGGAGCAGATCGTGCCTGCAAAGCCGGGGGCGCTGGTCGCGGCCATTGCCGGGGCCAGCCCCGGCGATGTGCTTGTCCTTGCACCGGGCCATCACGATGGCCCGGTGACACTTGATCGCCCCATCACGCTGGACGGGCGCGGCGAAGCCACAATTGACGGGCAGGGCAAGGCGGATGTTATCCGCGTGACCGGCGCGGATGTGGTGGTGCGCGGGCTGACGCTGATTGGCTCGGGCAATGCCCATCCGGTAGTCGATGCTGCCGTCAAGCTCGATCGCAGCGCCGAACGCGCATTGGTCGAAAACAATGTGATGATTGAAAACCTTGTCGGCGTGCATGTGTTTGGCGCGACGGATTCCATCGTGCGCGGCAATACCATCATCGGGCGGCAGGATCACCGCATAAATGACCGCGGCAATGGCATTTATGTCTGGAACGCCCCCGGAACGATTGTCGAAGGCAATGACATCCGCTTTGGTCGCGACGGCATTTTCGCCAATGCCTCGCGCGACAACATCTTCCGCGACAACATGCTGCGCGATCTGCGCTTTGCCGTGCATTTCATGTATACGAACAATTCCGAAGTGTCGGGCAATATCTCGATCGGGAACCATCTTGGCTATGCCATCATGTTCTCGAACCGCACGCAGGTTGCCGACAACCTGTCGCTGCGCGACCGCAGCCACGGGCTGATGCTGAACTTTGCCAATAACGCCGATGTCAGCGGCAATCTGATCCGCGGTGGTAGCCACGAGAAATGCACCTTCATCTATAATGCGCATCGCAATGTGATTGTCGGCAACCGGTTTGAAGGCTGCGATATCGGCATTCACTTCACTGCCGGGTCGGAACGCAACGCGCTGACCGGCAATGCCTTTATCGGCAATCGCACGCAGGTCAAATATGTCGGCACCCGCGATATCGAATGGAGCCATGACGGGCGCGGCAATTACTGGTCGGACCATGCCAGCTTCGATCTGGATGGCGACGGGATTGCCGATGCCAAGTTCCGCCCCAATGACATGATGGACCATATCCTGTGGTCCCAACCCGCCGCTGGCTTGCTGCTGGGATCGCCTGCCGTGCAGTTGATCCGCTTTGCCCAAGGACAGTTTCCCGCCACGCTGCCCGGTGGCGTGCTTGACAGCTTCCCGCTGATGCGCGCGCCCCAGATCCTGGTTCCCGATGACATTGCCCGCATGGAGGCCGAGGCCCGCCCAGCCTGGCAATATGGAAGGTTTGACGATGCCGAACTTGACCCTCTCACAGCTCACTAAGACATTCGGGGCCACCCGCGCGCTGCGCGAGGTCAGCTTCACTGTCGCCCCCGGCGAACGCATCGCGCTGCTGGGCCATAACGGCGCGGGCAAATCCACGCTGATGAAGATTGTCCTTGGCCTGATCCCCTATGACAGCGGCAGGGTCGAGGTGCTGGGCGCCGCCCCCGGCGACCGCGCGGCGCGCAGGCAGGTGGCCTATCTGCCGGAAAATGTGGCCTTTCACCCTGCCCTGACCGGGCTGGAGCAGATCCGCACCTATCTGCGGTTGCGCGGCGAGCCGGTCCGCGCCGCGATGGGTCTGCTGGAACGTGTCGGGCTGGCAGAGGCCGCGAAACGCCGCATCGGCACCTATTCCAAGGGAATGCGCCAGCGCGTGGGGCTGGCACAGGCGCTGATCGGGCATCCGCGCCTTCTGGTGCTGGATGAACCCACATCGGGGCTGGACCCGGTCTCGCGGCGCGATTTCTATGCCACGCTGGACGGGCTGGCCGCCGAAGGTGCCTCGATCCTGCTGTCGAGCCATGCCCTGACCGAGGTCGAGGCGCGCACCGACCGCATCGTGATCCTGTCCAGGGGCGCGATGGTGGCCAATGCCGCGCTGGCCGAACTGCGCCGTCAGGCCGCGCTTCCGATCCTGATGCAGGTGCGCACCACCGAGGCTGCAGCCGATCAGGTGGCGGCAAGCTTGGGCGGGGCGCGTTTCAACGGCGCCACGGTCATGCTGTCCTGCGCCCCTGACCAGAAGCTGGCGCGGCTGGGGCAGGTCACGGCGCTGGGCGATATGGTCGAGGATGTCGAGGTGATCCCGCCCAGCCTGGAAGATCTTTACACCCATTTCAGCAAGCAGGTGCAGCCATGAACGCCATTCTTGCCATAACTGTGGCCGAGTTCCGCATTGCCTTGCGCAATCGCTGGGTGGCGATTTCGATTGCCATGATGGCGGTGTTTTCGCTGGTGCTGGCGGGTGCGGGCAGTGCGCCCACCGGCACGCTGGGGGCTGACCGGCTGTCGGTGACCGTGGCCAGCCTGACCAGCCTTGCGGTCTATCTGGTGCCGCTGGTGGCGCTGTTGATGAGTTTTGATGCCATCGCGGGCGAGGTCGAGCGCGGCACGCTGCCCTTGATGCTGACCTATCCGCTGGGGCGGTTCGAGATCCTGCTGGGCAAGTTCATCGCCCATCTGATCATCCTGTCGCTGGCGGTTGCCATCGGCTACGGGCTGGCAGCAGGGGCCGCGATCTGGGCCGATCCGCGCGCCAGCGCAGGCTTTCCGGCCATGTTCCGGCTGTTCTGGACCTCGCTTCTTCTGGGCGCGGCCTTTGTTGCCATCGGCTATGCGATCTCGGCCTTCGCGCGCCGCCCCGGCGCGGCGGCGGGGCTGGCGATTGCGCTGTGGCTGGTGATGATCGTGCTTTATGACCTGGGCCTGCTGGCGGCTGTGGTGGCCGATGATGGCGGGCGCTTTACCACGGATGTTTTCCCATGGCTGCTGGTGGGCAACCCGGCCGATGCCTTCCGCCTCTATAATCTTGCGGCCTCTGACGCGACCGCTGCGGCGGCCGGGATCGGGGCGGCGGCCCATACCATCCCGCCCGCCCATGCGCTGGCCTCGATCCTGCTCTGGCCGCTTGCCGGTCTGGGGCTGGCGGTGCTGGCCTTCAGAAAGGTAACCCCATGATGCGCGCATTGCTTCTGTCCGCAGCCCTGCTTACCCTTGCCGCCTGCCGCGAGGACAGCACTGCCAGCCTGCCCGACCCGGTCACCATGACCGCAGAGGCGGTGGGTCATTTTTGCCAGATGGAGATGCTGGAACATCCCGGCCCCAAGGCGCAGGTGTTTCTGGATGGTCTTCCCTATCCGCTGTTCTTCAGCCAGGTGCGCGATGCCATCGCTTATGACCGCATGCCCGAACAAAGCCACATGATTGCGGCAATCTATGTTTCGGATATGGGGTGGTCGGGGGCAACATGGGAAGACCCAGGTGCGGATAACTGGATATTGGCCAGCGCCGCCTATTACGTGGCCGGTTCTGACATGGTGGGCGGGATGGAAACCCCCGAGCTGGTGCCCTTTGCCACGTCAGAGGCCGCGCAGGACTTCACCCGCCGCCACGGCGGCGCAGTGTTCCGGCTGGATGGTGTCAGTGATGAGATGGTGCTGGCCCCGGTCGAGTTCGAAGCCGATATCGGCTTCGATGATGATGGCGATTTCGAGGACCGCCTGCGCGCCCTGTCGCGCGGGCAAGAGGGATGATCATGACAGTTTCGCGTCGCCGTTTTCTGGCCATTTCCGCTGCCGCCACCGCCCTGCCGCTGGCCGCGCAGGCGCAGGCCGTGCATCACTGGCGCGGGGTGGCGCTGGGGGCTGATGCCTCGATCACGCTGGCCCATCCCGATGCCGCACGACTTGTCGAGGTGGCGCGCGCCGAAATCGCCCGGCTGGAGGCGATCTTCAGCCTGCATACAACCGGCTCGGCGCTCAACCGGCTGAACGCAACTGGTCGGTTGAACGCGCCGCCCCCCGAACTTCTGGAATGCCTGAGCCAGTGCGCGCGGCTGCACCGGGCAACGGGCGGGCTGTTCGACCCGACGATCCAGCCGCTCTGGGTGCTTTATGCGCGCCATTTCGCCGGAACGCAGCGCGCCGATCTGCCCGACAGGGCAGCGCTCGCGCTTGCGCTGGATGCGGTCGGGTTTGACCGGGTGCGGTTTGATCCGTCAGAGATCCGGCTTGAACCGGGGGTCGCGCTAAGCCTGAACGGCATTGCGCAGGGCTATATCGCGGATCGCGTCAGCGTGCTTTTGCAGGCGCAGGGGCTGCGCGATGTGCTGGTCAATACCGGCGAATTCCGCGCCCTTGGGCAGGCGCCCGATGGCCAGCCCTGGCAGGTCGGGCTGAAGGCAGGCGCGCGGGTTCTGCCCGACCGCGCGCAGCTGCGCGACAGGGCGCTGGCCAGTTCCGCCGCGCAGGGCATCAGCTTTGACGGGCGGGGCCGCGTGGGCCATATCCTGAACCCGAAAACCGGCCTGCCCGCGCCGTCACGCTGGACGCTGGTCAGCGTGACGGCCCCGCAGGCCTGGCTGGCCGACGGGCTGAGCACGGCATTCTGCCTGATGGATCAGACGACAATCACGGAATGTCTTGCAGCCTTTCCACGCGCACGGCTCGCGGCCCTGATCGCGGCCTGATCATTGCGCGGCTGACCGCCCCTGCCCGACGGTGTGACGTGGGCCAACTGCTTGCACGTCACACTATCGGGCAAGCGGATCGTCAGAAACGCTGGTTCACGCCCAGACGCAGCGCATGAAAATCCGGCGTCGCGATGGTGGTCAGACCCGCATCAGTCAGGCTGCGGCGGCCAAAATTGCTGTAGATATATTCACCACGCAGGGACAAGCCGTCATTCAGGGCGCGTTCCCAGCCCGCGCCCAGAGCATAGCCGAACTGGTTGAAGTTGCGGTCGATATTTGCGCCGCCGCCCACTGCGACATATTTCACCCGCGCGGCGGCGATACCACCGGTCAGGTAGAACAGATCGTCATTGCTGGTGAACCCGCCCCGCGCCCGCAGGCTGGCGGCCGAACGAATGCGCATCGCGGCGTTGTTTGCCCCCGCGACAATTGACGATCTGATATTGCCCAGGGTCAGATCCGCTTCGACACCATACACGACATCGTCAGTCTGCCAGTTCATCCCCGCCTGAAATGTGCCGAATGCGCCGCTGTTGCGCAACGTCCCTATCACGCCGGGTCCCGGAGGATTCAGCGCCACGCGGTCCCTGCCGCCAAACGCATAGCCCAGTCCCACCCCTGCATAGGCACCAGACCAGTCATGCGCCTGCGCCTGAACCGGTTGGGCATAGGTATATTGGGGCGCAACCTCGGCTGCGGGCGCGACCGATTTGAGGCCATTTGCCGAAACTTGCCCCGCGCCTGCAATCCCAAGTGCCACTGCACCAAGACCGCAGGCGATGAATTGTCGGAAATACCGTGCGACTCCGGCATGATGCCGGTTCTGAATATTTGTCATCTGCTGTTCCTCAATATTATTTGCGGTCTTTGCGCCACAATTGATAAATATCATGTCACAAAATATGCGTAAATATGTATCTAATGTCATGGATTGTTGGACAAATGGCACCCCTCTGCTGCCAGCTTTGTCGGATCAGTTTGTCGGATCGGACTGGCTTGCACGACAGGGCGCTGGCCAGTTCGGCCGCGCAGGGCATCAGCTTTGACGGGCGGGGCCGTTACCAGCGTCCAGCCTACCGGCGCGGGCAGACGCGCGCGGCGTCAGAAACCCCGATGGCAAGCGGCCCCGCGCGAAGGTTTGCGCCTGGCGCGAAAGGGCTTACGTGCTGGGGACAGGCGCAACCCGCCCGGCTGTTTTCCACATAACCTGATGTTTTACAGGAAAAGATGGTGCCCAGGAGAGGACTCGAACCTCCACGCCCGTACGGGCACTAGCACCTGAAGCTAGCGCGTCTACCAGTTCCGCCACCTGGGCAGGTTGCGTGAGCGGCTGTTTATGGTGCGACCATTGCAGTGTCAACTGGGGAAATGCCCGAAAAACGGCGATGACGAAAAAATCCGTTCGGGCTTGTCGCGCCAGCCCCGCAGCGGTATTGAGAAGCCAAGCAGTTCCACGGTCGCGCGCCAGTGCAGGAGGGCATCATGTCGCAGCTTGTCACTATCTTTGGCGGGTCAGGTTTTGTCGGGCGTTATATCGCGCGGCGCATGGCAAAGGCAGGCTGGCGCGTCCGCGTCGCGGTGCGCAGACCCAATCAGGCGTTGCATGTGCGCACCTATGGCGTGGTTGGGCAGGTCGAGCCGGTGTTCTGCAATATCCGTGATGATGCCTCGGTTGCAGCGGTGATGCAGGGCGCCGAAGCCGTGGTCAATTGCGTGGGCATTCTGGGCGAGGTCGGGCGCAACCGCTTCGATGCGGTGCAGGCCGAAGGGGCAGGGCGTATCGCGCGCATTGCCGCCGAGCAGGGCGTGAGCCGGATGGTGCATATCTCGGCCATCGGGGCGGATGCGGAATCGGACAGCGCCTATCAGCGCAGCAAGGCCGAGGGCGAGCGGCTGGTGCAGCAGCATTTCCCTGCGGCCGTGATCCTGCGCCCATCGGTGATTTTCGGGATCGAGGATCAGTTCTTCAACCGTTTTGCCGGCATGACGCGGTTTTCGCCGCTATTGCCGGTGGTCGGGCCAGAGACAAGGTTCCAGCCGGTCTATGTCGATGATGTTGCCAAGGCGGCAGAGCAGGCGCTGATCAGCGGCGCCGAAGCTGGCATCTACGAGCTGGGCGGGCCGGAAGCCGCCAGTTTCCGCAGCCTGATGCAGCGCATGCTGGCCGAGATCCGGCGCAACCGCATCATTGTGACAATGCCGTTCTTTGTTGCCGCAATCATGGGCGCGGCCCTGGATATCGCGCAGAAAGTCTCTGTGGGGCTGTTCACCAACAGCATTCTGACGCGCGATCAGGTGCGCAATCTGCGCCGCGACAATGTGGTGGCTGAAGGTGCGCGCGGTTTTGATGCGCTGGGCATCACCCCCACCCCGATGGAGGCAATCCTGCCGGGCTATCTGTGGCTCTATCGTCCCGGCGGGCAATACAGCGCGATCCATGAATCGGCGGCAAGGTTGCGCAATTCCGGGCAGAACTGAAGCGTTTCAGCTTTCCAGCCGCAGCCGCAATTCGCGCAACACCGGAAGTGTCTGGCGCACACGTTCTTCGCCCAATGTGCGGGTTATGTCCTCAATCAGCGGACTGATCGCGGCAAGCGCTGCATCGCGCGCAGCGCGTCCGGCCGGGCTGATTGCGACCATCTTGCGCCGTGCGTCATCCCAGTCAGGGCGGATATGCACATAGCCTGCCCATTCAAGCTTGTTGAGTGTGTTGGTCATCGCACCGCGCGTAACATGAAAGGCGCGCGCCAGTTCCGCAGGACTGCGTTCGACATGGCGCGCCAGCAGGTTCAGCACACCGAAATGCGACAATTCCATCCCGCGCGGCAATACCTTGGACAGGCGGTTGCGCGCAAGCTGGTCGGCCATCAGCAATTCGCTGAACAGCGCCGAGCCTAGATCAGACCGCGCGGAAGGGGGTGTTTCGGTCATGCGTCCCCTGGTCCGGCAAAGCTGCGATCATGGGTCAGTGCGGGCACACGCGCGCGGGCCTCGGCCACCTTGCCCATATCCAGCGTGACCATGCCTACCCCCGGTTCCGTGCCCATATCCAGCACTATCTCGCCCCAGGGGGCAACGACCATTGCGTGACCATGACTGCGCCGCGCGCGCCCTTGGCGCGCCGCGTGCTGGCCGGTCTGGGCCGGTGCCAGCACAAAGCAGCCGGTTTCAATGGCGCGGGCGCGCAGCAGGGTTTCCCAATGCGCGGCCCCGGTCAGCGGGCTGAAGGCCGCCGGGATGGCCAGCATCTGCGCGCCCGCCTGTGCCAGCGCGCGGTAGAGATAGGCGAAGCGCAGATCATAACAGATACTCAGCCCCAGCGCACCCAGCGGAGTGCGCGCCAGCACTGCTCTGTTGCCGGGCCGGAAGCCTGCGGATTCGCGATAGGTCTCGGTTTCAGAGATCTGGACATCGAACATATGGATCTTGTCATAGCGCGCGGTGATCTGCCCCTGCGGGTCGATCAGGAAAGCGCGATTGGCAAAGCGCCCGTCAGGGTCATCGGTCTTCAGCGCAAGCGAGCCGATCAGCACCCAGATGCCATGCTCCTGCGCCGCCTTGCGCAGCGCGGTCAAGGTGATGTCATCAGCTTCGGCCTGCAGCACCGCGTCCTGATGGCTGCGCGAGGCAGAGACGCAATTCGTCACCTCCGGTGTCAGCACGATCTGCGCGCCCTGTGAGGCGGCATCGCGCAGATAGCCCAGCGTCGGGGCCAGATTGGCCACCGGATCATCGCTGGCGTTCAGCTGCAGTATCGCGGCGCGCAACGCCATGTCCTTATCCTTTCAGCAGCGCGTCAAGCTTGCCTGCACGATCCAGCGCGTAAAGCTCGTCACAGCCGCCGACATGGGTCTCGCCCACGAAAATCTGCGGAACGGTGCGCCGGCCTTTGGCGCGCTGCATCATCTCGGCGCGGCGGTCGGGCTGGCGGGCGAGGTCGATTTCGGTGAAGCTGGTACCTTTCGCAGCCAACAGGCGCTTGGCCGCATGGCAGAATCCGCAGAGCGGAGATGTATAGATTTCAATCGGCTGCATGGCGCGTGCCCCCGGTCACTTGCGGATTTGCGCGCACTATAGCGGATCATCCCCGGCTTGCAACGCGGGCCAGAGCAATCACCCGGACCGACGCCGCGCCATGCGCCAGACATGCCTCTGTCGCTGCAGAAAATGTGGCCCCGGCGGTCATGACATCATCGACCAGCAGGATATGGCGGTTGCGGATCAGATGGGCACGGCGCGGATGGGGGCGGATGGCCCCTTGCAGATTGGCAAAGCGCCCCTCGCGCCCGCGGCCGTCCTGAGTGCCGGTGTTGCGAATGCGGATCAGCAGGTCGGGGCAATGTGCCAGCCCCGTCTCACGGGCCAGCGCGTGGGACAATAGCGCGGCTTGGTTGTAGCGCCGCTTCAGCAGGCGCAGCCAGTGCAGCGGGATGGGTGTTATCAGCATATCGGGCAGCAACAAGGGCTGCGCAGCGCGCGACAGCCATTTTGCCGCGGGCGGCACATGGTCCAGCCGGTCGCGATATTTCAGCCCCAGCAGGATCTGGCGTGCCTTGTCACCATATAGCATGGCCGCGCGCCCCTGCTCCCAGGGTCGCGCGATGGTGATGCAGTCATCGCAGATGATCGCGGCCGCGCCGGGGCTGTCCTGACCCGGCAGGGGCACGCCGCACAGATCGCAACACAGCCCGAAGATGAAGGGCGTCTGGCGCCAGCATTCGGGGCAAAGCGCGCCGTGTTCGTCGATCAGCGTGTCACAGGTCATGCAATATGGGGGATAAAGCGCGCGCAACGCGCTTCCCGCAACGGCCCGTGCTGGTTCGATCACCGCGCCGGTCAGAAACTGCATGCCGCTTTGCCTTTGCATGACATATTCCCTAGATTAGCGCAGAATGACCCCGCAGGCAGGCCATGACCCGGCAAACCACCACCCCACCCGAACTGACTGATCGCGCCGCGCTGGTACGCAACCGCGCCCGCGTCACAAATGCGCAGATGCCCTTCCTGCACCAGATTGCGCGCGAAGAGCTGGAGTATCGCCTGCAATTGGTTAACAGGCGCTTTACGGCCCCGGCGCTGGTAACGGGGCTGCCCGCGCTCTGGGGTGATTTCCTGCCAGGCGCGCGGGTGGTGGCGGATGATCCCGTGCTTGATCTGCAGGAAGGGGCGCATGATCTGGTGGTGCATGTCATGGCGCTGCACTGGGCCTCTGATCCGGTGGGCCAGATCGTGCAGGCGCGTCGCGCGCTGAAAGCTGACGGGCTGTTTCTGGCAGTGATGTTCGGCGGCCAGACCCTGGCCGAGCTGCGCAGCGCGATGGCCCAGGCCGAGATCGACCTGACCGGCGGGCTGTCGCCGCGCATCCTGCCGATGACCGAGATCCGCGATGCCGGCGCGCTGTTGCAGCGCGCGGGGCTGGCGCTGCCGGTGGCCGATGCGTCGTGCCAGAATGTGGCCTATCGCAGCTTGCAAAGCTTGTTTGCCGATCTGCGCGCGATGGGTGAAGGCAATGCGCTGGCCGCGCGTCGCCGCAGCCTGACCCTGCCTGCGCTATTTCGTCGCGCTGCCCAGCATTATGCCGCGCATCATGCCGATGCCGAGGGCCGCCTGCTGGCCAGTTTCGAACTGATCTTCCTGACCGGCTGGGCGCCGGATGCCAGCCAGCCCCAACCCCTGCGCCCCGGATCGGCCAGCGCGCGGCTGGCCGATGCGCTGGGCGCGCGTGAAACGCCGCTGCCCGATCAGGTGAAAATCCCGCGCAAAGATTGATTCCGGGGCCAATTCCGTTATGTCCAGCCCGAAGCCCAACCATTAGCCCCCGAAAGGCCATGCCATGCTTGATGCAAAGCCCCAGCCTGACGCCTCGTCCTGCCCGGTTCACATGGATCAGCCCGGTCAGGGGCGTCTGGCCCATGCCGAGGCAGACCACCCGCCCGTGCCGCAAGCGAAGATCGGGGTGCTGCTGGCCAATCTGGGCACGCCGGACAATTACGACTACTGGTCGATGCGGCGCTATCTGAATGAATTTCTGTCCGACAAGCGGGTGATCGATTATCCGGCGTGGAAATGGCAGCCGCTGTTGCAACTGATCATCCTGACCAAGCGCCCCTTCACCAGCGGTGCGAATTACAGGTCGATCTGGAACCATGACAAGGGCGAAAGCCCGCTGATGACCATCACCAAAGACCAGACCGCCAAGCTGGCCAAGACGCTGGCCGCGCAATTCGGCGCGGGCGTGATGGTGGATTTCTGCATGCGCTATGGCAACCCCTCGACCCGCTCCAAGGTGGATGCGATGGTCAAGGCAGGCTGCGAGAAGATCCTGTTCTTCCCGCTTTATCCGCAATATGCGGGCGCAACTTCGGCCACCGCCTGCGATCAGTTCTTCCGCGCGCTGATGGAACAGAAATGGCAACCCGCCGCGCGCACGGTGGCGCCCTATTTCGACCACCCGGCCTATATCGACGCGCTGGCGGGGTCGGTGCAGCGTGCCTGTGACGCGCTGGAAGAAAAGCCCGAAGTGCTGGTGGCGTCCTATCACGGCATGCCCCGCCGCTATCTGCTGGAAGGCGACCCCTATCATTGCCAATGCCAAAAGACGACGCGCCTGCTGCGCGAGAAGCTGGGATGGGAAAAGGACGCGATCCAGACCACATTCCAGTCGGTCTTCGGCTCAGAGGAATGGCTACGCCCCTACACGGTGGATCATGTCGCCGATCTGGCGCGCCAGGGGGTGAAGCGGCTGGCGGTGGTGGCCCCGGCTTTTTCCGCCGATTGCATCGAGACGCTGGAAGAGATCAATGAAGAGATCAGGGAAAGCTTTGAAGAGGCGGGCGGCGAACACTTCACCTATATTCCCTGCCTGAATGATGATGACGCGCATATTGCGGCGCTGGCGCAGGTGATCAAGGCCAATCTGGCCGGTTGGGGCTGACGCTGATCCGTCCCTGACATGCTGAAAAGAAAATGGCGGGCACATGGCCCGCCATTTCCACACAACAGATGTTGTGAAGCTTATTTCGAGGCGACAGCAGCAGCCACGACCAGAAGCAGCATCAGCGGAACGATGATGCCGCCACCTTTTTTGGTGTCTTCCACGATCACTGCGGGCTCGACAACCGGTTCTTTGTATTTGCCACCGGCAAATGCAGTGGTTGCAGCCATCGACAGCGCGGCAGCGAGAGCGATTTTCTTCATGTTAACCTCCAGTAATTACCTGTCCCGTCGGTAAGGGGACAGGCACCCAAGACGAAATGTCGTGGTTCTGGTGAAATCATTTTCCGGCAATGAACGCAACGGGCAGGTTGCGAGTTCGGTGCAGGAATTTTGTGACTTCGTCAAATTCGCAACACTTTTGCGCCGCATTCCGCTTCTGGTCGCGCCAAGGTCGGCTATTGATGTGGCAAATGGCAAAAAAAACCCGATATCAGCAAGATAGTTGCCCAACAGTCATAGGCTATCTGATCACGCCGAGTTGTGTTTGAAAACCCTGCACAGAGCGGCTAAGCAGCAACGTGTCGCGAAAGGGAAGCTGGTAAAATGGTAAGATTGCTGTCCATGCCCATTCTGGGGGCGCTGATTCTGTCGGCCTGCACGATGACAGGTGTGCCCATGCGCATGGGGCCGGATGGGCGACCTGTGCCTGCGGTATACCGGATCGGGCCGAATGACGCGCCGCGCGTGCGCCAGCGGATGCAGGACGGGTTGAACACGATGCGCGCCCAGCATGGACTGCCGCCGCTGCAGGCAAGTGCCGAACTGGCCAGCGCTGCCGCGACCCATGCGCAGGACATGTCCTTCCAGAGCCGTCCCTGGCATTGGGGGTCGGACGGGTCCAGCCCGATGCAGCGCGCCCAGCGCGCAGGCTATACCGGTGCCTTTATCGGCGAGATGGTGTCAGAGACCTTCGAGACCGAGATCGAAACCGTTACCGCATGGATGCAGGAAGCCGAAACCCGCGCCGTGATCCTTGATAGCCGCGCGCGCGAGGTCGGCGTGGGCTGGCATCAGGATGCCAATGGCAAGCTGTGGTGGGTCGTGGTTCTGGGCGAACCGCAAGCGGGTTTCCAGATATCGGCGCGCTGAAGGCGTCGGTTTCCAGTGTCGCGGGGCTGGCGCAGGGCGCGCGATTGACGAAGATTGCCAATTGTTGCCAAGGCGCGACCGAAGGAGGCGCGCGAAAGCCACCTGATCCGCCCGCCCGTGCGGCTGTATCGGTCAGGATCGCATCTGATACTCTACCGCATTGCTGCGGGCTGGTTGGCGGTCTTGCGGATTGTGCATATGCGGCAGAACCGGGCCGATCTGCTGGAAGTGTGACACGCAATCTGCCCCATGTGACAGACCGGCACCAAGCCTGACAGCTTGCGTGTGGTCTGCCCCTATAGCGCGCGCCAGCCGATATCGCGGCGGCAGAACCCTTCTGGCCAGTCAATGCGCTCCACCATGTCATAGGCGCGTTCGCGCGCCTGCGCCAGCGTCCGCCCGCGCGCAGTGACATTCAGCACCCGCCCGCCCGCGGCGATGATCTGCCCGCCCTCTGCGCGGGTGCCGGCGTGAAACACCATATGCTGGCTGTCCTCGGGGCAGGTCTCCAGCCCCTTGATGACGCTGCCTTTTTCGTAGTTTCCAGGATAGCCCTTGGCGGCCATCACCACTGTCATGGCGTGATCATCGGCCCAGTTTACCGAGACATCCCCCAGCCGCCCTTCGGCGCAGGCCAGCATCAGATCCAGCGCCTGCGCGCCCAGCCGCATCATCAGCACCTGACATTCCGGATCGCCAAAGCGCACATTGTATTCCACCAGCCGCGGCGCACCGTCCTTGATCATCAACCCGGCATAAAGCACGCCCTGATAGGGCATGCCGCGCCGCGCCATTTCCGCCATTGTCGGGCGGATGATCTGGTCAAGCGCTGCCTGCGCGATTGCATCGGTCAGCACCGGGGCGGGGGAATAAGCGCCCATGCCGCCGGTATTGGGGCCGGTATCGCCTTCGCCCACGCGCTTGTGGTCCTGCGCGGTGCCAATGGGCAGGCAGGTTTCGCCATCGACCAGCACGAAAAACGACGCCTCTTCGCCTTCCATGAACTCCTCGATCACCACTTCGGCCCCGGCGGCGCCGAACTCGCCGCCGAACATGGTGTCGATGGCATCCAGCGCCTCTGCTTCCGTCATGGCGACAATCACGCCCTTGCCTGCGGCCAGCCCGTCGGCCTTGACCACGATGGGCGCGCCTTGCGCGCGGATATGGGCACGCGCGGCTTCAGCGTCAGTGAAATGCGCGTAACCGGCGGTGGGGGCGTTTACGGCGGCGCAGATCTCCTTGGTGAAGGCTTTCGAGGCTTCCAGCCGTGCCGCTGCCGCCGAAGGGCCGAAACAGGCAATGCCGGCCGCGCGCAGCCGGTCGGCCACGCCTGCGGCCAAGGGCGCTTCCGGCCCGATCACCACGAAGTCAATCGCCGCTTCCTCGCAGAACCCCACCACGGCAGAGCCGCTGGTGATATCGAGCGCCGCGCAGGTCGCAATCTCGGCCATTCCGGCATTTCCCGGCGCGCAGATCAGCCGGTCGCATTTGGGGTTTTGCATGATTGCCCAGGCCAGCGCATGTTCACGCCCGCCACTGCCCAGCACCAGAATATTCATCGCCCGCCCTCGCTTCGCCTTGATCCTTGCGCCTTCTAGGGTGCATCAAGGTCCAAGACAAGCAAGGGCGATGTGATGGATCTGATCGACCAGCCACAAGGCAACATGCCGGGCAACACGCCGGAATTCTCGGTCTCGGAAATCTCGGGCGCGGTGAAGCGCGTGATCGAGGGCGAGTTTGGCCGCGTGCGGGTGCGCGGCGAGGTCGGGCGCGTGGTGGTGGCGCGCACGGGGCATATGTATTTCGACCTGAAGGATGACCGTGCGGTGATCGCCGCTGTCAGCTGGAAAGGCCAGGTCGCGCGCATGAAGGTGCGCCCCGAAGAGGGGATGGAGGTGATTGCCACGGGCCGGTTGACCACCTTTGCCCCGCAATCGAAATACCAGCTTCAGGTCGAAAGCGTGGAACCTGCAGGCGCGGGCGCGCTGATGGCGATGCTGGAAGCGCGGCGCAAGCAACTGGCTGCAGAAGGGTTGTTTGCGACTGAGCGCAAGCGCGCACTGCCCTATCTGCCGCGCGTGATCGGGGTCATCACATCGCCCCAGGGGGCGGTGATCCGCGACATTCTGCACCGGCTGCGCGACCGTTTCGGGGTGCATGTGCTGGTGTGGCCGGTGGCGGTGCAGGGGCAGGGCTGCGCGCCCGAAGTCGCGCGCGCCATTGCCGGCTTCAACGCGCTGCCCGAAGGCGGGGCGATCCCGCGCCCTGATCTGCTGATCGTGGCGCGCGGGGGTGGTTCGATCGAGGATCTGTGGGGCTTTAATGAAGAAATCGTGGTGCGCGCGGCGGCGGCAAGTGACATTGCGCTGATATCAGCCGTGGGCCATGAAACCGACACCACGCTGATTGACCACGCTGCCGACCAGCGCGCGCCCACCCCCAGCGCGGCGGCGGAAATTGCCGTGCCGGTGCAGGCCGATCTGGCCGCGCATCTGACCACGCTGGAGGCGCGGCTGATTCGCGCAGGCGCGCAATCAGTGGCGCTGCGCGGCCAACGCTTGCGTGATCTGTCGCGCGCGCTGCCCCGGCCCGAAGCATTGCTGGCCCCCGCGATCCAGCGGCTGGATATCTGGGCCGAACGCTTCCCCGGCAGCCTGCGCGCAGCGCTGGCCAGCAAGGGACAGGAGTTGCGCAGCATTGCGGCAGGGTTGCGCGCGGGCGCGATCATCCAGCAGATCGGCAAGGGGCAGGAACGCCTGTCAGACCGGGCAGGGCGCGCGGAACGTGCGATCCTGACCAGTCTGGACCGGCACAAGACCCGGCTGGATGCGCTGGAACGGCTGCGCCAGTCGCTGGGCTATCCCGCCACCTTGCAGCGCGGCTATGCGGTGGTGCGCGATCAGGCGGGCAAGGTGCTGACCACGGCACGCGCGGCGCAGGATCAGGCGCTTGTGCAGATCGAATTCACTGACGCCACGCTCGACGCGCTGCCGCAAAAGCCGGGTGCATCACGCAGGTTACGCAAATCCGCCCCGCCCGAACAGGGCGATCTGTTCTGACACGCCTGCCCATTGGCACCGCACCCGCCACTGCAATCCCTGCCATGTGATTGTTTCACAGCTTCGGGGCGTGACAGGCATTTCCGTATCGGGTAAGGCAGGCGCATGTCAGAAGCCACAAGCAGGCCTGCAAATGCTCAGCCACCCTTTCGATGATGACAAGCTTCGCGAAGAATGCGGGGTGTTCGGATGTATCGGGGTTGAAGATGCTGCCAATTTCCTGGCCCTTGGGCTGCATGCCTTGCAGCATCGCGGGCAGGAAGCGGGCGGGATCATCACCCATCACCCCGAATCAGGCTTTCATTCGGCACATCGTTTCGGGCTGGTGCGCGACAATTTCACCAAATCCGGCGTGATCGAGGGGCTTCCGGGGTCCATCGGCATCGGCCATGTACGCTATTCCACCGCCGGGTCGAAAGGTGCCACGCAAATCCGCGATGTGCAGCCCTTTTTTGGCGAATTCGCGATGGGCGGCGCTGCGCTGGCGCATAATGGCAATATCACCAATGCCGAATCGATCCGGCGCGAACTGATCGAGCGCGGTTCGATCTTCCAGTCTTCGTCAGACAGTGAATGCCTGATCCATCTGATGGCGCGGTCCTATCAGAAGACCATCCCCGAACGGCTGAAAGATGCGCTGCGCCGCGCCGAAGGGGCGTTTTCCATCGTCGCGATGACGCGCACCAAGCTGATCGGCGTGCGCGACGCGCTGGGCGTGCGCCCGCTGGTGCTGGGGCGTGTGCATGAGGGCTGGGTGCTGGCCTCGGAAACCTGCGCGCTGGATATCATCGGGGCCGAATTCGTGCGCGAGGTCGAGCCGGGCGAGATGGTGGTGATATCCGCCAAGGGGGTCGAATCGATGCGCCCCTTCAGCCCCCACAAGTCGCGTTTTTGCATTTTCGAGCATGTCTATTTCTCGCGCCCTGACAGTTCCTATGGTGGGCGTTCGGTCTATGAAACGCGCCGCCAGATCGGGGTGGAACTGGCCCGCGAAGCCCCGGTCGAGGCTGATCTGATATGCCCGGTGCCCGATAGCGGTACGCCTGCCGCGATTGGCTACAGCCAGGAATCGGGCATTCCCTTTGCACTGGGGATCACGCGCAACCAGTATATGGGGCGCACCTTCATCGAACCCAGCCAGGCGATCCGGTCGATGGGGGTGCGGCTGAAGCTGAATGTCAACCGCGCGCTGATCCGCGGCAAGCGCATCGTTCTGGTCGATGATTCGGTGGTGCGCGGCACCACCAGCCAGAAGATCAAGGAAATGATCATAGAGGCGGGCGCGGCAGAGGTGCATTTCCGCATCGCCTCGCCGCCCACGGCATGGCCGTGCTTTTACGGGGTGGACACGCCCGAGAAGGAAAAACTTCTGGCCGCGCGCATGTCAGAGGATGAGATGCGCGACCATATCGGCGTGGACAGTCTGAAATTTGTCACACTTGATGGGTTGTATCGGGCCGCAGGCGAAGCCGCAGGCCGCGACAGCAACTGTCCGCAATATTGCGACGCCTGTTTTTCCGGCGAATACCCGGTCGCGCCCTCGGATATGATCGAGCGCGGTTTCCAGCCCAAACACGCGGCGGAATGAACGGCCTTTTCCACTTTCGCCCGCATCATTTCCTCTGCGCGCTGGGGTTTCAGGGCAAGGGGTATTCTGACGATTTCACTGCCAATATGGCCCAGATCGTGGCAGTGCTGCGCGGCCCCGATGGCGGCAATACGCTGCTGGAAGTCACGCATCAGGCCGATCACATCTGCGCGCCATGCCCACATCGGCGCGGGGTATCGTGCGACAAGGCCACGCGAATTGCGGGGCTGGATCAGCGCCATGCCGCCGCGCTGCGGCTGAAGGATGGCGACCGTATCAGTTGGGCAGAGGCGCAGCGGCGCATTCGTGCGCATGTGCCCCGCGGCGCATTGGCGCAGCTTTGCAAGGGCTGCCAGTGGCGCGATCTGGGTCTGTGTGATGCGGCGTTGAACAAGCTGCATGAAAGCACATGAAAAAGGCGGGGTGCCGGACACCCCGCCTGATTAGAGTTTTCGCAGATCAGCCGATATCAGCCGCGTCGGGATTTCAGCGCGGCCCATGCACCGGTAACGATCAGCGTGGCAATCGCAACCTTGACCAGTTCACCCAGCAGGAAGGGTGCGGCCCCGGCCATGAAGGCACCTTGCAGATCCAGCGGGGTAATGGCGTAGAGCCACAGCACACCCGGCAAGAAGAGCAGCGCGGTCGCGATCAGCGCGGCCGCGAACAGCCCGAAACCACGGTTCAGCCCGCGCTCGACCAGCCAGCCCATGACAAAGGCCATTGCCACAAAGCCGAACAGGAAGCCCGCTGTCGGTCCCATCAGCGGGGCCAGCCCGAATGCACCGCCTGCAAAGACCGGCATCCCCATCGCACCCTGGGCCAGATAGGTCACCAGTGTCGCCCCGGCCAGCCGCGACCCATAGGTCAGCCCGATCAGCATGATTGCCAGCGTCTGCAGCGTCATGGGAACCGGAAACATCGGCACGCTGACCTGTGCGGATGCCGCCACCAGGATCGAGCCGAAAAGCACCAGCGCAACTTTGCGCAGGATTGTGTCATTGCCACCCAGCGCAGTCGCCAGCGGAAGAGATTGAGCCATGTTCAGCCCCCTTGTTTGAAGCAAAGAATTCACCGCGTTTATGCTATGCTTGGCGCGCCTTGGCAAGAGAGCGCTGTACAACCCGCCCGCGAACCCCGCTTGCCAGTGCGCCGACCTTGCCCCAGAATGGCTTGGTCATGAAGATCACCCTCAAGCAGCTTGCCTATTTCCACGCGCTGGCGCGGGCGCGCAATTTCGGTCGTGCGGCAGAGCTTGCCAGTATCTCGCAGCCCGCATTGTCGATGCAGATCAAGGAACTGGAAGCCGTGCTGGGGGTCGCGCTGGTCGAACGTCTGCCGCGCGATGTACGGCTGACGCGGGCGGGGCGCGAGGTTCTGGCGCGCACTGACCGTATACTGGCCGAGGCGATGGAGCTGGAAGCCGCTGCGCGGCGCCGCGCGCTTCAGGGCGCGCTGACATTGGGCATGATCCCGACCATCGCGCCCTATCTGCTGCCCGGTGCCCTGGCGCGGCTGCGTGCAAGCGACATCACCCGCGATCTGCGCCTGCGCGAGGCGCAGACCGCGGCGCTTCTGGCCGGGCTGCGCGAGGGCCAGCTTGACGCCATCGTGCTGGCCGACCCGGCGCCTGCGCCTGATCTGGTTGCCGTGGCGCTGTTTCAGGACCGGTTCCTGCTGGCAGGTTCGGCGGCGCGGCTGTCCGGCCCTGCGCCAGGCGACGAGGCGCTGCGCCCCGCCACCCTGAACCCCGATCATCTGCTGCTGCTGGATGAAGGGCATTGTCTGGCCGATCAGGCGCTGGAAGTCTGCGCGCTGGATCGCAGCCAGACCCGGCTTGATCTGGGCGCATCATCGCTGTCCACGCTCTGCGGGCTGGTGGCGCAGGGCTTTGGCCTGACCTTCCTGCCAGAGATCGCGCTGCCCAGCGAGGCACAGGCCGCGCAAGGCATGGTTTTGCGCCGGTTCGCGGCCCCCGAACCCTTTCGTCAGATCACGCTTCTGCGCCGCGCATCCAGCGATGCGTCCGAGTGGTTTGACGAGTTGGCAAGCCACCTGGCCACCGCAGGCGAGGAATTGCTGACCCGCGCGCGCGACACATGCCCCGAGGCGCGCCACAGCCATGCCGGGGGTGCATGACAGGCTTTCGCGCGCGGCGTTGTTTTTATGCGCCGGACGGGTTACATCCCGTGACAGCAATTTCTTGCAGGAGGGGACGCCTTGCGTGATCTGAAACTGCCCGGGCAGCGCCACCCGGAAAAGGCCCATCGCCCGGTTCAGGCGCAGCCGAAAAAGCCCGACTGGATTCGCGTCAAGGCGCCGGGCGGCAAGGGCTATGCCGAGACCCACAAGATCATGCGCGAACACAAGCTTACCACGGTCTGTGAAGAAGCGGGCTGCCCCAATGTCGGCGAATGCTGGTCGCAAGGTCATGCCACCATGATGATCATGGGCGAGATCTGCACCCGCGGCTGCACCTTCTGCAATGTCGCCACCGGCCGCCCCGATGATCTGGATGCCTTTGAGCCGGGGCGCGTGGCCCATGCGGTTGAAAAGCTGGGGCTGAAACATGTTGTCATCACGTCCGTCGACCGCGATGATCTGGAAGATGGTGGCGCCGAGCATTTTGCCCAGACCATCCGCGCCGTGCGCCACCGCAGCCCCGACACGACGATCGAGGTGCTGACGCCTGATTTCCTGAAATGTGCCCCCGAAGTGCTGGAAGCCGTGGTCGCGGCGCGGCCAGATGTGTTCAACCACAATCTGGAAACCGTGCCCGGCCTTTACCCCGAAGTGCGCCCCGGCGCGCGCTATTTCCACAGCCTGCGCCTGTTGCAGCGCGTCAAGGAGCTTGACCCTGCGATGTTCACCAAATCCGGCATCATGGTGGGGCTGGGCGAGGACCGGCAGGGGGTGTTGCAGGTGATGGATGACATGCGCGCGGCGGATGTGGATTTCATTACCATCGGACAATATCTGCAACCCACCTCGCGCCATCACCGCGTTGACCGCTTTGTCACGCCCGAAGAGTTCAAGAGCTATGAAAAGGCGGCCTTCGGCAAGGGCTTCCTGATGGTCTCGGCCACCCCGCTGACGCGGTCGAGCTATCATGCGGGCGATGATTTCGCGCGACTGCGCACGGCGCGGATGGCGAAGCTGGCGCAGGCGTGATCCTGCCCCTGCCCGGCATGTCCGGGGTGCCCACCCGCCCGCCCTTGCACCCCGGACATGCCGGGCAGGGGCAGGAAGCCTCTGGCAGGAGTATTTTTGGCAAGATGAAACCGGCAGGGCGTGCAGTTCGCCGTGCCGGGGGGGGGGCTACAGCTTTTCGGCTTGTCGTTGAAACGGAAAAAAAGCTGTAGCCTTCTGTTTTGCCACAATTTCGAACCGCAAAAGTCTATCAACTCTTGCTGAAATTGCTTTAAGAGAAGCGGGATACTGAGGAAGGAGCCTGCGCCATGAGTTTTTCCCGTTCGATCAAGATCGCGCCCTCGATCCTGGCGGCTGATTTCGCCAATTTCGGGGCCGAGTGCCGCGCGGTCGAGGATCAGGGTGCGGATTGGGTGCATGTCGATGTGATGGATGGGCATTTCGTGCCCAATATCACCTTTGGCCCGGCCACCTGTGCCGCCATCCGTCCGCATATTCGGGGCGTGATGGATGTGCATCTGATGATCGCGCCGGTGGACCCCTATATCGAAGGCTTTGCCAAGGCGGGGGCCGATATCATCACCGCGCATGTCGAGGCCGGCCCGCATATTTTCCGCACGCTTCAGGCGATTCGCGCCAGTGGCGCAAAGGCTGGGCTGGCGATCAATCCCGGCACCGGGCTTGACGGTGTGGAAAATCTGCTCGACATGATCGATCTGGTTTGTGTGATGACCGTCAATCCCGGCTTTGGCGGGCAGGCATTCATCGATATGACGGGCAAGGTGCGTGCCCTGCGCGCGCTGATCGGGGCGCGCCCGATCCATGTCGAGATTGATGGCGGCATAACGCCCGACACTGCGCCGGTGATGGCACGGGCAGGCGCGGATGTGCTGGTCGCGGGATCGGCGGTGTTCAAGGGTGGTTCGGTCATCGACCCCGCCCCCTATGGCACCAATATCCGCGCGATCCGGCAGGCGGCGGAAGCGGCCATCGGGGTTGTGGTGTGACCAGTGCGGTTGTGTTCGACCTTGATGGCACGCTGATCGACAGCGCGCCCGATATCTGGCACGCCGCCAATCGCGTGCTGGACGAAGCAGGGCTGCCCCCGGTGACGTTCCAGCAGGCGCGCGATTTCGTCGGACGCGGCGCGCGGGTCTTTGCCGCGCGGCTGGAAAAGGCCGCTTTGGGCGACAACCAGCCTGCGCGCACCGTTCATTTCCAGACGCGCTTTTTGTATCACTATGAGCGCGCGCATGATCATACCCGTATCTACCCCCATGTCGAAGCCGCGCTGGACGCCCTGCGCGCGCAAGGGCTGCGGCTGGGGCTTTGCACCAACAAGCCGTTTGCCCCGACCCGCGCGGTGCTGGCGCATTTCGGCTGGTCGGGGCTGTTTGACGTGGTGATTGCGGGCGACAGTCTGGACGTGGCCAAGCCCGACCCCGCGCCCTTGCGGGCGGTGGTGGACGGGATGGGGCTGCAGCTGTCGCAGATCGCCTATATCGGCGACAGCGAAACCGATGCCGAGACTGCGAGACGGGCAGGGGCGCGGTTCGGGCTTTATACCCAAGGCTATCGCCGCACTGCCCCTGAAGAGATGTTTCACCATTTCCGCTTTGACGATTATCGCCAGCTTCCCGGCCATCTTTTTCCCGAGCCGGTCCAATGACCCAGCCGCGCCGCCCCATGCCCCCGCCCCTGCACATTCCCAAACCTGGTTTCGGGCGGCGTACCCCGCCCGCCATCTTCGCGCCTATCATGGGGCTGTTCGGGCTGGGGCTGGGCTGGCGCGCGGTGGGGTCCGCGCTGGCGGATGTCATCCTTGGGGCGGTGGCGCTGCTGTTTGCCTTTGCGCTGGTGGCCTATCTGGCCAAGCCTTTGCGCCGCCGTGCCGCGCTGGTCGAGGATCTGCGCGTCCTGCCCGGACGCGCAGGGCTGGCGGCGGCCAGCCTGTCGCTGATGCTGATGGCCGCCAGCCTTGCGCCGATTGCGCCTGCGACCGCAACTGCCATCGCGCTACTGGCCTTTGTGCTGCATCTGGCGTTTGTCGCGCTGTTGGTGCGGGTACTGCTGTCCGGGCCGCCCGAAGGGCGCGTGGTCACGCCGGTGTTTCACTTAAGCTTCGTGGGCTTCATCATCGGCGGTGTTGCGGCGAATGCGCTGGGTTATCACCAGATTGCGATCTGGCTTTTGTGGTCGATGCTGCTGCCTGCGGCTGTGATCTGGGCCGTCAGCGCAAGGCAGTTGATCACCCGCATCCCGCCACCGCCGCTGCGCCCGTTGCTGGCTATTCATCTGGCGCCCGCCTGCCTGTTCACCATTGTTGCCAGCGGGGCGGGGCTGGATGATGTGGCACTGGGTTTCGCGGCGCTGGCGGGCTTGATCGCGCTTGCGCTGCTGGCCGCGCTGCGCTGGCTGATTGCGGCGGGGTTTTCGCCGCTTTGGGGTGCGTTCACCTTTCCGCTGGCGGCGTTTGCCACGGCGTTGCTGTCCGTGTCGGAAGCTCAGGGCATGATCGGGTTTATCGGCCTGGGCGTGCTGGCGCTGGCCAGTGTGGCTGTGCCGGTGATTGCCTGGCGCATCTTCAGGATGTGGCCGGGCGGTGCGCTGGCGGCCCGGACCAACGCGTCCGAAGCCTGACAGGGGTTTTCATTTCAGCCCAGACGTGAAAAAGGAAACCGCCAAGCGATCACCCGAAAAAAGGAGTCCGGTCATGCAGATTCGCGAGGCACTTACCTTTGACGATGTCCTGCTGGTGCCTGCCGCATCGCGGGTGCTGCCCAATCAGGCCGATACATCGACCCTTGTGACCCAAAGCATTCGCATGAATATCCCGCTGCTCTCTTCTGCGATGGACACCGTGACCGAGGCGCGCATGGCGATTGCCCTGGCGCAGGCGGGCGGGATCGGGGTGATTCACCGCAACCTTGATCCGGATGCACAGGCGCAGGAAGTGCGCCGCGTCAAACGCTTCGAATCGGGTATTGTCTATAACCCCATCACCTTGTCGCCTGAGCAGACGCTGCGCGATGCCAAGGAATTGCAGGCGCGCTACAGTGTCACCGGCTTTCCGGTGGTGGATCAGGGCGGCAGGGTTCTGGGGATTGTGACCAATCGCGACATGCGCTTTGCCAGCGATGACGACACCCCGGTTCGGGTGATGATGACCGCTGATAATCTGGCGATCCTGCGCGAACCGGCGGACCGCGAGGAAGCGCGCAGTCTGATGCAGGCGCGCCGGATAGAGAAGCTGCTGGTCACCGATGCGCAGGGGCGGTTGACGGGACTTCTGACCCTGCGCGATCTTGATCGCGCGGTGCTGAACCCGTCGGCCTGCAAGGACGAGCTGGGGCGGTTGCGGGTGGCTGCGGCCTCGACCGTGGGGGATGCGGGGCATGAGCGTTCTATGGCGCTGATCGATGCCGGCGTCGATCTGGTGGTGATCGACACCGCGCATGGTCATTCCGAAGGTGTGGCCAAAGCGGTCGAGCGGATCAAGGCCGAAGCGGGCGGCGCGCAGGTGATTGCAGGCAATGTTGCCACCGCAGATGCCACCCGCGCGCTGATTGATGCCGGTGCAGATGCAGTCAAGGTGGGGATCGGGCCGGGGTCGATCTGCACCACGCGGGTGGTGGCGGGCGTCGGCGTGCCGCAACTGACCGCGATCATGGATTGTGCGCAGGCGGCAGGTGATGTGCCGGTTATCGCAGATGGCGGGATCAAGTTGTCGGGCGACTTCGCCAAGGCGATTGCAGCGGGCGCAAGCTGCGCGATGGTGGGCAGCGCGATTGCAGGCACCGATGAAGCCCCGGGCGAGGTGATCCTGTATCAGGGACGCAGCTATAAAAGCTATCGCGGCATGGGCAGCCTGGGTGCGATGGCGCGCGGCTCTGCGGATCGGTATTTCCAGAAGGATGCCGCCAGCGACAAGCTGGTGCCTGAAGGGATCGAAGGGCAGGTGCCCTATAAAGGCGCGGTCGGCACAGTGCTGCATCAGATGGTCGGCGGCTTGCGCGCGGCGATGGGCTATACCGGCAATGCCACCGTGGCCGAAATGCGCAGCAATTGTGAATTCGTGCGCATCACCAATGCAGGGCTGAAGGAAAGCCATGTGCATGATGTGCAGATCACGCGCGAAAGCCCGAATTACCGCATAGGTTAGGGCGCGGCCCCTATCAGGACCGACGCAGCCATTCGGCGCAAAGCTTCATGCTTTCTGCGCCATTGCGCCATGATTTCGACGAATTGCACGGGATAATTGGTCAAGATGAATTTGTATGACTGCGTCAATGGCCCGAGATCATGTATACTGAACAGCTAGAGAAATTCCGCGCCCGCCGCGCCGCCGTGATCGAGGCGCATATCGCCAATGACCCCAGGCTGCGCGCCGCGCGTCGGCGCAAGACGCGCAGGCGCATTTTCGGGGCTGCGCGTTTTGTGCTGGCGCTGGGGGTTGCGCTGTTCCTGATCAAGTCGCTGGCAATCGCCATGAACGGTGACGACGTCTACACCCGGCTTGTCGCCCCTGCTGTCGGGGAACTGGGGGCGGATCATTTGCTTTACCGCGCCTTGATGCCCGATCCGGCCACGCAGCAGCTTGCCGATGTGATCCGTTCCTTCCTGCCCGATGGTTATGGTGAAACCCTCGCCACAGCCCCGACGGGGGCCGAGATGGACGCCAGCGGAAGCGAATTCTGACCTGTCGCCGCGACGCTGTCCTGCCACCGCCACACAACATGCCGGATGCTTGCCTGGCCAGATGCCAAGGCGCGGAGCCGATAACGCGCCTAACCAATCCGACAATACCCGCAAGGACGTGGCAGCCCGCAGGGTTTTGCAAAACAGCTAGGCTCCAGACTCATTGATATTCACAGCCAGAACAGCACGGTTGCTGCGAGCGCGACGGCTGAGAGAAACACCTTTGGGCATCGGTCATAGCGTGTGGCGATCCTGCGCCAATCCTTCAGCCGACCGAACATGATCTCGATCCGGTTGCGCCGCTTGTAGCGCCGTTTGTCGTATTTCACGGGGGTCTTGCGCTTCTTTCGACCAG
>JAFIEF010000063.1 GCA_020832655.1 Paracoccaceae bacterium
CCGCCCCCGGCCCGCCATGCAGCCACAAGAGCACCGGCGCGGATCGGTCCTGCCCCCGGATCAGCAGCCATTGCGTCATTCCGCCGATCTGCAACGGTTCCAGTACCGCGATCGGGTCAGGGCCAGAGATGGCGGGCGTCCGACCCGGCAGCGCCTTCCACCCCAACCCGAGGGCGGCGGCCAGCAACAGCAGGAGGGCGGCGCGGCGCATGGGTCAGGGTGCCTCGGCCACGTTCAGCCCCCGCCAGAACGGCCAGATCAGGGCCGCCGGGCCGAAGCCCATAAGGGCGTAAAGCGCCAGATCGAAGGGCATGAACGGGCCAGCGAAAAAAGCCCAGGTGTAGAAGGTGCCAAGGAAGACCGAGACACCCAGCACTGCGACCTTCATCAGCATCGGGAAGGCCAGCAGGTCGCCGACGGGATGGCACCGCCACAGCAACACGGCGGTCAGCCCGGTCAGAGGCAGCGCAAAGGCCAGATCAAGCACGAAGATCGTCTGCCCCGGCAGCGGCTCGCGCGCGGCCATGGCGGGGGCGAGCATCGACAACCACAGACCGACAAAGATCATCACCAGCAGCCCGAACAGCCCCGCCACGGCGCGGCGGGGTGGAGGGTGCGGGCCAGCGATCAGCGCGGCAGGCTCTACTGCCCGCACGAACAACACCGCCGCAAACACGCTGGTGGCCAGCACGCCCAGATACAGCGGATAAGCCGGGTTCATCACCCGGTCGAAGCTGTAAAGCCCATAGGCATAGATCAGATAGCCGATGAGCCCCGCCCAGATCAGCCAGCCCTTGACCCAGCCTCGGCGCAGCCTTGCGTTGACCGTCAGCAGCGCCAGCGCGGCAGGAGCCGAGATCGTGTCCTGGCTCCAGGCCCCGGGGCGCAGATGGTCAGGAACAGCGGCATATGGGTCGGGCAGGATCAGCGCAGCCCCAACAGCCGCCAAGGTCAGCACGGCGGCGGCATCGGACAGGCGCAGCAGGGTCGGGGCGACGGCGGGGGCGGTCATCTCAGAACCCTCCATGCCATGTTTCTGACCACACTACCTGTCGCCATGTCTATGGGCAGCAATGACAGTGGCCAAGCCCTCTTTGAACGGTGTCGCAACACCGCCGAAACGGTTTGTAAATTTGCTGCTGTCCACGCGATAGGGCCGGTCCCACTGAAACCGCATTTCCTCCAGTTCCGTAAGGATCGGAATGAACAGTCCCAGAGAGCGCCGCAGCAGCTCGGGCATCACAGTCACGCGCGCTGGAACACCAGCGATCTGTGCGACCATCGCAAGCAATTCGCGGGTCGTGCGTGTGGGCGCGTTGGGCACATGCCAGGCCTGCCCCCAATCCGCGTCATTGGCATCGATCAGCTTCAGGATTGCGCGTGCAAAATCAGGGATATAGGTGAAATCATGAGGGTGATCGACCGGAAATGGCATCTGCGCCGGTTTGCCGGCCAGCAGCCGCGCGATCCCTTGACCCACCAGCATCGAATTCTGCGCATCGGGACCATAGAAATCGGAGGCCCGCACAGCACAGCCCATGACCCGACCCGCGGCATGGGCCTCTTGCCAAAGCCTGGTCACTTCGGCCCTTGCCCAGGGTTTGTTCCCGCCCCCGGCCAGCGGCATGTCTTCGGTCAGCGGTGTGGTCTGAGGGCCATACATGTAGAGATTATCGGCCAGCAGGAAACGCGCGCCGGTCCGGGCGCAGGCGTCCAGACAGTTGCGGACCAGCCGTGGCCAGTCGCGCCGAAAGACTTTGCCCGAATAGGGCAGACCGATGGTGCAGACGAGCGTATGTGCGGCGCGCAGAGACTCGGCCAAGTCTGTCCTTTCCACAGCGTTAACAGGGGCGAATTCCACCCCACCGGGCAGATTACCGGGTGTCCTGCGCTGAATGACACGGACATGATCTCCACGCCCTGCAAGCTGTTTCGTGACCGACCGACCAACAGCCCCATAACCCAGGACAACGATAGTCATGATATCTGCTCCTGAAAACTGACATGCATGTAGCCAAACCCCATCATGTCAGAACTCCGCGCTCGTGATTGTGGCGAGAAAGAAGGGCGCATAATCAGGCGTGCCCCACATATTGCCAAGCTCCACGCGCGATGGCACCAGAAAGCCCTGATGCCGCGCCATCTCCAACATCCGCCCGCCGAAGGGTTGCAGGCGATGGACCCGCTCGGGGTTGGCGTCGGTCCAGCGCAATGCCCAGACCTCGACCGGGTTGCCCTCCGCGTCCAGCGTGATCTGCATCGGCGCGATTCCCGGCACATCGGCAAACCGCACTTCCGCGCTGTCCGGCCCGGTCTGCACCCATTGCGCCCCGAATTGCGGCAGCAGGCTGGCCGGCGCCCAGATCGCCTCCAGCATCACCCGCGTCGCAGCGGCACTTGCATGGTCGTCGGTCCCACCGATCCGCGCCAGCGGGATCACGCCGCGCAGCCAGAACTTTGTCCAGCTTTCCGCACGCCCGCCCACGCGGTGATACCCGTCCGAGCCGGCGAAGCGCATCAGCCCCGATCCGACCTCTGCCTGCCAGACGAAACCCTGCGCGGGCGGGGCGAGGATCTGGCGCGCGGTCATCGGCAGGGGGCTGCCATTCATGATGAAGCTGCCCTCCATCTGCAGCCGGACAACCCGGTGCAAGGGCGTGCCGGGTTCGATGGCGCGGGCGAAGTAGCGTTGCGCGACCTCAGGCAGGTCGGCCACCATCGCCGGATCAAAGCGCGGCGGATCAGTCTCGCGCGCGGCCTCCAGCGCTGCCCAGACCCGCGCCGCTTGCGCCCGGTCGCGGGAGTTCACCCAAAGGCCGAGGGCAACGGCGGCGATCAGAAGGGTGGCTAAGGCGAGAAGAATGATCTTAAGAATTGTCATCGGGTAAGGTCCTGAACGGTGAGTATCATTCTGCCTGCGCAGGGAGATGGATGGCAAGGAATGCAGCGATCCGCTGGCGCACCTCAGTATGGTGGCCCAGCAGCAGATGGCCGCCTGTGTCGAAGATCAACGCCTCGGCGCCAGGGATGCCCTCGGCGGTGAAGCGCGCGGTGGCGACGGGGGTGAGACGGTCGTCGCCTGCGTGGACGATCAGCACAGGCGCGCCGACCTGCGTCGGGTCGATGGGATGGGCGGGGTCGATGGCCGCACCCTCGTTCGCCAGCCCCGCCCGGCGCTGGGTGACCGGCAGGAAGGCCGCGATCATGGCGTCGAGGAAATCGGCTTCGCTCGCGCTCATCTGCACCGTCAACTCGGGCCGCGCATCGAAGATCGGGGCCAGCGTGCCCGGCGCGAGGCGCGTGAGCACCCAGAGCGGCAGGTCGGTGGCAAAGAGCGCATCGTAAAGCCAGATCGGGACGGGCAACTCCTGTTCCTCGGCTGTGAGCGGAGCATATGGGGCAAGCGACAGCAGGACCAGCGCCTGCACACGGTCCGGGTGGCGCAGCGCGAGTTGCAGCGCCGGGGGCACCCCGCCCGACATGGCGATGATTGTTACCCGCTCAATTCCAAGGCCGTCCAGCAACTTGGCAAAGGCATCGGCCTGCGCGGCGGTCGAGGGTTCGTCGGGCATGGGCGAGCCGGGATAGCCGAAGCGCGAGGGCGCGATCCAGCGATAGCCGTCAGGCAGAAAGGCCCGCGCCAGAAGCCGCCCCTGATCATGGCCACCGCCCGCGCCATGGATTGCCAGCACCGGCACGCCTTGCCCGCCCGTCGCATAGGCGACTGGACCGAGGTTCGTCTCGATCACGCGCGCGTTGTCCGCGAGCTGCGCCGCGATGGCCCGCATATCGCGCAGGTAAACCCAGCCGAGCGACGCCAGCGCAGCCCCAATGACCAGTAGCAGGGGCCAGCGCGCCCGGCGCATGGTCTAACCTATCCCGCCAAAGGCCAGACCCCAATGCACGAACAGCGCGCCGGTGGCCGCGAGGGTCAGCGCGAAGGTGGTATGGTGCAGCCTGCGCCAGACAGACCACCCTCGCGCCCGCCAGACAAGGACCAGCGACGCGAAGACCAGTGCTGCCAGCACTGCCAGCACATCGGCCAGCACCAGCACCGCGACCGCTGTAGGCTGCGGCTGGTCGAACATGAATTCCATGCCCAATTGCATGGCCGCCGCGACCGCAATACCCGCCGCAATGACCAGCGCCCAGACCGTGCCTGCCGCCAATAACGCCAGCCCGGTGGCCAGCGCGCCCGCGCGGCT
Organism: Paracoccaceae bacterium; assembly: GCA_020832655.1. GTDB lineage: Bacteria > Pseudomonadota > Alphaproteobacteria > Rhodobacterales > Rhodobacteraceae > Roseinatronobacter. Next base: position 4,206 of record JAFIEF010000063.1, read on the forward strand.
GCCGCCCTTCAGCCCGTGCCGCCAGATCAGGCCGACAAGCGTGCTCAGCGCTAGCACGGCCGTCAGCCCGAGACCCAGCAACACAAGCCCTGCATTGTTGGCCCAGCCCATCCGCTCAAAGGAAGTGGCCCCCATTCCGTCGATAATGCGCACCACCTGGCCACTGTCGTCGCGGATCGCCATCAGCCGCTCGCCATGGGCTTCGCGCCAGATATCGGGGGCTACGGGCTCATAGCGCACCATGGCACCCAGCCGCATCGAGGGGGCAAGGATCGCCCCGTCGGGCAGGGCCTGCACCTCGGCCGGTTGGGCGAAAGCTTGCATCGGCCCCGTAAAGGGCCGCCGGTTGGCGACATAGCGCCCGGCGATTTCAGCGGCACGGGCGCTTGCATCGGGCACGGGAAGCGGCGCAGGATCGGACAGCCCTGCCTGCGCGGCCAGATGCGCAAGGATCAGGTCAGGACCAAGAAAGGGCAGGCTGGCCCCAGCGCCGCCATTTTGCGAGATGAACACGCCCGCGCCGATCTCCGGCAGGAAAACGAGGTTCGAGAGGAACTCGTGCAAACCGCCTGCATGGCCATAGACCGTGGTGCCGAACATGGGCCGCGCCTGAAACCCATGCGCCATGTCCGAACCCCCGGCCAGATCGTCAAACAGGCGCGTGCGCATCTGCGCCACGGTTTCGGGCTGCAACAGCCGCACACCATCAAGTTCGCCATCCCCCAGCAGGAAGCGCAGGAATCGCGCCATTTCGGCGGCGGTGCTGGCCATGCTGCCTGCGGGGCCAAAACTGCCTATGTCGATGCGAAAGGCCGGGTGGTTAACGCCGCCCTGCACCCGGTAGCTGCGCGAGAGCGGCGGTTGGCCAGGCCGCGCGGTAGCCTCGCTATAGGTCGTGTCCTCCATGCCAAGCGGGCCAAGGATCCGGGTTTGCAGGAAGCCCTCATAGGGCATGCCTGCCACATCCTCGACAACCTGCCCTGCCAGCGCCACGCCCCAGTTGGAATAGGCCGTCACCAACCCGCGCGGAAAGACCTGCGCAGGCGCACTGGCCGCCAGCGCCTGCGGGCGGGGCAGCGCGCCGATTGCGGGATCAAAGATCGCATATGTGTCCTCATAGCCCGGCCGATGGCTCATCAGATGGGCCAGTGTCAGCGGTTCCGTTCCGGGCACTTCGGTATCGCGCAGATAGCCAGACACATCGGCGTGCAGGTCCAGCGCGCCTTCTTCAACCAGCATCATGACGGCCAGCCATGTGAACAGCTTGCTGATCGAGCCGATCTCGAAGCGCACATCGTCCGGCCCGGCGCGCGTGCCTGCCTCAAGGTCGGCATACCCCCAGCCGCGCAGGACCACATCATCCCCCATGACCAAAGCGCCGATGGCACCCGGAACCTGCTGCGTGGCCATGAACCCTTCGGCCAGAGTGTCAAAGCGCGCGGCAAGGTCACTGCGCTGGTCTTCCGCACTCGCGGGGGGCGCAGTCCAGAGCAAAGTATACAGGCCCAAAACAAGGGCCATCACGTGCGTCGGTCGCATGATAAACTCGCTTTTTGACTGGGTCGCCAGAGGTGACACTCGGCGCGAGCAATATCCATTCCTGCAAATTCTGCCATGATGCAGGTCAATATGCCAAGGCCGTCACAAGGCGATATCGACCGGGGGCTGCCGGGTTGGTCCGGAAAACGGGATCAGGCTTAATGTGCAGGGTCTGCTGCGGCCTTCTGTGATCGGCGCGCTTCAGTTCTTACGCCCGACTGTTCCACCGCGTTGCATCTGCATCTTCCGCGTCACCAGCCCCAAGTCCCCATTGCGAGGCGCGCCGCTGCCAGTGTGTTTTCCTTGCGCACTGCGCGGCATGTCAAGAATTGCGCAGGCTGCTTCACTGGCCCGCGACAGCGCGCGCGATGGCACGGAAAGCGGCGATGGTTTCGTGGTCGTTGTCGTCAAAGGCCGGGTCCGTGCTCGTCTTGACGATCACCACTTCGCGCACGGGGTCGACATAGACATATTGCCCCCAGACCCCGATGGCCGTGAAATCGCCCTGCGGCTCTTCGGGGATCCACCACTTGTAGCCATAGCCGAAAGTCCAGTCGCTGGCCGGGTTGTCGCCCGGTTGCAGATGCGCGGCCTCGGGCGTGACCGAAGCCTGTACCCAGTCGGCAGGCACGATCTGCTGACCCTCGCGCGCGCCGCCTTCCAGATAAAGCCGCCCGAAGCGCGCGTAGTCCCTGAGCCGCGCATTCAGGCAGCACAATACGATTTCGCGCCCTGTGCGATCCGTGCTCCATGTCGCATCGGCCTCTGCCCCCATCGGCCCCCAGAGGCGGCTGGACAGATAGTCGGCCACTGGCATACCTGTTGCCGCCTCCAGCACCAGCCCCAGCGCCATCGTGTCGGCGCTGCTATACTGGTTGAATTCACCCGGCGCGCGGATGCTGTGCAGCGCGGCGATGCTCTCTTCGAGAGGGTGGCCTAGGGCCATGGCGCGGAAGAAGAGCATGTTGATATCCGAGCGCGGATTGTCATAATCCTCGTCGAACGCCACGCCCGAGGACATGGTCAGCGCGTCTTCGATGGAGACATCGCCATAGCCAGAGACTGCGAGCGCGGGCACATACTGGCTGATCGGGTCACGAAGGCTGGCGATATGGCCTTCCTCGACCGCAATGCCGATCAGCGCCGAGAGCACGGATTTCGCCACTGACCAGGAAGTAAAGGGCGAAGTTTCATCCGCGCCCAGCCGATACTCCTCATGCGTGATCGCGCCTGCATGGACAACCATCAGGCCCGTGGTTTCCGTGCGGTCCAGAAACGCCGCCAGATCGCGGCGCTCGTCGCCCAAAGCGTAGGTCGCGGGCAAGGGGCGCGGATCGTGGTCGAACCCCCAGACGCTGTCACCGCGCGGCACGTCGCGGAACGGGAAAATGCGATCCATGTCGCGGAAATTCGCCGCCCTGTGCGCGTCGGAAAACAGGGTGATCCCATCCCAGTAGGGGCTTTGGCGCAGCCACACAAACCCGACCATTGCAAGCAGGACAAGCGCAGCAAAGCTCCATAAGGTGACGCGCATCAGGCGGCGGATCATGGTTTTCAGCCCCTCATTCAGCAAGTGGGCGCCAAGGTAACACGTCCAGAACGCCGCGTGCCTTGATATCGATCATGCCGAGCGGAAGTCGCTCGCGACACTAGCACAAAGCTTTTTCGCCTTGTCCTTGCGCCGCTGCCCAAATATCGCGCGGCGCAGATTTTCAGTGCGGAGATCGCGAAATATGAGGTCAAACCTGACATTGGGCCTTCAAGGCCCTCCATTTTTCGCTTGGGCCCGTCGTTCATGCCTGCGCCAGTGGCTTGTACCTGCTGCGATAAATGCCCCGAGGCTGCCGGTATTCGTAACGAATGCAGTGACCTGAGATGCAGAAGTCATTATACGCAGGTCTGCCATCCACAACCCGTTCGACCCGTTGTGCCTGAGTGTGCCTTCACCAAGAACCCACCCGCCGGCATAATCGCGCCCCGTGATCAGGTCGCCGAAGACCCGTGCCGCTACGATCCCGTCATCGCCTCGGGCCAGGGCCGCCACTGCCGCACCATAGCGCAAGAGGTCTGACAGGCTCAGATGTACCAGACCTGCGGGCCCGAAGGCGGGTGACAGATCGGCAAGGGCTGAGTCATGTGCAGCAGGGCGACCGGGTGCAGGGCCGAACCCGCGCAGGGTCAGCAGCCATGAGAGTAGCGAGCCATGCCCCTGCGGATTATGGGCGGAGGGCGGTCCGAAGCCAAGGCTGCCCAGCCCCAGCGGCGCGGCGATCTCGCTCCGAAGCAACGCCTTCCACGGAGCGCCCCCAATCTGTTCGGTGATGTGACCCGCAAGCATGTAGCCGAGGTTTGAATAGCAGAACTTGTCGCGGCGGGGTGGGGCCAGCATTTGCGGCGCCAGCAAAAGGTCGCGCAAAGGCCCCTCGGGGGCGTCAGGGTCACGCCTATCCGTGACAGTCCAGACAGCCCGTGGCGGGTTGGCCGCCAGACCGGCGCGATGTGCCAGAAGCACGCGCAGGCTCTGACGGGCAAGGTCCGGGTGCAGGGGCAGCGCCGCAAGATCGCCCAGGGGAGCATCGAGGCTGATCCTTTCCCGCGCCGCCAGTCGGGCTAGCAATAGAGCCGTCATCGACTTGGTGATCGAGCCGATATGCCATTTATCATCCGGACCGATGACATCGGGTTGTCCACGCGCGCGCAGCCCAGCCACGGCAATCTGCGCTATACCATCAGCGCCGATCCTGCCGAGCCCAATTCCCGGCAATCTCCAGAAGCGCCGCAGTCTTTCGGCATGTCGCGACAGATCGGTTCCGGGTTGGATTACGTGTGAGGGGATCATCGGCATGGGGTTAAAGTGTTATGTCAGATTCGAATGCTACACTCAAATCATGCCTTTTTCTCAGTTATGGGCAATGAGCCTGACTTTTTGCCACAAGGAACGCTATTTCCCGACTGGAAATCTCGCTGAACTGCGGTTGCAGGGCTGGCAAAGCCACTTTTCCGCACGTGCAGAGTACCATCCGGCACCGTTCAGGCAACCGAGGAACCTGGAAAGCCATGCTCGGCGCGCAGGGTATCAAGTACGCCCTGCACCCGGCCCCCGGCAATGACCGGACCTGCCAGCATGAGGCTCATCAACAAGGCGATCACGGATTTCATGATATGCGCCCTTTGGCGACTGGCATGACCTCGGTAACAGCGCCTTTACGGCTGAACATCTCGGCGCGTTTGACCCAGACGACGATCATGGCGAGCGGGATGAACAGATACATGTCGAGAGGTTTGGTATCCGGCCACATCGGCATGTTGAGTTGCCAATGAAACAGCGCCGCCAAAAGAATACTGCCCCGCGCCGCGTTGAAGAAGGCTGTGACGATGACGCTGACTGCGGTTGCCCCCAGCAGGAAGGGCATGATGTCCCACCCGCTTTGCGGCGTTCCGCCGAGGAAGAAAGCGGGCACATGCCAGAGCGCCCAGACAATGCCCACCACAAGCCCCGCCCAGATGGGTGCCATCGCGCGCTGCAAGACCGGTGTGGCGTAGCCGCGCCAGCCAAGCTCTTCCATCGGGCCGAGGATCAGCATGAAAGCGACCAGCGGCAGAAGTTCCCCCAGCGGCGGTTGGGCAAAGGACTCGCGGGTCAGCGTCCCGGTAACAATCGCGGCGAAATAATAGACCGCCGGAATGCCGAGGATCAAAAGCAGATACCACCCGACAGAGGCGCGCCACAGAAGCAGACGCGACAGGTAGCGGCGCAGACCGGGCAGCCCCCCATACCACAGCACAAGCAGAATTGCCGATATCGCGGGTGCCCAGACTGCAAGAATGAACAGCGGATGCGTGGGACCCATCGGGCCAAGGGCTGCCTCGACCGCGTCCTGAAAAACAAACACCAGCCCCATGCCACTCCAGGCGATGGCAAAAGTCAGGAAAAAGAACAGGAAAACAGAGCCGACCGGCGGCTCCGATACATTATCCTTCACAGGTCAACTCCTGATGCCCACACGGGAAATTCAACTGCAGGTTGCCACGCCCGCCCCAAGGGTGGCGCAGACTGGCGGTTGGCACATCCCCGAAGTGGCGACGGCTTTGGCGCGGGGAACGATAACCTCTGTTCGATCACGTGCGCCATGACGCAGATCAAACCCATGTGCGAATTCGGCCTGCCGCGCAATTCAAGGGCACAACCATCGCGGTGCCCTCTGAGTTGTCCTTTTCAATAGGGGAGCGGCATCAACCAGTTCAAGAACCTTATGTTGAAGGTCTGCTGAAGGCTTCGAAGTTGTCTTGCGTCCGAAGTTGCGCCAGCATCCGTAACATCTCCCCAGAAAATGCTGCAGCAAGCACGGACGGCCGCTTCGGTGAACGCTGTTGAATGGTCCATCCGACCGCAAAGGGCCGACCTCAACGGTGTGACCGTTACCTTCGTACAGGGCGGGAAGCGGACTGTGAGGCTACAGCATTGCAGATGCAGCAAAGGATGGTAGCGGACACTCGTTGCGGTCGAGTGTTGCCGCAGCGGTTTTTGACAGGTCGACCTTAAATTGTCAGCAAAAGATCTTGCGTGCGCAAGATCAATTCGTCGCATCCCCGAATGCCATGCCCCCGGTCGCGACCTGTCCGGCGGGGCTGTCGGGGTTGCGGGCATGGGGTGAGGTCAGGGCGATGAAATCCTGCCATACCCGCCCGGCGCGCAGATCCTCGCGGGTCCGCAACCCGCGCCACTGCGCATAGATTGCGCCTGCGCGTGGCAGGGCGCGTTGCGCTGGCGACAGTTGCGCCAGATGCGGGTCGTCTTCCGGGGGCAAGGCATCCAGCAGATCGGCATAAAGCTGGTCGCGCTCAGGGCCGTTGAGCCAGCGCGCGGTCCCAGCGATCACGGCACGATGCGTGCGCGGGGCCAGATATTCGATCAGCGGGTGGTCGTCGGTGTTGACAGGCGCATCCGCGAACAGGCCGGACGCGGCATTGCCCGCATAGAATTTCAGCGCGCGGTCGGCCAGCACGTTGTCGGGCGCATCCTCGCCCGTCATCACGCGCCACTGACGCGCCAAAGTCGCGGGGTCCAGCAGTGCAGGATCATTGCGCCCAACCAGCGCGAGGATCGAGCGTTCGGGATAGAGATCCCCGCGCCAGAGCGTCACTTCGGGGAACGCCTGCGCCATGGTATTGGCGATGATCTCGAATTCGCGGCGCGACACCTGATAAAGCGGCATCCATTGCACATAGGCCCCGCCCTCATTCAGGCGACTGGCCGCAAGGCGGTAGTGTTCGACCGTATAGACATTGCCCACGCCTGCGCGCCAGGGCGTGAACAGATCGGCGATGATCATGTCATAACTGGCAGGGGACCGGGCGAGACATTGCCGCCCATCCTCGCGGTGGATGGTCACGCGCGGGTCGGTGAACAGGCCGTTGGTATAGGGCTGGAACCACGCTTTCGCAAAATCCACCACATCGGGAAGAAGTTCGCAGACCGTCACGCGGTCGGGGTTCGCAAACAGCCCTGCACCCGCCGAAATACCCGTCCCCATGCCAAGGAAAAAGATCTCGCGCGGGGCAGGATGGGTCAGAAGCGGGATCATGGTCTGGTTGCGTTCGGGCACCAGCGCGCCAGACCCGCCCAGCGTGTAGAAGTTGTTGACGCGGATGAATTTCGCATCCCTGCGCTGGACGGTGGCGACATGGGCGGATGGCCCTTCGCGGAAGGCCAGCAGCGTCTCGCCCCGGTTCAGACGGGTGGACTCCAGCCCCGGTTGGCCCGCCAGCAGAAGGGCCGCCCCTGCCAGTGACGCAAAGCGCGTGATCCGCGCGGCCCAGCCATCCGTGGGCTGCCACAAAGCCAGCACCAGAGCCGCGTAAACCGCGCCCATCAGCCACAGCCCTTTCCACATGCCGACCAGCGGCAGCAGCACAAAGCCCCCCGCCAGCGCCCCGAAAATGGCGCCGGTGGTGTTGACCGCGATCAGGCGGCCCAGCACAGCGCCGGGTGCGCCGCCGCCTTCCATCAGACGCAGAAGATAGGGCAGCACTGCACCAAGGATCGTGCCGGGGATCAGCATGGTCAGCACCGCCACGCGCCCGACCTCCAGCACATAGCCTGTGAAATCGGCGCGCCCGCCAAGGTATCCCAAGCTGCCTGTCAGATGGTGGAACAGATGCGGGGTGACAGCGATGACGGCGCAACTGGCCAGCAACAGGCCCGTCAGCACGGTTTCGGGCCGCAGTGACAGCCGGTTCAGCGCATTGGCCAGCGCCGCGCCCAGCGACAGCGCCAGCAGGAACACAGTCAACACCAGTGCATAGGTATAGACCGAGTTTTGCAGCACCTGCGCGAAGGCGCGCGTCCAGATCACCTCGACTGCGAGGGTGGCAAAGCCAGAGGCGAAGGCGATCACCCATAACCGCGCAGGGATCGCGGCGCGCGCGGGGCGTGGGTCGGCGACCATCGGCAGGGCACGGCGCGCAATCAGGATGGCCGACAGGCCCACAAACAGATCAAACCCCACCGCCAGCAGATAGGCGCCCGAAAACCCCAGCCACATGGGCAGGAAAAACCCTGCCGCCAAGGCCCCCATCGCCCCGCCTGCAGTGTTCAGCGCATAAAGCGCAGACCCCATCCGCCCAAGGCTGTCGCGCGCCCGGATGACATGCTGGCCCATCAAAGGCAGCGTGCCGCCCATCAGAATGGCCGAGGGCAGCAGGATTGTCGCCGCGACCAGCGCCTTCAGCGCCGTTTCCAGAACCGGATTGCCACCGACCAGCGCGTAAAGCGTGGGGTAAAGGCGGAAATAGACGTCTGCGACCAGAAAATGCCCCAGCGCCGTGGCGGCCACGCCAATTTCGACCAGCCCGAAGGCTCTGAGCGGTCGTTGCAAACGCGTTGAGAGCCGCCCGAAGAACCAGCCCCCCAGCGCGATGCCCGCAAAGAAGATCGCAATCGTCAGCGCGGCGGCCTGCGCGGTCGAGCCGAACAAGAGCCCCAGTTCCCGCACCCACAGCACCTGATAGATCAGCGCCGCCGCCCCCGAGAGGGTAAACAGCGCGCCGAGAGCGATCAGGTGCCCCTGATCATGGACGCGCGTGGTGGTCGCCGTGGACACTTGAGTTAAACCTCATCCTCGGGGTCAAAAATGGGGTCCAGTACCAGCAGGAGCCGTGTCTCGCCCGTACCTTCGATGGGCGGCGAGCGGTGCTTGAGCAGGCTGGGCGGTGTGGTGGGCCAACGCATTCCGCGCAGGACGATGGGCTGGCCGGTG
>JAFIEF010000064.1 GCA_020832655.1 Paracoccaceae bacterium
ATGATCTCCCTCTGCGCCGCCATCATCAATTCAAGATGAATGTCCACAGACCCTAGTTGACCCGCGTCCATTCCTGTTCGCGGCAGATGAAGGCCACACAGCCCGACACGCCCAGCGTGTTGCCGCGCAACTCCATCCGGGAATTATAGGTGCTGTCGCGATCCGGCGCATAGATACGGCCATTGCGATACTGCCCGTTGCCTTGTGGTTCCATGTCCCAGACGATCGCGCGCCCGATATTGGGCGACTCGATGGGCTGGCCACCCGGCCCGAAAGACGCCACCAGCCCGCCGCAGATCTTGCCATTGGAACAGGTCTGGATGCGGACATGACCGAAATTCCCGTTATCGTCGGGTTTGGTCTGCCACAACCCATGTGCCGGATCGGCCAGTGACGGCGTTGCCAACAGGGCCAGCAGGCCCGCTGCTACCAGTGTCTTGCGCATAATCTCTCCTCCCATGATCACGAAGTGTCGCATAAAATCAGAATTCGGCAAGCGCGACTTGGCGTCAATCTCGCCATGAACGAAGCAAGGCGCCCATTGGGGCGCCTTGCAGGGTTTTGCTATTGTGAATGCGAACTGTCAGCGCGGCTCGCTCATCAAGCCCTTGATCAGCGCATAACAGGCCAGCAACAGCACGACTGCAAAGGGCAATCCGGTCGAGACCGATGCCGCCTGCAAGGCAACAAGCCCACCGCCGATCAGGAGCGTGGCAGCGACCAGCCCTTCAAAGATCACCCAGAAGATGCGCTGGCTGACCGGCGCATTGATCTTGCCGCCTGCGGTGATGGTGTCGATCACCAGCGAGCCGGAATCCGACGAGGTGACAAAGAACACGATCACCAGCACGATCCCCACCACCGAAGTGATGGCCGCCAGCGGCAGTTCCGACAGCATGCCGAACAGCGACAATTCAGGCACGTAAGAGTCGATCACAAAGCCGAACACCGCGCTGTCAGTGGTGCTTTCGATGATCTGGTGGATCGCAGTGCCACCGAATGCCGTCATCCAGATCGCCGAGACAATGGTCGGGATCAGCAGCACGCAGGTGATGAATTCCCGCACGGTGCGGCCCCGGCTGACACGGGCAATGAACATGCCGACAAAGGGCGACCAGCTGATCCACCAGGCCCAGTAAAAGGCGGTCCAGCCTTGACGATAGCCATCATCATCGCGCCCCACAGGGTTCGACAGCGCGGCGATTTCCGACACATAGGCCCCCAGATTACCGAAGAACTGCGTCACCAGCGTCAATGTTGGACCAACCAGAATGACGAAGCTCAGCAGGATCACGGCGAGGATCATGTTCAGTTCCGACAGCCGCTTCACCCCGCCATCAAGCCCGCGCAGCACCGATATCAGCGCCAGCGCGGTGATGACCGCAATCAGGATTACCGCGAAGGTGACGTTTTCGGCGGCGCCTTCGATGCCGAAGACATAGCCTATCCCTGCCGAGGCCTGCTGCGCGCCAAAGCCCAGCGAGGTTGCCAGCCCGAACAGCGTTGCGAACACGGCCAGAATGTCGATGATGTGGCCCGGCCAGCCCCAGATGCGCTCGCCGAAGATCGGATAGAAGATCGACCGCACGGTCAGCGGCAGCCCCTTGTTATAGGCAAACAGCGCAAGGCTGAGCGCGACCACGGCATAGATCGCCCAGGGGTGCAGCCCCCAGTGATAGATCGTGGCGGCCATCGCGGTGCGGCGCGCGGCCTCGACTGCCGCAGGATCCACAAGCTCGCCATCGACAATGCCGATATCTCGCATCAGCGGCTGATCGCCCCAGGGGGTGCCGAAGTAATAGGCCGGTTCCAGCACGCCGAAGAACATCAGCCCGATGCCCATACCAGCGGCAAACAGCATCGCAAACCACCCGGCATAGCCGTAATCGGGCGTTGCATCCGCGCCACCGATGCGCACCTTGCCCAGCGGCGAGATCAGGATACCCAGACAGACTAGCACGAAGATATTGCCCGCCATCAGGAAGAACCAGTCAAAGGTCGAGGTCAGATAGGCGCGCATTTCCCCCAGCGCGGGGCCGACCGTGTCCTGAAAGGCCAGTGTGATGATGACAAAGGCAATTACCACCAGCCCCGAGACAGCAAAGACGGGGTTGTGAATGTCCAGACCGAATGGCCCGATCTTTGGGGTGATGTTGTCCTGCCCGATCTCGTAATCGGTTTCGATGATCTCTGCGGCACCTTCAGGTTCCGGCAACGCATCGGTTGCGGTATCCTGATTGGCGTCATCGTCATGTTGTGACATGTTTCGCTCCACTGTTGTAAACGCGCCGCCGCAAGGGCGTTGCATCTGTTGCGGTGATGATGGTGCCTAGCGCACCAGAAACACCGAGGCCTTGGAATGCGCCGCAATGGTGTCGCCATGACCGGCCCAGATATAGTCGGTCACATTGGGGGCATGGGTCTGCATCACCACCAGATCGCCGCCAAGCGCATCAATTGCGGCCAGCAGCGTCTTGTCGGTGTCGATGGTCGGGTCAGGGCTGGTGCAGGCCTTGGCGCTGCTGGTCAGCCCGTGGGCGCTGCCCTGCTCCTGCGCGAAGGCGCCGAGCTTTGCCTCGAACTCCTGCGGCGTATGGGCAATCGGGCTTGGTGCCGTGCCGGTCACCCCGACAAAGCAGATTTCCGCCTTGTAATGCAGCGCCAGATCGATGGCGGTCTGCAAGGCCTTGGTCAGTTGGTCGATATGTGTCAGATCGACCGGAAAGATGACTTTCCGATACATGGTCCCTCCTGTCATGGTTAGGGGACGGGTTATGATGTGTGAGGGGTGCAACTTAACACGGGATCGTGAGGGACTTGCAACCCCCGCGACGAAATAGTTTCCGTTTCCGACATAAACCCGTCGTATCTGGTGTCTTTGCACGCCGCGTTCCGGGTGCTACCTGTGGGATGAACGCGAACAGCAAGGAGAGCAGGATGGATCTGGGTATTGCAGGAAAACGCGCGCTGGTCTGCGCCTCATCAAAGGGGTTGGGACGGGGCTGCGCCGAGGCGCTGGCGGCTGAAGGCGTCGATCTGGTGATGAATGCGCGCGGTGCCGAGGCGCTGGAAACGACAGCGCAGCACATCCGCGACACCTATGGCGTGCAGGTGGTGACAGTTGCCGCCGACATCACCACCGAGGACGGGCGCGCGCAGGTGCTGGCAGCCGCAGGGCAGGTGGATATTCTGGTCAATAATGCCGGTGGTCCCCCGCCGGGTATGTGGACCGATTGGGAGCGCGAGGATTTCATCAAGGCGCTTGATGCCAATATGCTGACCCCGATCGCGCTGATCAAGGCGCTGGTGCCGGGGATGATCGAGCGCGGCTGGGGCCGGGTGGTCAATATCACCTCGCAATCGGTGAAATCGCCGATCCCGGTTCTGGGGCTGTCGAATTCCGCGCGTGCCGGTCTGACGGGCTATGTTGCGGGCACATCGCGGCAGGTCGCGGGCAAGGGGGTGGTGATCAACAATTTGCTGCCCGGCATCCATGACACCGACCGCGCCGACGCGCTGGATGCAGGTGCGGCCCAAGCCGGTGGGATCACGCCTGAACAGGCGCGCACCAACCGCCAGGCGACGATTCCCGCAGGCCGCTATGGCACAGCTCAGGAATTCGGCGCCGCCTGCGCATTCCTGTGTTCGCAATATGCAGGCTTCATCATCGGCCAGAACCTGCTGCTGGACGGGGGGGCCGTCAACACCACGCTTTAGGGCACACCACGCCCTGGCAATGTGACCCCGCGTCGCCCGCATGACAAGAGTGTTGCGCAGGCACTATTCCCGTGTAAGCTGAGCGCAGGAGGCAGGGTCAGGACTGGCGCAAGACCGGTCGGACCCTTTGAGGGAGGGAACCATGTGCTGAGCGTTCAGGATCTGCACCTGTCCTTTGGTGGCATCAAGGCGCTGCAAGGGGTGAGTTTCACGGCCCGGCGCGGTCAGATCACTGCAATCATCGGTCCCAACGGGGCGGGAAAGACATCGCTGTTCAACGCGATTTCAGGCTTTTACCGGCCTGACCGCGGCAAGGTGGTGTTTGACGGTCAGGATATCTTTGCGCTGCGCCCCGACCGGCGCGCAGCCTTGGGAATTGCACGCACCTTTCAGAACATCGCACTGTTTCGCGGCATGTCGGTTCTGGACAATATCAAGCTTGGTGCGCATACGCGGCTGGGGGCAGGGGTGTTTGATGCGCTGCGCTATTTCGGGCGCGCGCAGGCCGAGGAACTGGCACTGCGCGCCGATATCGAAGCGCGCATCATCGACTTTCTGGAAATCGACCATATCCGCAAGGCACCGATCAGCGCGCTGCCTTACGGGCTGCAAAAGCGTGTCGAGCTGGGCCGCGCGCTGGCGATGCAGCCGCGCCTGCTGATGCTGGATGAACCGGTCGCTGGCATGAACCGCGAAGAGACCGAGGACATGGCCCGCTTCATTCTGGATGTACAGGAAGAGTTCGACATCACCATCCTGCTGGTCGAGCATGACATGCATCTGGTGATGGATATCTGTTCCCATGTCGTGGTGCTTAATTTCGGCCAGCAGATCGCCGAGGGCACACCCGATCAGGTACGCCGCGACCCTGCCGTGATAGAGGCTTATCTTGGGGCGGCGGCGTAATGGGGCAGCTTCTGCAATATGGCATCAACGGGCTGATGGCGGGGGCGATCTATGCGCTGATCGCGGTAGGCATCGTGTCGGTGTTCAAGGCCACGCGGGTGGTGAATTTCGCACATGGCTATCTGATCATGTTCGGGGCGTATTTCTATTTCACCTTTGCGGTACTGGTGCCGCAGGCGGCCTGGGCACCCGAATGGCTGCAAAGCTGGCGCCCTGACTGGATGATCGAAATGCGCGAAGGGCTGCCCATGTTCTCGCCACTGGCGGCGGTGCTGGACTGGCTGGCCAATGGCCCGCGCATTCTGCTGGGGCTGGCGGGGGCGCTGATCTGCAATGCGCTTCTGGGGTTGCTGATCGAACGCACGCTGATGCGCCCGCTGATGGGGCAATCGGTATTCGCGATGATCATGCTGACAGTGGGGCTGATCTCGATTCTGTCGGGGTCGGCACAGCTGATCTGGACCTCGGATGCCGAATTCGTGCCTGCGCTTGCGCCCAACACGCCGATACGGTTCGAACTTTTCGGGCAGATGATCTTCCTGTTCGGGGCCGATCTGGCCAATATGGTCATCGCGCTGGTGATCTTTGCCGCCATTGTGGCGATGGTGCGCTACACCAAATCCGGCGTGGCCATTCGCGCCACGGCCGAAGACCAGTCCACTGCCTATTCGATGGGTATCTCGGTGCCAAAAGTGTTTTCCCGCGCCTGGGTGCTGGCCTCGACCACAGGTGCGATTGCGGGCGCGATTCTGGCCACGCGCAATGGCATCTCGCCCGCGCTGGGGCTGTTTGGCTTTTCGGTGCTGGCGATTGTGCTGATGGGGGGCTTGGACAGCTATCTGGGCGTCTTTCTGGCGGCGATGATCGTGGGGGTGCTGGAAGCGCTGGCACAATGGCAGCTGGGCGGGGAATGGGCCGAAATCGTGCCTTATGTCGCCGTGCTTCTGGTCATTCTGATCCGCCCGCACGGGCTGTTCGGCACCAGGGAAATCGAACGCATATGATCACCGGAAATCTGAAATCCAGCTATGCCACTGACGAGCAGGTTCTGAACAACCGCTGGAAAAGGCTGTTTTTGTGGCTGTGCATTGCCGGGCTGGGGCTGATTGCGGCATTCGGGAACAACTACATCATCCTGATTGCCTGCCAGATGGGGATCATGCTGATCGCAGTGACCGGCGTCAATGTCGTGATCGGCTATACCGGGCTGATGTCGCTGGGCCATGCCGCGTTTCTGGCGATTGGCGCCTATGCGGTGGTGATCTTTCATAACGCGGCGGGCGCGATCATTCCCGAAAGCCTGCTGACACTGGCGGCAATCCCCTTCGCGGTGTTGGTTTCGGCCATTGCAGGCGTGATCGTGGGTCTGCCCTCGCTGCGGGTGAAGGGGCTGTATCTGGCCGTGGCGACGTTAAGTGCGAACTTTATCGTGCTGTTTCTGATAGAGGAATCCTTTTCCGCGCCCTGGACCGGCGGGGTTAATGGCATCAACACCCCGACCCCCAACCTGCTGGGATGGGAGATGGACACGCGGCGCGAGCAATTCGTGCTGATCGCCACATTGGCTGTGCTGGGCCTGCTGGCGGCGCAAAACCTGTTCCGCACCCGTGTCGGGCGCGCCTTTATCGCCATTCGCGACCGCGATTATTCAGCCGAGATCCTCGGCATCTCGCTTTACCGCTACAAGCTGATCAGCTTTGCGATTTCGGCGGCCTATTGCGGGCTGGCGGGGGCGCTGTTTGCGTATTTCTATGCCCGCATCCTGCCCGAACAGTTTGAACTGCATCTGTCGCTGATGCTGGTCGCGGCGATCATCGTGGGGGGCATGGGGCGCACGATGGGGCCGGTTTTCGGGGTCATCATCATTGTCATGGTGCCCGAGCTGATCAAGGTCGTGTTCGGCGCGCTTGCGGGGGGCGGGGCCGAGCTTGCGATGATCCGCGCACCGATTCAGGAAATCGCCTTTGGTGCGCTGATCGTCGGATTTCTGTTATTCGAACCCTTCGGAATTACCCAGATCGTGGACCGGGGCTTGCGCGCGCTCAATCGCTGGCCCTTTGCCCGCGGATAACCACCTGCATGAGGGAGGAGAAATCATGCGCCTGAACCGTCGTCACTTTCTGGCCACATCGGCCGCTGCGACCGCAACATTGGGGGCACCGACGTTGTTGCGCGCCCAGCCAGCCGAATATGTCATCGGAGCATCCTTGCCCCTGACCGGCCCTTTCGCCACCGCAGGCCAGATGGTCGCGCCCGCGCTGCGCATGTTCGAGGCGCTGGTCAATGAAGATGGCGGCATCGGCGGTGTGCCGATCCGCGTCACGGCAGAGGATTCAGGCTATATCCCGGCCAATGCGCTGGCCAATTACCAGCGTTCGCTGGCGACCGAACCCAATCTGGTTATGTATTTCGGCGATTCCACCGGCTTCATGAAGCTGGTGGCGCCTGAATTGCGCGGGCCTAATGCGCGGCTGATGGGGTCGACCTCTTTCGCCTCGGAACTGGCTGATCCGGTGAACAACCCCTATCAGTATCTGCCCGGGCCAAGCTATGAGGACCAGTTCGACATCCTGCTGCAACAAGTCAAGGATGAGGGCGGCAGCAGCGTTGCCTTCATCTTCTCGAACACCGAATTCGGGCGTGACCCCATCGCGCATGGCCGCGCCCGCGCCGAAGAGCTGGGGCTGCAGGTGGTGCTGGAAGAGGCCACGCGCGAACAGGGCGCGGATATTCCCACCCATGTCACAAGGCTGGCGCAGTCGGGGGCGGAATACTGCATCCTGCAAGGTTATGTCACCGGGGTCTGGCCGCAATTGATCGGCGGCGCGCGCCAGTTCGGGCTGCCCACGCGTTTCATGGGCACCTTCTGGGGGATGGAAAACGCCATTGCCGACCGCGTCACGGCCGAGGCCGGGCCGATCCTTGACGGCTATAGCGGGGTGATGCCCTACAAGTATTTCTACGACCCCGAGCGCGGCCCGGTCTATGAGCGTTTCGCCGCCTTCCAGAAAACCGCCTTTGCGGGCACGCCGCTGGAAAACTACATGCCGACCTGGGGCATTCAGGCGCTGTTCTCGCTGACCATCGGGATCGAGGCGTTGCGCCGCGTGGCCGATAAGGGGCTGGAACTGACCGCCGACAACGCCGCCGAAGCGCTGTCGGAATTGCAGGATTGGGACACGGGCGGTTTCTTCGGCGTGCCGGTCAGCATGGTGGACAACAAGATCGGCACGGGCCGGGTCTATCAGTATTCGGCCGAAACCCGGCTGTTCACGCCCACATCGGACTGGTTCACGGTCTAAGCCGCAGCCGGGGGGTGTCGGCCTTATGGCCGACGCCCTGTCGGGCATGAGTATTTGGGGCAAGATGAAGAGGGGCAGGTGCTGGAGATCGCCAATATCGAGGTGAATTATCACCACAGCGTGCAAGCCTTGCGCGGGCTGTCCCTGAGCGTTGCACAGGGGCAGATCGTGGCGCTTCTGGGCACGAATGGCGCGGGCAAGACCACCACGCTGAAGGCCGCGTCGAACCTGCTGCATCTGGAATTCGGCGCGATTGATGCAGGCCGCATCCGCTTTGACGGGCAGGATGTGGCGCGCATGGCCCCTGATGCGCTGGTGCGCGCAGGGCTGTTCCATGTGCGCGAGGGGCGGCGGATTTTCACCGAGATGACGGTCGAGGACAATCTGGTTGCAGCCTCTTACGCGCTGGACGGGCGTGGGCTGGCCCCTGATTATGACAAGGTCTATGAATTCTTCCCCCGGCTGGCCGAAAGGCGGCGGCAGATTGCGGGCTATCTGTCAGGAGGCGAGCAGCAGATGCTGGCCTTTGGGCGTGCAATGGTGGCGCGTCCGCGCATGGTGCTGATGGATGAGCCTTCGCTTGGGCTGGCGCCGAAAGTGGTTGAAGAGATTTTCGTAACCATCCGCCGCCTGAACGAGGAAGAGGGCGTGACCATCCTGCTGGTCGAACAGAATGCCGCGCTAGCCTTCAGTGTCGCTTCATACGCTTATGTCATGGAACATGGTCAGATCGTGATGGAAGGCGATGTCGAGAAGCTGCGCAACGACCCTGATATCCAGTCCTTCTATCTGGGGATGGGCGAAGGGGCACAAGCGCAGTCTTTCCGCAATGTCAAACATTACAAGCGCCGCAAGAGGTGGCTGAGTTGAGCGGTTTTGCAACTCTGATCGATGTGGTGGCAGCGCATGCCCGGTCTGTGCCCGACATGGTCGCCATGCGCCAGAAGCGCTACGGCATCTGGCAAGAGTTGAACTGGGCAGAGCTTGCGGAAATGGCGGACGCGCTGGCCGCAGGGCTGATCGCGCGCGGGCTTGATGCGGGCGGCCATGCCGGCATCTTGTCGGAAAACCGGCGCGAATGGGTGCTGGCGCAGCTTGGCATCATGGCGGCGGGCGCGGTGACAGTGGGGATGTATCCGACCAGCCCTGCCGCGGAAATCGAGCATCTGGTCGGCGCATCCGATACCAGCCTGCTGTTCATCGAGGACCAGGAGCAATTCGACAAGATCGCAGCGCTGGACGGCAAGCTACCGAAACTGCGCCAGCTTGTGGTGTTCGACCCCAAGGGGCTGCGCGGGGCGGAATTGCTGAACCTGGTCAGTTTCGATGATCTGCTGAAAGAAGGTCGCGCCGCCCTTGCCGCGCATGCGCAGGAAATCGCCGCACGCAAATCCGCGCTTGGCCCGGATGATACGGCGATGATGGTGTTCACCTCTGGCTCGACCGGGTTGCCCAAAGCGGCAGAGATCAGCCATGCCAATCTGGCCGAGGCGCTGGATATCGCGGTCGAGATGTTTGCCGACTACCCCCCCGGCACCAATATCCTGAGTTACCTGCCGCTATGTCACATTGCCGAGCAGAACATCACGGTGGTCAACGGCATCGCCGGGCGGCGGGTGATGAATTTCGGCGAAAGCCTGCGTACGGTGACGCTGGATCTGCGCGATGTCGCGCCCGAGATCTTTTTCGGCGTGCCGCGTATCTGGGAAAAGATGCAGGCCGCAGTGATGGTGCAGGCGCAGACCTCTGGCCCGCTGCGGCGCTGGCTGGCGGGGATGGCGTTGAAAGGGGCGGTGGCGCGCGGGGCGGTGGCGCGCCATAAATGGGATTTGCGTGCGCGGCTGGCGCATTCGGTCTGGGACGTGCTGATCTATCGCCATATCCGCGCCTATCTGGGGCTGTCGCGCTGTCGCTTCGCGATTTCCGCCGCCGCCCCCATCACCCCCGAACTTCTGGGTTTCATGCGCGGGCTGGGGGTGGATATCCGCGAAGCCTGGGGGATGTCGGAAACCACCGGCGCGGCCACGCTGCAACCGGCCTATGGCGCCAGCGAGGGGCGGGTCGGGTTTGCGCTGAAGGGGGTCGAGTTGAAGGTCGCCGAAGATGGCGAACTTCTGGTGCGCGGCGGGATCGTGTTCAAGGGATATTACGCCAACCCCGAGGCCACGGCAGAAGCGCTGCAGGATGGCTGGCTGCTGACCGGCGATGTCGCGCGACTGCAAAGCGATGGCTCGATCAGCATTGTCGACCGCAAGAAGGACATCATGATCAATGCTGCGGGCAAGAACCTGTCGCCTTCGCTGATCGAGAACACGATCAAGGCCTCGCCATATATCAAGGAAGCCATCGTCATCGCCGATCAGCGCCCCTATGTCAGCGCGCTGGTGCAGATCGATTTCGAAACCGTCCGGCTATGGGCCGAAGGGCAGGGGATTTCCTATACCACGTTCCGTTCACTGGCAGAACATGCGGCGGTCAAGGAACTGATCAAGCAGGAAGTAGCGCGTCTGAATGCCAGCCTGGCGCGGGTCGAGCAGGTCAAGAAAGTGCATCTGCTGAGCAAGGAGCTGGATCATGATGATGGCGAGGTCACAGCCACGATGAAAGTGCGCCGCGCCTCGGTCTACAAGGCCTATGCAGCGCAGATCGAAGATTTGTACCCGGCCTGAGGGCAGTCTGCCCTGTTTTCCGGCATGAACCCGTTGAAAATGGTCGGGGCGGCAGGATTCGAACCTACGACCTACGGTACCCAAAACCGTCGCGCTACCAGGCTGCGCCACGCCCCGACTCGGACGCTGTGTAGCGCTATTGCGGCGCTTAGAAAAGGCCAATTTTCGCGGTTTTCAGGGTGCTCCGGTGTTGGGTGGCAGGCCGTGGCACTGGCGCGATCGGCCTGTTACGGGCAAGGCCAGACTGCCTGATCCTGTGCCAGCATGGGGTGGCGCATCTCGCTGCCTTCGGCAATACCCAGACGGCGCGACAGGCCGCCATTGATTTCCAGCACCATCAGCACATTGTCGCCGCCCGGTATCGGGGTGGTGTCATGCGGAATTGCGTCATGATGGATATGGCGTACCACCCCGCCTGGATCCACAAACAGCATGTCGAGCGCAATAAGCGTGTTCTTCATCCAGAATGCGGGGCTGGTGGGCGCGTCATAGACAAACAGCATCCCTGCGCTGCGCGGCAGGTATTCGCGATGCATCAGCCCTTGCGCACGTGTGGCGTTGGTATCGGCAAGCTCTACCGTGAAGCGTGCCTGCCCCCAGGCGCCGCGCAGATCAACATGACCTTCGGCGCAACCCGCCTGAGCCGTGCCGGCCCATACCCCACCAAGCACCATCATCATCACGGTGGCAAGGGCGGCCAGATACCCGCGAGGGTTCATTTCCCGTCACCTGCATCCGGGCTGGGCAGGGCGGCTTCCCACGGCTCGATGGCGATGGCCATGCGCCCACGCTCGCCATCCACGACCCGCACCGCCAGCGCCTCACCGGGCACCAATTCTGCCAGGCCTGCGCGCCGCAATGTTTCCATATGGATGAACACATCCTCTGGCTTGCCATAGATATTGGCAAAACCGAACCCCTTGACCTTGTCGAACCACTTGACCCGCGCCGGTTCCAGCGGGACGCTGGTATCGGGTTCTACGATGCAGGCAGGATCATCCCGCGACGCGGCCTCTTCTCCTTCGGGGGGCAGCACCTCCAGCACTTCGGTGGCCTGAAGCCCGCGCGGGGTCTGTTGCACCATGATCGCGATGCGCGCCCCGTCACAGACCGAATTCAGGCCGAAATTGCGCAGCGCATTGGCATGCAGCAGGATGTCGGATTCGGCACCGACAGAAACCACGAAGCCGAAACCCTTTGCCGGGTCAAACCATTTCACCACGCCGGCATAACGTTGGGTGCTGTCGTTCACCATAGTCATATTGGGACTCTCGCTTCTTCCTGCTCGGCTTACCTTGCGTCACATTGGATGCTGCGGCAAGCAATCTAATTTATGTAAGATATGTTTCAAGGCGACAGGCGGGTGACTTCCCATGCCTGCTCTGGCCCGTCCCGCCGCCAGCGGAACCTGTCATGCAGCCGGAACTCACCATCCGACCAGAACTCGATTTCCACCGGCACGATTTTGAACCCGCCCCAGAAAGGCGGGCGCGGCGGGTTGGTGCCATGCTTGATGCCCTTACGCGCTACTTCGGCCATCAGCTCTGCGCGCGAGCCAAGCGGCTGCGACTGGCGCGATGCCCATGCCCCAAGGCGGCTTTTGAGCGAGCGCGAGGCGAAATAGGCGTCAGCTTCCGGCCCGTCAAAGCGTTCGGTGATGCCACGCACGCGGATCTGACGGCGAAGCGACTTCCAGTGCAGCACGAAAGCAGCCTTGCCAGCCTGCGCGATCTCTTGCGCCTTCGGGCTGGAATAGTTGGTGTAGAACACGAAGCTGTCGGCAAGGATGTCCTTCAGCAGCACCATTCGGACATTCGGCATGCCCTGCGCGTCAACCGTGGCAAGCGCAATAGCATTGGGATCGTTCGGTTCGGATTTCGTGGCCTCGGACAGCCACGCGCGCGCCTGCGCGAAGGGGTCGTTGCGGGAAACATCATCGCTGCTCACGTTGCCAGGCCTCCGGGCACAATTCGGTTGGGCAATGCGACAGCTTGAGACTTGCGCGTTTTCACCCCTCCGAATTAATGCAAATAAATCTCTTGAGCGTTGTTTTACCGCCTTGTCGTGGCGATGCAACCCTCTGAACCGGCTCGGGACATAAGAAACGCGCGGGATAGCCTGGAGCTATTGTCAAATCTGGTGTTTGGGGCTTGTCATGCGGCGGCCTGATCTGGG
>JAFIEF010000106.1 GCA_020832655.1 Paracoccaceae bacterium
ACACCCTGGAACTGCCAAAACCCGCCTGATACCCGTTCGGTAGTCACACAATGGCCAATCTCGCCATAACAATATCAATCACTTAGCCGTTTTGCTGTTGAACTTCTGCTCGCAGATATTGTTGTCCAGTTCCAGCTTGCCATCGTCGAGATATGCCCGGGCCTTTGGCATGCGACCGAGCGCATAGCGGATGGCTGCTGCCAGGTTCGACTTGCCGGAAATCTTGGGCAATTGCAGCGACAGCCATGCCTCCAGATCGTCAAAGACCGGCTTGGCCCTTGCCTGCCGCAAGGCCACGCGTTCTTCGGCGGATTTATAGCGCGCCTCTTTTTCCACGGCATAGAGGGCGGCGATGCGCTTGATCGCTTCCTCGGCGATAGCAGAGCCTTCGCTTTCATAGATGTCGACGAACTTGCGGCGCACATGCACCATGCAGGCCTGCTCACGGGCAAGCCCCGCCCCGAACAACCCATTGAACCCGGTGAAGCCATCGGCATGGATCACACCCTTATATCCCTTGAGGTGGGATGAGGGGTGTTCGCCCTTCCGGTCCACACTGAACTGATACCAGACGCAGGGCGGGGCTTGTCCGCACCACGGACGCTCATCGCGCACATAGCTCCAGAGGCGCGCCGTTTGCGCCTTGCCTTTGGCCTGCATCTTGACGGGCGTGTCATCGGCAAACAGGGCAGGTCCGGCCCGAACCAACTTGCCGATATGGGCCGCCAAGGGTTCCAGAAGTGCTGTTGATCGCCCCACCCAATCGGTCAGCGTGGAGCGGTGCAGGTCGACCTTGTCACGAGCATAGATTTCGGACTGGCGATAGAGCGGAAGGTGATCGCAATATTTGCCGACCAGCACATGGGCCAACAGACCCGGACCAGGACGCCCGCGGGTGATCGGACGTGAGGGCAGTTCGGCCTGAACAAATGCCTCGCAACAGGTGCAGGTCATGCGAGGCCGCACGATGCGTTTTACCACGAAGTGGCCGGGGACGTATTCCAGCTCTTCTGTCACGTCCTCACCAAGCTGCTTGAGTGCGCCACCGCAATTGCCGCAGGCGTCACCCGGCGACAGGATTTCTTCCTGACGCTCAAGATGATCGGGCAGCGGTGCGCGATTGTGGATGCGTTTGGCAGGAGCCTCTTGATCCGCATCAGTTTCGGGGGCTGTCTTTTGTGCCTCGGAGGCCGCCGCAATTTCGGTATCTTCCTGAAGGTCGAAGGCCAACTGATCCATGGTCTCGGATTTGCTGCCAAAACGGGCCTTGCGATGTCCCGCCAGTTCCTTCTTCAGCTTCTCGATCTGATAGGCCTGCGCCTTGATTTCGGCCGCCATCAACTCGCTGACTGCGCGCAGCTCAGTGGGGTCTTCGGGCAGGGATTTGAACGTCGCGCGCATGCGCAGTTTATATCCGAACAGCCTCCTGAACGGAACAAAAAATGCGCATAAACCCTTGTTTTATTGACTCATCCAGCATGCAATGGTCGCCATGTCCGCGCAGGCATCCGCCAGTCAATACCTTCGAGCAGCATCGACAATTGCGCTGCTGAGACACAGATTTTACCGTCCTTGGCCGAAGGCCAGACAAACCGCCCCTTCTCGAGGCGTTTCATGAACAGGCATGCGCCCTGCGTGTCCCACCAGATGATCTTCAACAGATCACCCCGACGGCCACGGAACACGAACAGATGGCCAGAATAAGGGTCCTCGGCCAGCAGTTTCTCCGTTTGTGCAGCCAGCGTGTTGAAACCTCGGCGCATATCCGTGATACCCGCAGCCAGCCACACCCGCGTGTTGCTCGGCACCGGGATCATGCCGTCAGCCCCTGCACCAAGCCCACGACCGATGCCAGCGACGTCGGGCCTTCCACCAGAATGCGCCGCCCGTCCGACAGCGCGATATCCACGCGCTGCGCCAAAACAGTAGGGCCAGGATCGGCCGCCATATCGGTCAATGGCGCGGGAGCGGTGGGGCTTTCCAGCGCGGGCGTTTCAATCTCGACTGGCAGGAAGACGCCTTCAAGAGCGATGCTCTCCTCGGATGACGACCCACCCTCCGCAGGTGCGAACCGGGGATCCTTCAGCCATTTGAAAATCAGGTTCGCGTTCATCGAATAACGCCGAGCAACCTGTGCGACCGAAACGCCTGGCGTCAACGTCTGCGCGCAAATCGTGCGCTTCTCGTCATCCGACCAGACCCGCTTCTTCAGCCCCTTCTTCCCCGCCATCACCGACCTCAAGATGTCCACTATCGTTGGTGGACACTATCACCCACTCCTGCGCGCAGGCAGGGCAGTCAGACCGGACGGATACGAAAGATGCATGGCGAACACTGGTCTTTTCATCAACCCGCACTCAGCCGCGCGGCGATCTTGGTCAGCGCCAGTTGCCAGCGCCGCCAGGCAGTGGAGCGGTCACAGCCCAATTCGCCGCTGATCTGTTTCCACGGAACACGGGCCGCGCGCGACCAGATGAGTTTTCGCTCACCTTCCTCAACCCAAAGCACCCAGTCGAAGGTTTGCTCCAGCCGCGTGATGGCGGCGGCTGAGGGCCAAACTCGCATTGGTTCAGCCTCCATCGCCGCAATTTCGCGGGGGCTGCGTTTGATTTGCGGCCAGGCGTTGAAGTATCCTTGGACCTTGACCGGCGGCAGCCTGCGCAACGTCCGAAACGCTTCTTCGAAATGGTCGGCGACATCGTCGGCGGTCCAGTTGCGATCAGCCATTGCGGGCCTCCTTTCGGGCGGGAAGCGTGCCATAAAGCTTCGCGCCAAGTTGCGTGATCAGTTCACGCTCTGGCCAGGTCAGTCGTGGGTCATCGATGTTGACTGCCAGCAGACCGTGTTCGAACCAGCCGTCACGCTTGACACGCTCGGGGGTGCGCCGCTCGCCGCCATAGCCGCGGGGGAGGAAGGCCATCTGCTTCATCCGTTCCCCTCCTGCGCGGCGAACAGTTGTTGCAATGCGATGATCGCCAGGATTTCTGGCAGGCAGCTCGGTGTGAACCCACGTTGCCGGAGCGCGGCTTCCGACTTCGGGGCGTCTGACACGTCCGACAAAAGCGCCGCATAGGTCAGTTGGGTGCAAGGGATGGCCTGCTGGTCGGCCCATGCCTGCAGCGTAGACGCAGGGGCAGGGTGCATCGGGCTGGCCATGAATGCTGGCAAGGTCACGACCATTATCGCGCGGATCGGTCCCGAGTGCCGTGCAGTCGTGCCCAGCCACTGTGCGAGGTGCAGGTCGCATTGTGCACCCGCCTGTGCCGCAGGCATCGCGAGATCAAGGATCCCTGTTGTGACCAGCCCGTCGGCGGCGCGTAATGCCCAGCCGGTTGTGGCAGCGGGACAAATTGACAGCAGGCTGTACTCGGCCCCGGACAGGGCGGGGGTTGGGTCGGTGATCGCAATATTTGTCATCTTGGTCTCCATCAAATTCTGACCTTGGGGGGTGTGTGAAATGCCGGGACAGATGATGCTGGGTGGTGCTCGAGCCTGACCCGAACGCACGTAGGGGAGAGCCGCGCCTGAAGGGCGGCCTCCCCCTACGTAGTAGGGGGCTTTCCATGGCTTGACTTTCTGGGGAGTTAAGATGTTGATTTTGCTTACGGAATAAGTCAGATAGAAGTCAGACGAATATCCGACTTCTGTCTGACTTATTTTCGAATAAGTCATTGTAATTATGTGAATAAGTCGGAGGGTCATATTGTTTGACCCTCGTCTGACTTATAAGTCAGAGGGGGGGCCTCGTCTGACTTATGGGGCACCCAGACCTCGGGATTTTCGACATCCAATGTCGCGCCAGAGTTGGGGCATTTGTAATGGCTGGGCAGGACTGGCGCGGCCATAACCGCGATCTCGCCTGTATCGGGACCGACCGTTTCAGCGGGTTTGAACCGCATGTCCTCTACGACCAGATAGCCCGTGCGAGATGTAGCTTTGCGGTATCCAAACGCGCTGCCATCACGCAGGAACTTGATGTGGCCTTGGGTTGCCAGCACCGAAACCCGGTCTTGGATCGTGTGTTTGCTGCCCAACGAGCCTATGTTTTCGAAAGCCTCGGCAAACTGCGTTGATGTGTAAAGCTCACCCTTGGCGGCCTCATCAAACAGCAGCGACAAGATCACATCATGCTTGCGCAGGCGCTCGGCGTCTTGCTTGGCCCCAATTTCGGCGCGCACCAGCCTTTGGTGGTTTTGGTCCAGTTCCACCCAGCGCCCGGCGATCTTGTCGATCACTTTGGCGGGCAGGGCTGGCCCGTTACGAAGTTCAATCTCAAGGCGGCGGATTGAGCTGTCTTCATCAGGGCGGTGCATGACCAGCCCCGAGGTGTAGAACCCTCGCAAGGCACTGGCCCCGGACAACGCCTGAAACGGGTCGTCCTTGACCTGTTGCTTGCTGGTTTTGCGGGTGTGATGCGCAAGGATGATGCCCGCGTCCGGATTGACCGCATCGCGCAACGCCTCGACACGGTCCTTCAGGAAGAACATCATCGCGGTGTTGTCGTTTTCGCCGCCGCTGTCCGGGCCGCCATCGAACAGGTTCCGGATCGGGTCGATGCAAAGGATGTCGGGCGGGGCTTCTGGAAATGCGTTGCAGATCAACTCATGCGCTTGCGCGACACCCGTGGCATCAAGCAGCATGTTCAGTTTCGGCGTGGCGAAGAATGTGTCGCGCGCGGCTGCTATCACATCCGCTGGCAGTGCGATCTGCTTTATGCGCTCCCGCAGATAATCATACTGGATTTCCGCTTGAAGATAGAACACCCGCAACGGATGCGGCGGTGCGAAGCCAAGGAACGGCACGCCTGCGGCCATATGGACCAGCCAGGAAATCAGGAAGTCGGACTTGCCGACCTTGGGTGCGCCACCCAGCACAAGCAGGCCGCCAGGCGTCAGCACGCGGGGCGCGATCAGGTCATCGGGCATGCCCCGGTGGTCATCGAGCAATGCACCCAGCGAGAAGGCGACCGGCTTTGCGCGCTTGGGGCGCTCGGCCATCGATGCAGGGCTTGCTTGCCCATAGCGTTCAACATGCAGGGCCCATAGACGTGCGGTTTCGGTTTTCAGGCGGTCCACCGGCCAAGGCGGGCGCAGCATGGCCGCGTTATAGTTGCAGATCGCGGTCCAGCCGTCGGCCTTGGACATCCGGCCCTCATGGACCATGCGCAGAAAATGCCCAATGGCGGCAGACGCGCCCTGAAACCGGGACCAGGCGTCCTGATCACCCTCGCGCACCGGATTTGTCAGCACGGCATCCAGGCTGGGTTTGGCCGCGAAGATATCGTCGCTGGCCGATCCATTGCCCCCTGTCAAAGGCGGCATCTCGGCGACCTTTGCTGCAAATTCCGCAAGGTCGTGCTCTATGGGGGTGTGGGCGCAGATCCTCACAAGGCGATTTGCCCCGTTCTTTCGGTAAACCGTGCCGGGGATGCGGATCGGCTGATGCGCCGAGGCAAAATGCCGATCCCCCCCAACCTTCAAAGCGACATCGCCCCGCAACCGGCATAGGTCCGCAACTTCAGGCCCGGTGACCGCTTCGGTCAGTTTCCACCACAAATGCAGCTTGGGCTGGCCATCACTCGTGCGCCCGCCGCTTTCGACAACAAGCGTCGGCTGCCCCAGATGTTGCTGTAGATGCGCTCTGACCGCAGCAATGTCACAGTCATCGAGATCGACCACAACGGCTTGCATTTGCTGCACTTCCGCGGCGCGGGCCTGACCCTTGGCCGCAACCGTGCCGGGGATGACATAGGCGGCATGCCCTGTTTCCAGAACGCGCTGCGCAAATTGCGCAAGCGAACTCCCTGCATCCTGTTCGGCTGGGCACCACGTATTCTCGGGCGCGGGTTGTCGAGCAAGGCCTTTTTCGGCAATGCCACGCAAGGGGATGAAGCCTTCACACCAGCCAAACACTGTCTCGGCAAAGAGCGCGATCTGCGCGTTGTTCGGCGCGACAGGCATCGCTTCGCCAGAACCGCCTGCGCAGCTGGCGGGGTCGAAAGGATGAGGATCGCCCGGGCCCGGCATCAATCAGACAGACCTGTGGCGTGGGGATCGGCGCCCTTGTAGACCGCGAACAGGGGTGTGCCATCATCGGCATGACCGGCGGCTTCGATGTGATAGGATTGCCCCGGCAGGATCAGTTCGGCCAATTCCCAGCGGCGAAACAGCCCGGGGATTCGGGTCATGTCATCGGTCTTCGGTTCTGGCATGTTCAACATCGGCATCACTGGCTGGCCCCAAGGGCGGTTGCATCACTGCTGAAAAGCCAGTTGCGGTGCCGGATCGGGACAAGGTGATCTGCATTCAATGCAAATGATCGCGCAGACGGCGCGTGGCGCGCTGAAACCGCTTTCTTGCCGCTGCTTCCGAAAGGCCCAGCGCCGCCCCGGCCTCGGCCTGGGACTTGCCATCCCAGGCAACCGAGAGCACCAGTTGCGCGTCCCGCCCGATCAGCGCCTCGACCTCGCGTGTCAAATGTGTCTCGCTGGCAAACACATCGTCAGTTGCCGCATCCAGCGGCAAAACCTCCGGGTCAATGATCGAATGCAGCTTGTCGCGATCCGCATTTCGCTGAAGTGCCCGGCCAATGTCGCGCTCGACATTGCGCAGTAGCGTCGCCGCGATCCGGTTTACCTTTGCAAGGTCCATTCCCATGATGCCCTGGCACACGGTTCCCAATACATCGGCTGCAATATCGTCGGGCGCGCATTTCCAGCGCCAGATCAATCGTCGCCGCACGGCATCCAGCCCCGGCCAAAGGGCCAGCAGCAAGAGCGTCTGAGCGCAATTGGCAGTCTGTGGCGCGGCTTGCGCCGCCGCAACAAGGGCCGCCAGAACGTCGTTCTTGCGCTCTGGCGCGTCGTTGCCATGGTGCAGATATTCGAGAACTGCCGTGCGGTCGCTGAACCGCTGCAAGCAGAGTTGTTCATCCCGAATGACCCTCAGACAGCGCTGAAAACCGAGAGTTGAAGAGGAACGCATGAGCTGATCACGGATTTCGTGCCACGCGAGGGACATTGGACGCCTGCCTTGCGGCCAGGCGTCCAGCGCCTTCTCGTGGCCAGGTCAGGACGTCGCGCGTCTCCGGGATTTCAGGGGGTTGGTGGTGCCGGGGCGCGTCAGCCCGTGGGGCTGGACGCCTGATTCAGCGTCCCGCAGCCGCGGCATGTCGCTTGGACGGGGAAGCCCACGAAATACTCGTGCCCCCGCGCAAAACGCAGGTGCATGCGGCCGTCCCGGCAAACGCCGAGCAGCTTGTCACAGCGCGTGCAGCGCCATTCCGGGTTGTGGGTGGTGGGCTTCGTGTTCAGCGCGCCTTGCGATGACTGCGCTTGGGTTTGAAATGGGTAGGCCATCTGGGGGCTCCTTTGTTGATAGGAGCCTTCTCAGATCACGGCGAATCAGAGTGGGTTAGGCAGCCAAACCTAGCTGAAACCTAGCTGGGTGAGGATTTAGCGTGCGATGCGCCACGACCCTCGTCCCCCACTCTCAATGAATTTGGGGTGTAGGTCCTTCCACAAAGCGGTGCCGTATACTTGCCTTGGATGATCCATGCGGTCACCGCAGATGTCGCCGGTTGGTACAGACAGGCCGCCCGCGTTCGCGGCGTCCACCAACAAGCGTGTCGCATCAACACGTGTCTTGCCGTTCACGACAATCTCGCCCTTCCCAGGAACCACAAGTTTGGCAAGGGTCGTGCCAACCTGCAAAAGCCGTGCCCGCTCGCCTGCCGCGGCAAGAGCCCGACCAACAAAAAATTCCTCCTTCAATAGTTCTGGATCAGCTTCTTTGCTTGGGCCCAAGCAAGAACTGATGGGAATAACAACATGACATCCAAGGCATTGGAAGGGTGACTCGCCTGTTGCTAAAATCACTCCTTGGGGCAAATCCGAGAGCTTGCGCAAGGCCGTATCGACTTCTGCACAAACCTCTCCGTCATTAAGGTTGCGGGCGATCCAAACAGGTACGGTTGAACTTTCAATTTCAGCATTTCCGACTCGCCAAAGATTTTTGGTTTCGGAGACGCGCCGCCCTGTGCGCTTTAAAAAAGTCATCGCTGACAGGATTTCATGCAGTATTTCGTCGGTGCGAATTTCGTATTGTTCTACGATCTTGCGTGGGATGGTGGGCCCCTCTCGTTTCTCCGAATCGACTGCGGCGACGCTTCCATCTTCCTTCAAGATCGCATTGTCACCCAAATCCCAGAGTTCGTCTTCCAAAAGGACAACATCTGCCAGCCCACGGCGGACAATAATGCTGGCCTTATTCAATAAGGCGATGTCTCCCCCGAGACCTTCGATCATGTCCGCCTCGACGGGCCCGGGGGCATGGTCGAGTAAACGCAGGATATTTGGTAAGGCAGTGCCAACTTCTAGGCCTGTGAGCGATTGATATTTCTCAACCACTTTCCAATGCTCCATGAGAGCATTCGCGATCGAAATGCGTTCCCTTTGCCTTAGTCCCGCAATAGTAGAGCGGTTTTTTCCCGACAAGGCAAAGGAAAAGCTTGATGTACGCTCCTTCCCATGCGGCATATAGGTCACATGAATGAGGACCCGCACTATCCTGCCAGCCCCTGGGAGCCCCCGAACCGCAGACAACAGTCTTTCTGCGAAGGGGCGCATATCGTCTTTCGGTCCGCATTTTGCGGAAAATGTCTGGCCCTTGAAACCAGCGGTTATGGAAGCTTCGATGACGCTGGTCGCTAGGACGCGACCCTCCAGATGCGCCGGAACGTCCAGTTCCACTGTTTCTCGAAATCGCCAGAGATTATAGACCTCCCAACTCAACGGTCGGGTCAACAGGTCAACATTCAAAATCTCCTTTGCGAAAGTCTCACCAAGTACACGGCGAGCTACAGGATCTTGTGCGCATACCTCGATCATCCCGCGGGAAGGAGTATAGCTAATCAGGAATTCGTCAACGGGTTGATAGTCTAAAGGCCTCGGCTCTAACCCTTTTTTCCACTCGCGAACGCGCACGTTCTGACCACCAGTTGTCACGAGCAAGATAATACTGTCGCTACCTGAATCTATGCTGAGGTCTCTCCAGATATTTACATTGCAACCCTCGGTCAGCCCTAATTTTAACTCGATCTCCTTTTCAAGTTGATCACAGTCTATGTCATCAGGAGACAATCGAATCGGGAGATCCACGAAGCGCCCTTCATAATATTTCCCGGTTTCACGGAACCTCTGGAAACGCCATGTTCGGTCAACCTCCATAAAAACAGCGGGAGCCCAAGCCCATCTCAGAATCGCCCTGTTGACGCTTCCTTCCGTTTTTCGATAGCGAGTGATGAAATCGCCGTCCTTTCGCTCTTCCACAATCCGCAATGCCAAACGATCTGGGACATCCTCTGATTGATCTAATATCTCGGAAGCCGCCTGCTCAATTGGAAAGATACTTGCCCCTGGCTTTCGGCGGATCTCGGAAATTGCCCCCGACAGGTGCCGCTCAGATTCGATGATAACCCCCAAACCTAGGTTGGCAAAATCGGAATGTGAAAGAAAATCGCACATGAGTGCGGGGGCAGCCTTCGCAATGAGCTGCTCTAGGCATGGATTACTTTTTGCAGTTCGTTTTGCCATGACAGACCCAATCTACGCGGCCCACAACCGAAGTGTTCTTCAAAGGCTAGTCTATTCTACCGGCGCGTGTTGGCAACAGCTCTGTCCCGTTCAGCGTTGTTAACTGGCTTTTCATCGATAACAACACCACCGATCGAGGCCGTCGCGAGATGAAACGCCCCAATCCGCTGCACCCTGACCACATGACCGCCACCGAACGGCGCAAGGAACTCTGCGGCCTGCTGGCGCTCGGTCTCGTTCGGCTGCGCCAGCGGGAGCGCGCGCAACACTCTGCAGATACGGGAGAAAGTTGCCTACACTCTTTGCGCGACCAATGCCTTCATGCAACTCCAAGAGACCGGAGAACTGCATGAACAAGCCTGATCCCATCCCAGCGCGCTTGGCGGCGCTCAAGACGATGCCGACGCCCGACCTGAAGAAGCAGTGGCGAGACCTATTCGACAGCGATCCGCCGCCATTCAATAGGCGCTATCTGGAATCCCGTCTGGCCTACCGCATCCAGGAACTGGCCTATGGCGGGTTGAAACCTGAAACGATCCGGCGGCTGGAACGGCTTGGAGAGGAGCTGGATGGCGGTGACAAAAAGAAGCGCAGCATCCGCGCCAATCTCGACCGTCCCATCACCGGCACGCGGTTGCTGCGCGAATGGCAGGGCGTCGAACAGATCGTAACGGTCACCGCCGATGGCTTCGAGTGGCAGGGGCGGCCCTACAAGTCGCTGTCCGCCATTGCGCGCGCCATCACCGGCACGCGCTGGAATGGCTGGGTCTTCTTCGGCCTAAAGAACCACAGGGGGCGGGCATGACAAAACCTGTCGTCAGAAAACTGCGCTGCGCGGTCTATACCCGCAAATCTTCCGAAGAAGGGTTGGAGCAGGAATTCAACAGCCTGCATGCCCAGCGCGAAGCCTGCGAGGCGTACATCGCCAGCCAGCGCTCAGAGGGCTGGGTACTTGTCCGCGATCAGTATGACGATGGTGGCATCTCGGGCGGCACGCTGGAACGGCCCGGATTGAAGCAGCTCATGGAGGATATTGAGGACGGGTTGGTTGATGTCGTGGTCGTCTATAAGATCGACCGTCTCAGCCGTTCGCTGGCCGATTTCGCCAAGCTGGTCGAGGTCTTCGACCGGAACGGGGTGACCTTCGTCTCGGTCACGCAATCGTTCAACACGACCACATCCATGGGGCGGCTGACGCTGAACATCCTGCTGTCCTTCGCCCAGTTTGAACGGGAAGTCACCGCCGAACGCATCCGCGACAAGGTCGCAGCCAGCCGCAAGAAGGGGATGTGGATGGGCGGGGTGCCGCCCTATGGCTATCGCGTCGAGAACCGGAAATTGCTGGTCGACGAAGATGCCGCTGCGCATGTGCGCTGGATCTTCGCCCGCTTCCTTGAGATCGGATCCTGCACCGAACTCGCGCGAGAGGTTGGAAAGCGCGGCCTGCGCACACCGCGCGGCAACCAGATCGACAAGAAATATCTGTATCGGCTGCTGAATAATCGTGCCTATATCGGCGAGGCAGTACACAAGGGTGACAGCTATCCCGGTGAGCACGATGCAATCATTGACCGCGAAATATGGGACAAGGTCCACGCCATCCTAACGGAGAGCCCGCGCAAGCGCGCGGCCCGAACCCGCGCCCAGACGCCGGCGCTTCTAAAAGGGCTGCTCTATGGCCCGGATGGCGCGGCCTTTTCGCCAACGCATACACGCAAGGGCGGGCGACTGTACCGATATTATGTCAGCCAGACCGTGCTGAAGCATGGGGCCGGATCTTGTCCGGTCGGCCGCGTGCCTGGGGGCGAGATCGAGGGCGCCGTCATCGATCAACTCCGCGCCGTGTTCCGCCAGCCCGAGATTGTGGTGGGCACGTGGAAGGCGGCGCGCAACCACGCCGACGGCATCACCGAAGCCGACGCCCGCGCCGCCCTGAAGCATCTCGATCCGCTGTGGGACGAACTCTTCCCCGCCGAGCAGGCGCGGATCGTTGCGCTGCTGGTCGAGCGCGTGGACATTGGCGCCGAGGGCCTGAACATCCGGTTGCGCGTCGACGGGCTCGGGGGGCTGGCCCGCGAGATGCTGGACGGTGGCATCGAGGCTGCAGCATGACCCGCGGGGCGTCGATCTCGGACACCCTGACGCTCCACGTTCCGTTGCGGATCGTGAAGCGTGGCGGGCGGAAGGAGATGCAGTTGCCTGACGACGCCGCGCAGCCGCGTCGCACCGACAACACGATGGTCAAGGCGTTGGCGCGCGCGTTCCGCTGGAAGCGTATGCTTGAATCGGGTGAGTACGCCACCATCGCCGAACTGGCCGAGCGGGAGGGGATTGCGCCGTCCTACATGACGCGTGTGTTGCGGCTGACCTTGCTTGCGCCAAATATCGTTGATGTCATTCTGAACGGGCGACAGGCGCCGGAGGTGACGTTGGCGCAGGTGCTAGAGCCGTTTCCACTGGGCTGGAGTGATCAAAAAAACACCTTCTCCGGTCCTTGACCACCTCGCTTCTGACATCCCGCTCAAACGACGCTATTGCTTCATTGGGCCAAATTGGCCAAAAGTGATGAAGGCATAGGCGGGGAGTCGAATGCAGACCCTGAGCGCGAAAGACGCGAAATATGGCTTCGGACGGTTGATCGATCTCGCCCGAGCCGAGCCTGTCGCCGTGGCCAAGCACGGGCGGACTGTCGTCGTCGTGTTGGCCGTCGAGGAATATGACCGGCTGAAGGCGGTCGAGGCCGGCGTAGCCCCCAAAGCCCCCGGTGGCGCTCAGAGTGAAGAATGAACGATTCGTTGAACAATAATCTGCAGTTGAAATCTGCGATGTGGGACGCCGCGAATACTCTTCGCGGTTCCGCTGTCGATCGGACGGATTGGAAGGGTTACATCCTTCCTTTGCTGTTCTTCAAGCGCATCTCCGACGTCTGGGACGAAGAGACGGCTGAGGCTCGAGAGATTTATGGCGAAGCGGACCCTTCCCTGTTTCCGGAGGTGCACCGTTTCGTGCTGCCTGAGGGCAGTCACTGGAACGACATCAGGGAAGTCCCAGCCAACGTCGGCGCAGCCCTCCAGAAGGCTATGCAGGAGATCGAGCGGGCCAATCCGGACACGCTGTTCC
>JAFIEF010000011.1 GCA_020832655.1 Paracoccaceae bacterium
CCCCCCCCCCGGCGGGGGGGGTGTTTTTTGTTGGGGGGGGGGGGGGCGCCCCCCCCGGGGCCCCGGGGGGGGGGGCCCCCCCCGCTCCCCCAGGATATTTCTGCAAGGATGAAGCGGCCGCGATCAGCTATCGCAGATATTCTGAAGGCTGACCCATTGCCCGTCGGTCAAGGCCGCGGTTGGGGTGTCCGGGCGCGCGGCCGGGGCGAGCGTGGCGAGCATCTCGGTCAGCGCCGGATCATGCAGCGCGGCGTTTGCCTGCAGTGCCGCGAGCAGGCCGACCCGTCCGTGAAACGCCGCGGCAAGATCACCCCCCGACAGATCGGGCAACGGGCGCGACAGCGCGATGCGGGCATAGCCGCGCGCGGCGCCGGGGCGCAGACTGCCGGTGGTCAAGAGCCGGAAGGTGGTGATGACCCCGACATGATACAGCAGCGGGCGCAGCGGATCCTGCGCCTGGGCGTGAAGCCGCGCCATGACCAGCGCGCCCGCCAGGCTGTCGACATTATCGGCAAGGTACAGCACCCCCGCATCAACCAGCAGCACCGCACCGGGCAAAGGCTGAATGCGCGGGGGCGCGGCTGGCAGGTCGCGCATCACCACCACCCGCACCGGCACATCGAATAATACCCGCGACAGCATGGCCAGCGCCGCAGCGCCCTGTGCCCCCTGACAGAGTTGCGCCCCGGATTGTTGCAGATCGGCCAGAATACGTTCGCCGATCTCGGCGCGCTTGGCCATCGGCACGATGGCGGCAGTGTGATCGACCAGCGCGGGCGGCAACAGCAGCGCCCCCAGCCCGAGCGCGGCCGCGCTAAGCGCCAGCATCACCGGCAGGCGCAGCCGTTCGAACCAGCCCGGCTGCGTGATCAGCGCCGCGCGCACTTCTTCCAGCGCCTCGATCAGCAGGGTATCGTCAAGTTCTAGCACTTCTTCTGCCCCGCCATCGGGGCTGAAAAGCGCCGGATGCGCGCCGGGGTTGAGGCGTTCCACTGCCGCCAGCGACCAATGCGACAGCACATGCAGGCTGCGGCTGTCGCTGATCACCAGCGTCGCCTCGCCAAAGGACACGATGACGTCACGGCGCTGATCCGCGACCGCGCCGGACCATAATCCCGGCCCTTCAAGTTTGCTGTATTTCTTCAGCGCGGTCGTCATGCCCGCTTGCCTGCTCTGGTCGTTATCGGCCCATCCTAGCCTGCAGACCGCACCATTGCCAGCGCTTCAAAGCGCGCGCACCACCGCGCGCAGTTCAAACTTCTGTATCTTGCCGGTCGAGGTCTTGGGCAACTCCATGAACACCACGCGCTTGGGCGTCTTGAAGCCCGCCAGCCTTTCGCGGCAAAAGGCAATGAGTTCGGCCTCGGTAACTTGCGCACCCGATTTCAATTCGATGCAGGCGCAGGGCACCTCGCCCCATTTCGGGTCGGGCTTGGCCACCACCGAGGCCAGACCGACCGCGGGGTGTTTCATCAACACGCCCTCGACCTCTACTGACGAGACATTCTCACCGCCCGAGATGATGATATCCTTGGCGCGATCGGCGATCTTGATATAGCCGTCAGGGTGCTGAAAGGCGATATCGCCGGAATGGAAATAGCCATCCCGGAATGCCTCGGCGGTGGCGGCGGGGTTCTTCAGATAGCCTTTCATCACGCAATTGCCGCGATGCATGATCTCTCCCAATGCGGTGGCATCGCGCGGCACGGGCTGCATGGTTTCGGGGTCGCAGACAGTGATGTCTTCCATCATCGGCATCAGCACGCCGGTGCGGGCCTTGATCGCGTAGCGCGCCTCATCATCCAGCCCGTCCCAGTCTTCGGCGCGCCAGATGCATTCGGTGACATGACCATAGGTTTCGGTCAGGCCATAGACCTGGGTGACATGAAAGCCCAGCGGTTCGATCGCGGCCAGAATTGCGGCCGGGGGCGGGGCGCCGGCGGTATAGACCTGCACGATATGGTCGAAACTGCGCCGGTCCTGATCAGGGGCATTGATCAGCGTGTTGAGCACAATCGGCGCACCGCCGAAATGGCTGACCTGCTCATCGGCAATCAGATCATACATGGCCCTAGCGGTGATGTCGCGGCAGCAGATGACCGTGCCCCCCAGCATCGGGATCATCCATGTATGGTTCCAGCCATTGCAGTGAAACAGCGGCACGATGGTCATGTAACGCGGGTGCAGCGCCATCTGCCACGCAATCGCCGTGCCCATCGTCATCAGATAGGCACCGCGATGCGAATAGACCACGCCCTTGGGCCTCCCGGTGGTGCCCGAGGTGTAATTCAGCGCAAGGCTTTCCCATTCATCTTCAGGCAGATGCCACGCGAAACCCGGATCGCCCGAAGCAAGAAAGCTTTCATATTCGGCATGCCGCCCGGAGGGGGTGAAACCGGCCTGGGTATCGGCGATTTCGATGATGCGGGGCGGCGTATCAAGGGCTGCGCAGGCGGCTTCCACCAGATCAAGCACCGCAGCATCGGCCAGCACCAGCTTCGCGCCGCCATGATCCAGAATATAGCGTACAGTGTCCAGATCGAGCCGCGTGTTGATGGTGTTGAGCACCCCGCCACAGGCGGGCACCGCAAAAGATGCCTCGGCATGGGGGGCGATATTGGGCAGCAGCGTTGCCACCACATCGCCCGGTGCCACCCCGGCCCCGGCCAGCGCCGAGGCCAGCCGCGTGACGCGCTCGGCATATTCGGCATAGCTGCGCCGGATCGTGCCATAGACCAGCGCCTCGCGGGTCGCAAAGACATCCGCGGCGCGGCGCAGATGCGAAAGCGGTGTCAATGGCACGAAATTCGCCTTGCAGCGTTCCAGCCCGGTTTCATCAGCCAGCCAGCCCATGCAATCCTCCCTGATTATGGTCTGCTTCGCTCGGCGTGTGACCCTTGTGGCCAAGGGTCCGAACGCCCCTCTCCCATCGGATATTCTAGAATGCCTTGCCCTGAAAAAGTCCAGTTTTTTCCGTGATGCCGCCGCTTACGCCCGGTTAACTACAACAGAGAATCCGAAATCCACCGTGGTTCGATTGTAAAGGGGATCACAGATGCCTGACACTGCACTGAACAGCACCGGTCACACCCCCACGCCATCAGAGGGCGCGCATGCGATTTCGCTGGCGATGTACAAGGATGCCAGGCTTTATGACTTCGCCCTGCGCGAGGACGGGCTGTTGCCCGACAGCCTGATTGCCACCAATACCGGCTGGCGACCTGTTCATGCCATCGAACCGGGTGACATGATCATGACCTTCGATAGTGGCATGCAACCCCTGGTCAACAATCACTGCCTGACCCTGTCCCTTGACACGGTGCCATCGCATAAGCGCTTCTTGATGGATGTGCCTGCGGGCGCGCTGGGCAACCGCAACCCCATGCGATTGCTGCCCTGTCAGGAAGTGATCATCGAATCCGACATGGCAGAGGATCATTTCGGCGACCCCTTCGTGCTGATTCAGGCGCTGATGCTGGAAGGTTTCAACGGCGTGCGCCGCCAGCCTATCGCGCAGGATCTGACGATTCACATGCTGACCTTCGCCCAAGAGCAGGTCATTCATTGCTCGGGCGCGACGCTTGTCAGCGCGCGCGCGGAAAGCGATTTCTCGCCGCTGTGGTCGGCGGCGATGGCCACGGCACCGGGCCAGCCCCGGCTGAGCTTTGGCCAGTTGCGCCGGGTGGCAGATGCGCTTAACGGCGCGGCGACAGGCCACACCGCCAAAGCGGCGCTGCCTGTCTGAGCATTCCTTCAGGCCGCCTTTGATGCGCGGCTGTCATAAAAGCCCCGCCCGCTTTCGGCCATGTCGCGCAGCATCTGCGGCGCCTTGAAACGCGGGCCGAACCGGGCTTCAAGATCATCGCAGACCGACACGGCAAAGGGCGCGCCCAGCATGTCCAGCCACGAAAACGGCCCGCCCGACCAAGGCGCAAAGCCCCAGCCCAGAATCGCCCCGACATCGCCTTCGCGGATATCGGTCAGCACGCCTTCTTCCAGCGCGCGCACCGCTTCCAGCGCCTGAGCGAACATCAGCCGGTGCTGCACTGTGATCAGGTCAGGCTGATCTGCGGCGGGCGGGAAATACCCGGCCAGCCCCGCCCACAAGCCCAGACGCTTGCCCTTCTCGTCATAGTCATAAAAGCCCGCCTGCGCCTTGCGCCCCAGCCGCCCCTGATCGACCATGCCGAAGACAACCTCGTCGACATCGCCATCGGGGTAGGCATCGCCCATTGCCGCGCGGGTTGCGCGCGCGATCTTCGCGCCCAGATCAAGGCTGGTTTCATCGACCAGTTGCAGCGGTCCCAGCGGCATGCCCATCAGCTTGGCGGCGTTTTCGATCAGCGCCGGGCGCACCCCTTCGCGCAGCATCCGCATACCTTCATTCAGATAGGGGATGATGCAGCGATTGGCGTAGAAGAAACGCGCATCATTGACGACAATCGGCGTCTTGCGGATCTGGCGGACGAAATCCAGCGCCTTGGCCACGGCACGTTCGCCGGTTTCGCGCCCCTTGATGATCTCGACCAGCAGCATCTTGTCGACGGGGCTGAAGAAATGAATGCCGATGAACTGATCAGGCCGCGCGCTGGCCTTAGCCAGATCAGAGATTGGCAGGGTAGAAGTGTTGGTGGCAAAGATCGCGTCCTTTGGGATCACCGCCTCGGCCCTGGCCGTCACCTCTGCCTTCACTTTCGGGTCTTCGAACACGGCTTCGATGATCAGGTCGCAGCCTTCCAGCGCGGCGTAATCCGTGGTGGGCAGGATGCGCCCCAGCACCTCGGACTTTTTTGCTTCGCTGACCTTGCCGCGCTTCATGCCCTTGTCAAGCACCCCCTCGGCATAGCCCTTGCCGCGTTCCGCCGCGGCCTGTTCGGCATCGATCAGCACAACGTCAATCCCGGCATTGGCGGCGACATAGGCAATCCCGGCCCCCATCATGCCCGCACCCAGAACGCCAAGCTTCACCACCTTTTCGTCGCCGATAGCAGGGCGGTTCGCGCCTTTTTCCAGCGCTTCCTTGTTGATGAAAAGCGAGCGGATCATCGCGGTCGCGGACGGGTTCATCAAAACATGCGTAAACCAGCGCGTCTCGATCTTCAGCGCGGTGTCAAAGGGCACCAGCGCACCTTCATATACCGCCGACAAAAGCGCCTTTGCCGCGGG
Source organism: Paracoccaceae bacterium (assembly GCA_020832655.1). Classification (GTDB taxonomy): domain Bacteria; phylum Pseudomonadota; class Alphaproteobacteria; order Rhodobacterales; family Rhodobacteraceae; genus Roseinatronobacter. Next base: position 5,167 of record JAFIEF010000011.1, read on the forward strand.
ATAAACCCCATTGGTCTTGCCATTGATCATGGCAGATGCACCCACAAAGGTCATGAAACCCGCCGGGTGATAGGGCGCGCCGCCGGGCATCTTGAAGCCCTTGGCGTCCCAGGGCTTGACCAGATCGGCATCCTTGGCGCTCAGCACCCACTCTTTCGCGCGGGCCAGCAAGTCTGCGGCTGGCACCACCTCGTCAATCAACCCCGCCGATTTGGCCTTTTTCGGGTCGCTCAGCTTGCCTTCCAGCAGGAAGGGGGCCGCCCCCATCGCGCCCATCTTGCGCGACAGCCGCGTGGTGCCGCCTGCACCGGGGAAGATGCCAACCATGATCTCGGGCAGGCCGATCTTGGCCTTTTGGTTGTCAGCGGCAAAGATGCGATGGCAGGCAAGCGGCAATTCCAGCCCGATGCCCAGCGCGGTGCCCGGCAGCGCTGCCACAATCGGCTTGCCCCCTTTCAGTGTCTTGGGGTCCATGCCCGCGCGTTCGATCTTGCGCAGCACCGAATGGATATAGCTGATCGCAGTGAACACATCACCCGCAGGGTCGTCACTGGCCGCGCCACTGGCCGAGGCCAGCACATTCAGATCCATGCCGCCCGCGAAATCGGGCTTGCCGCTGGTGATGATCACACCCTTCACGCCGTCATCGGCAAGGGCAGTGTCGATATGCGCCTCCAGCTCCTGCAAGCCTTCAATAGTCATCACATTCATCGATTTCTTGGCAACGTCCCAAATGATGGTGGCGACACCATCCGGATCGACGGAATAGTGGAAATCGGTCATCTCAACTCTCTCCCTTCGGCAGATTACGGGGTCCGTCCCAGTCGCTGCCATCATGATATGTAAACCTGTTGCCCGCCCCAGAGATGTGCACCTTCATATCCACATCGACATAGGTGCAGACATCTTCATCCACCTTGGTGCCGACCACCAGAAAACGGGCGGGCGCTTCAGACCGGTTGACGAAGCGGTGCCCATTGGGCACGCCCGCCTTCCAGGCGGCGAAGTCGCCCGGATGCATCGTGATCTCGCCATCATCCTCGACCAGCACCAGTACCCCGTCCAGCACCATCGCGAATTCATCCTCGCGCAGATGCCAATGGCGCAGCGACGCCACTGCACCGGGGTCCAGCGTCACGATATTGACGCCGAATTGCGTCAACCCCGCCAGGCTGCCCAGAAGCTGCGCCGAGCGCCCGGCCATCTGGCTGGCATAGGGTTCAGGATAGGACGAGCCGGTTCTGACCGGCGCAAGGGCTGGGTCCAGCTTCGGCATCACACCCTCTCGATGATGGTGGCAGCGCCCATGCCCGAGGCCACACAGAGCGTGGCCAGCCCGGTGCTTTTGCCGCTGCGTTCCAACTCGTCCAGAAGCGTGCCGATGATGATCGCGCCCGTGGCCCCCAGCGGGTGGCCCATCGCAATCGCACCGCCATTGACATTGACGCGCTCGCTGCCGACGTCAAACGCCTGCATGAAGCGCAGCACCACCGAGGCAAAGGCCTCATTGACCTCGAACAGATCGATATCCGAGATCTGCATGCCCGCGTCTTGCAGGATCTTCTCGGTCACGGGCACCGGGCCGGTCAGCATGATGGTGGGGTCGGTGCCGATCTTGGCGGTCGCGCGGATCCGCGCGCGCGGCTTCAGACCATATTTCTCGCCGAATTCCTTGTCGCCGACCAGCACCCCCGCCGCGCCATCGACAATCCCAGAGGAATTGCCCGCATGGTGGATATGCGCGATGCGCTCCAGATGCGGGTATTTCATCAGCGCGACCTTGTCGAAACCCGGCATCACCTCGCCCATATCCTTGAAGGCGGGTTTGAGCGCGCCAAGGCTCTGCATGTCGGTGCCGGGGCGGATATATTCGTCGCGCTCCAGAACGGGCAGCCCGTTGATGTCGGTCACAGGCACGACCGAAGCCGCAAAGCGCCCCGCTTCCCACGCCGCCGCCGCGCGCTTCTGGCTTTCAACCGCCAGCGCATCGGCCATTTCGCGGGTGAAGCCGTATTCGGTGGCGATGATATCAGCGGCAATGCCCTGTGGCACGAAATGGCTGTTCATCGCGACCGAAGGGTCAACCGCCACGGCCGCACCATCCGAGCCCATCGCCACGCGGCTCATCATCTCGACCCCGCCTGCGACATAGGCCATGCCTGCCCCGCCGCGAACCTGATTGGCGGCCAGATTGACCGCCTCCATGCCACTGGCACAGAACCGGTTGATCGCCAGCCCCGGCACCTGTTCATCGAAATCCGAGGCCATCACCGCCGTGCGCGCAAGGCAACCGCCCTGTTCGCCCACCTGGGTGACATTGCCCCAGATCACATCCTCGATCGCGCGCGTGTCCAGATCATTGCGCGATTTCAGCGCATTCAGCACCAGTGCAGACAGCCGCACAGAGGTCACTTCATGCAGGCTGCCATCGGCGCGCCCCTTGCCCCGCGGTGTGCGGATGGCATCATAGATATAGGCGTCGGTCATACTCTCCTCCGGTTCAGGATGTCGGTTTGGCCCGGTCGGCAGGCGATCCGGGCATCAGCTCATAAGGATGTTTCCAGCCGGGCAGCCCTGCGATGCGCTCAAGCCAGCGGTCGATCTGCGGCCAGTCGGCGCGCGCAAACCCGAACGGTTCGGGGTAATACAGATAGCCGCAAGCGGCGAAATCGGCGATGGTCGGGCTATCCCCCACGATCCAGTCGCGCCCGTCCAAATGCGCATTCAGCACTTTCAGCGCATCGCGCAACCGCGCGGTCTGAAAAGCAATCACCGGGCCGGGGCGCTTGGCCTCTGGCAGAAAATTCGACAGAAATCGCACCGAGGACGCATTGGCGGTCAGCTTGTGATTGTCCCAAAACAGCCAGCGCAGCAGCTCGTCCTGTTCCTGCTGGTCCGCACCCAGAAACTTCCCGGCCTTGCGCGCGACATGCAGCTGGATCACCGCAGACTGGGTCAGCACCCGCGCGCCATCTTCCAGCACCGGCACCTCGCCCATCGGGTTGAGCGCGCGAAAGGCGGGGCTGCGCGTGGCCCCGGCAAAGAAATCGACCCGGACCGGCGTCCACTCAAACCCGGCCAGTTCCAATGTCAGCGCCGCCTTGTAGGCATTGCCGCTTTCCCCGAAACAATGCAGCTTCATGCGCGCGCCTTCCCTGTCTGCCAGAACCCGTGAGCGGATAATTTGAGTATTTTGGGCAAGATGAAGCCAGCAGCCTGATCATAGTAACCGCGCGTTAAGGTTAATGCGCGATGGTTGCAGGCGCGGTACAGGCTGGAGAGCCGATGACCGCGCAAGGTGAAGCCGCCCCGTCCCGTTGACGCCACAAGCCGAGGGGCGGGGCGCATTGCATGGGTTTCATCTTGCCCAAAATACTCTCGCCGAAGGCAGCGGGGTTTCATCGGTTTCATCGCTTGCGCTCCTCCAGTTCCGAATTGAACAGGCGCAGCCGGTGGCGCAGGTTTTCGTCATGGGTGACAGAGTCGAAATTCTCGAACAGGAAGGACAGCGCCTCGCCTTCATCCAGCCCGGCCTCTTGCGCGAAGCGTTTCAGGCGGCGATAGCCGTCTTCGGTCATCGCCGCGTTGAAGCGCCGTGTCAGGCGAAAGCGTTTGGGCATCTGTCCCCCCTTTGATCACGATGCAGGCACATCAGAACTGTTCGGCCTGAAGCGCCATCACGGGTTCTGCCCCGCTCTGGATGCGGGCCAGATGCATCGCCGTGGCGGGAAGTTGGCGGGCCATGTAGTAGCGCCCGGTGGCCAGTTTCGTGTGGTAGAAATCGGCATCGGACGCCCCGGCATCCAGCGCGGCATGGGCGGCCCTGGCCATCTGCGCCCAGACCAGCCCCAGACAGACATGCCCGAAAAGATGCAGGAAATCCGTCGACCCGGCCAGCGCGTCATTGGGGTTCTTCATGCCGCGTTCCATGAAGAACATACCCGCCGCCTGCAAATCCTTCGACGCAGCTTTCAGCGGTTTCAGGAAGGCGTCGAGCCGCTCATCGCCGTCATTGTCCTTGATGAAGCCCTTGACCAGATCGAAGAAGGCCATGACATGCTTGCCGCCATCTGCGGCCAGCTTGCGCCCCACCAGATCAAGCGCCTGCACCCCATTCGCGCCTTCATAGATCATCGCGATGCGCGCATCGCGGGCGAATTGGGACATGCCCCATTCCTCGATATAGCCATGCCCGCCATAGACCTGCTGGGCCTGAACGCACATCTCGAACCCCTTATCGGTCAAAAAGCCCTTGATCACCGGCGTCAGCAGCGAAATCAGCCCATCCGCGTCCTTGTCGCCCATGCGATGTGCGCGGTCGATCAGGCTTGCCCCCCACAGGGTGAAGGCACGCGCGCCTTCGACAAAGCTTTTCTGATCCATCAGCATGCGGCGCACATCGGGATGCACGATCAGCGGGTCAGCCGGGCCGTCAGGGTTCTGCACGCCCGTGACATCGCGGCCTTGCAGCCGTTCCAGCGCATAGGCGCGCGCATTTTCATAGGCCACGACCGCCTGGGCATAGCCTTGCAGGCCGACACCGATGCGGGCTTCGTTCATCATGGTGAACATCGCGCGCATGCCCTTGTGCAGATCGCCGATCAGATAGCCGGTCGCGCCATCATAATTCATCACGCAGGTGGCATTGCCGTGAATGCCCATCTTCTTTTCGATATTGCCAACCGACACGCCATTGCGCGCACCAAGGCTGCCTTCTTCCCCCACAAGAAATTTCGGCACGATGAAAAGCGAGATGCCCCTGGTGCCTTCGCCCCCGCCCGGTGCCTTGGCCAGCACCAGATGGATGACATTTTCTGCCATGTCGTGATCGCCCGCAGAGATGAAGATCTTCTGGCCCGTGATCCTGTAGCTGCCATCCTCCTGCGGTTCTGCCTTGGTGCGCATCAGCCCCAGATCGGTGCCGCAATGCGGTTCGGTCAGGTTCATGGTGCCGGTCCAGTCCATGCTGACCATCTTGGGCAGGAACCTGGCTTTCTGTTCATCCGAGCCATGTGCCAGAATCGCCGAGATCGCACCATGCGTCAGACCCTGATACATGTTCAGCGCCATATTGGACGAAACGAAGATCTCTCCCACGGCAGAGCCGATCACATAGGGCAGGTTCTGACCGCCGAATTCCTCGGGCAGGTCCAGCCCGTTCCAGCCGCCCTGCTTGATCTGCTCGAACGCGGGTTTGAAGCCTTCGGGCGTGTAGACGACGCCATTTTCCAGCCGGCAGCCCTGCTGGTCGCCGATCTGGTTGAGCGGCGCGAGCACGCCTTCGGCAAGCCTGGCGGCCTCTTCCACAATCGCCGAAGTGAAATCGGCCTCTAGATCAGCATAGCCCGGAATCTCGGACTGGCTGATCTGCAACAGATCATGCAGAACGAAATTCAAATCCTTGGTGGGCGCTGTGTAGCTGGGCATGAAGGCTCTCCTGTGCGTCGTCAGAGTTGCGCCTTGGGCGCAAATTCGGGGTTATTCGGCGGCGTTGGGGCGGTCTTGCTGGCGCAGCACGGCCTCGCCCCAGGCCAGATCCTTTTTCAGATCTGCGATGGCATCGGTCAACTCGTCGCGCTGGCGTTCCATATCGGCCAGACGTTCCAGCGCAATCTCATAGGTCTTGCGCAATTGCTTCAACTCGCTGTCATCGCGGTCATACATGTTCAGAAGCTGGCGAATCTCTTCCAGGCTGAAGCCGAAGCGCTTGCCGCGCAGGATCAGCTTCAGACGCGCCTGATCGCGGCGCGTGAAAAGGCGGTGCTGGCCCTGCCGCAGGGGCGAGAGCAGCTCTTTCGCCTCGTAGAAGCGCAATGTGCGCGGGGTGACGCTGAAGGCGTCACACATCTGTCTGATGGTCTTGGTATCGTCCGACATGGCCCCTCCGGCATATCAACACGCTGGTGATATGACGACAAGATAGAGCAGTTGACGTAAACGTAAAGCAAAACGCGGCGTCACAGGGTTTTCTGACGTTACGTTTGATAACGCTTGATCAGCGCTGCCGCATCCGCGCGCAGCTTGCGCAGATCCTCGATTGTATGGGCCAGTTCCTCTTGCTGCCGGTGCAGCGCATCAAGCTGCCGGTCAGCCATTTCAAGCCAGGCGCGCAATTGTGGAACCGTGCCCTCTTTTTCATATATTTCCAGCCATTGGCGGATTTCTTCCAGGCTGAAACCAAACCGCCGCCCGCGCATGATCAGGGTCATGCGGGCAATCTCGCGCGGGGTATAGAAGCGGTTGCGACCTTCCTTCTCGGGGCTGAGAAGTTCGATATATTCATAATAGCGCAGCGTGCGCGGGGTCACGTCGAACCTCGCACACATTTCCTTGAAGCTGATCTTGGTCTCGCTCAAGCGCCCTACCCCAACTGCCTGCTCTTGGCACCATGCTACGCATCGCCGCTGCGGGTTGCAATGGCGCAGGCGGGGCTTGCCATTTCGGCGCGGCCCAAGCACAGATAGGGCAATGCGTTTTCCGACAGGAGGCTCCATGCCCACGCAAGACCCGCAAGCCTTCATCAACGCCCTGCCCTTTGCCCGCGCGCTGGCAATGCGGGTCGAGGCGCTGGGCAATGGCCGCGCCGAAATCTCGATGCCCTGGGATCCCCGCTTTGTCGGCGACCCGGCGACCGGGGTGATACATGGCGGGGCGGTGTCGGCGCTGATGGATACATGCGGGGGTGCGGCAGTTTTGTCCTATCCCGGTGCCAGCACCACCGCGACGATCGATCTGCGCATCGACTATATGCGCGCGGCCACCCCCGGCCAGCGCATCACCGCGCGCGCCGAATGCTATCATGTCACGCGCAATGTGGCCTTTGTGCGCGCCACCGCCCATGATGAAGATGCCGCCAACCCTGTCGCCACGGCCTCGGGCGCGTTCACCTTCGACCGGCAAGGGGGGGCGGCATGAAACATCCAGAACCTGTCCAGCGCATCAAGCACCGGCGCGATTCGGCGTTGCAGACGCTGGTGGGCGCAATCCCCTATGCGCAGTTTCTGGGCATCAGCTTCGAACGCCACGGGGATGAGCTGACCGGCGTGCTAAGCTATGATGACAGCCTGATCGGCAATCCGATCCTGCCCGCGCTGCATGGGGGCGTGATTGCGTCCTTCCTTGAAGTCACGGCCATTGTCGAGCTGAGCTGGGCGATGCTGTGGGATGATCTGGAAACCGGGCGGCTGACACCCGAAAGCATGGCCCAGAACCTGCCGCGCCTGCCCAAGACGATTGATTTCACGGTCGATTACCTGCGCACGGGCCTGCCGCGCGACGCCTATGCGCGCGCGCGCGTCAACCGTTCGGGGCGGCGCTATGCCAGCGTGCATGTCGAAGCCTGGCAGGATAATCGCGCGCGGCTTTTCGCGCAGGCCACCGGCCATTTCCTGATGCCCCAGCGGCGTGATGGCTGAGAAGCTGAGCGACCGGCGCATCCTGAAGATCGCCGTTCCGATCATTCTGGCCAATCTTTCCGTGCCGATCCTGGGCGCGGTCGATACCGGCGTGGTCGGCCAGATGGGCCAAGCGGCCCCGATCGGCGCGGTCGGGATCGGGGCGATCATCCTGGCCTCGATCTACTGGATTTTCGGCTTTCTGCGCATGGGCACCACCGGGCTGGTGGCACAGGCCACGGGCGCGGGTGATCTGGCCGAAAGCGGCGCGATCCTGACGCGCGGCATCATGATCGGGCTGGCGGCTGGTGCGGTGATGGTGCTGGGGCAGGCGCTGATCATCTGGGCTGCGTTTCGTATCGCACCCGCCAGCGCCGAGGTCGAAGCGCTGGCACGCGATTATCTGGCCATCCGCATCTGGGGCGCACCTGCTACCATCGCGCTTTATGCCGTCAATGGCTGGCTGATCGCGACTGAACGCACGCGCGGGGTGCTGGTGCTGCAACTATGGATGAACGGGCTGAACATTGCCCTTGATCTGTGGTTCGTGCTGGGCCTGGGCTGGGGGGTGCAGGGGGTGGCGATTGCCACGCTGATTTCCGAGATCAGCGCGCTGGCCCTGGGGCTGTATCTGTGCCGCGCGGCATTTGCAGGCGCGCAATGGCGCGACCGGGCGCGGGTATTCGACCGCGCAAGGCTGCAACGCATGTGGGTGGTCAATTCCGATATCATGGCGCGCACCATCGCGCTTCAGGCCGCGATGACGGGGTTTTTGTTCGTCTCGGCCGGGTTTGGCGATGTCGAACTCGCCGCCAATCAGATCTTGTGGCAGTTCCTGATGATCACCGCCTATGCGCTGGACGGGTTCGCCTTTGCCGCCGAAGCGCTGGTGGGGCAGGCTGTGGGGGCGAAATCCGTTATGTTGATGCGCCATGCGGGGCTGCGCGCCTCGGTCTGGGCAGTGGCCGGATCGGTCATCATGGCGGCAGTGTTCTGGGCGGCAGGGCCGTTTGTCATCGATCTGATGGCCACGGATACGCAGGTGCGCGAAGTGGCGCGCGCCTTCCTGCCCTTCATTGTGGTGCTGTGCGTGCTGGGGGTGGGTGCCTATATGCTGGATGGCATCTTCATCGGCGCGACCGGCACCCGCGAGATGCGCAACACTGTTATTCTGGCCGTCGCGATCTATGCCGCGCTGATCTGGGTGTTCGTGCCGCAATATGGCAATACCGCGCTGTGGTCGGCGCTGATCGTGCTGAACCTGCTGCGCGGGGTGTTTCTGGGGGCATTTTATCCGCGGCTGGAACGGCGCGTGGCCGCCGCGCTCTGAGGGGCGTTGCCCCTCTTGGGCCTGCGGCCCAATTCACCCCAGGATATTTTGGCAAGGATGAAAGTCACAGCCAGTTTTCGCGCCCGGTGCCGACCGCATCGGCCAGCGTGTCGAAACCGTCGCGGTCGAGCAACTCAAGCAGCCCCTGATTGATAAGGGGCACCAGCGACAGCCCTTCATAGACCAGCGCTGAATAAAGCTGCACCGCAGAGGCGCCTGCGCGGATCTTGGCATAGGCCTGTTCGGCCGAGCCAACGCCCCCCACCCCGATCAGCGGCATCCTGCCATCGGTCAATTGCGACAGCCGCGCAAGGATGCGCGTGGACAGGCTGAAAAGCGGCGCGCCCGACAGCCCGCCCTTCTGGCCCGCATCAGGGCTTTTGAGGGGGGGGCGGGTGATGGTGGTATTGGTGGCGATGATCGCATCCACCCCCGCCTTGCAGGCGACATCGGCCAGTTCCGAGAGTTCCTGATCGCTTAGATCCGGGGCGATTTTCAGAAACACCGGCAGCGCGCGCGGCCGGGCTGCGCGCGCGGCCATCACGCCATCAAGAAGTGCTGCCAGCGCGTCGGCCCCTTGCAGATCGCGCAGCGCTTCGGTGTTGGGCGAGGAGACATTGACCGTGGCGAAATCCAGATGCGCGCCGCAAATGCGCAGCACTTGGGCAAAGTCATCGGCGCGATCCGCGCTGTCCTTGTTGGCACCCAGATTGAGGCCCAGCACCATGTCTGCGGGGCGCTTTGCCAGCCGCGCGGCAATCGCCTGCGCGCCGTCATTATTGAAGCCGAAGCGGTTGATCACGGCGCGATCCGCGCTGAGCCGAAACAGCCGCGGGCGCGGATTTCCGGGTTGCGGGCGGGGCGTGGCAGCCCCGACCTCGACAAAGCCGAACCCTGCCCGCGCAAGCCCCGACAGTGCGACTGCATTCTTGTCGAACCCCGCCGCCAGCCCCACCGGATTGGGCAGATCCAGCCCCGCCAGCCGCATCCACAGGCGCGGGCTGGTCACAGGGCGCGACAATGGCGCCAGCCCGCGGCCCAGCGCGGCGATGGCCATGCCATGCGCGGTTTCGGGATCGAAGCTGCGCAACAGCGCCATGCCGGTCTTCTCGATCAGGCTCATATCAGCGCCTCTGGAAAGATATGCCCCGTGGCCCCAAGCGGCAGCGAGGTGTCCCAGCTCACATCCTCGATGCGCAGGGAACGGTAGAGATGCGGGAACAGATCGCCCCCGCGCGAGGCTTCCCATTTCAGCGCAGCGCCCAGCCGCAAGGCATCACAGGCGACAAGCACCAGATCGCTTTCGCGCGCGAAATGACGCGCGGCAGTGTCCATCACCTGCTGCGCGGTGGAAAAATGGATATAGCCATCGGCCAGATCAACCGGCGCGCCCAGGGTTTCGCCCTGCGCCACCAAAGCGTCCCATTCGGGACGGCGGAAGATCTTGTAGATCAGCATGATCTGTCCTTTGCCCAAAGCGCCCGCAAAGGTCAATCATTCAAAGCGGACCGGGCAGGCGTTCTTCGCTGAGCAGCACATTGGCATCGACCGCCCCCACGCCGGGCAGGGTCATGATGCGCCGGCGCAACACGCGCTCGAAATCAGAGAGGTCGCGCGCCACCACGCGCAGGCGGTAATCATAAAGCCCCAGCACATGCTGCACGGTCTGCACTTCGGGGATGGCGCTGACCGCGCGCTCGAAATCGGTCAGGCTGACGCGGCCCTTCGCCGCCAGGCTGATCCCGAGGAAGACCGTGACACCCAGGCCCAGCGCAGGCAGGTCCAGATCGACCTGCCGCCTTGCAATCGCGCCCGCATCGCGCAACCGCTTCAGCCTGCGCCATGTTGCGGGCTGGCTGAGGCCAAGCTGGCGGCCCAGCGCGCCCGCGCTTTGCGTGGCATCCTGTGCCAATGCGCGCAGAAGCGCGCGGTCGGTGGCATCGAGTTCGATCATCGAGCCAGCCCTCCGGGGCTCTGCCCCGGACCCCGGAGTATTTGCAGCAAGATGAAACTCATATCGGCAGGCTTTCGGCATGCTTGATATCGGACAGATGCATCAGCGCTTCGAGATCGGCGATATGGGGCAAGGTCAGGATGCGGTCGCGATAGATCTGCTGATAATGCGCCATGTCGCGGGCAATGACATTGAGCCGCAGATCGACGCGGCCCAGAAAGGTCTGGATTTCCAGCACCTCTGGCACCTGGCGCGCGGCGGCAAGGAATTCGTCGAAGGCGCGCGGATTGGTCTTGTCAAGCGTGATGCGCAGGCTGACCTCGACCTGCCAGCCCAGCGCGCGCCAGTTGATCACCGCGCGCTGGCCGCGCAGCACGCCGGCCTTGCGCAGCTTTTCCAGCCTGCGCCAGCAGGTGGCTTCGGTCAGATTGGCCGCACGGGCCAGTTCAGTGGTGCTGGCCTCTGGCTGGGCACAAAGCTGGCGCAGCAAACGGCGGTCGGTGTCATCAACAAGCATGATTATTTCGATCTAAGGCATTCTACGAATGATTCCCATCCTATTTTGCAGAAGCTTGCGAGAAATGAAACAACATACCCGCTGATTTCCTGTAGATACATGCCATGACACTCAACCAAGGAGGGACGGCAGATGCGCGTCTATTATGATCGCGATTGCGATGTGAACCTGATCAAGGACAAGAAGGTTGCGATTCTGGGCTATGGCAGCCAGGGCCATGCCCATGCGCTGAACCTGCGCGATTCGGGTGCAAAGAATGTGGTGGTGGCACTGCGCGACAGCTCGCCTTCGGCGGCCAAGGCCGAAGCCGAAGGGCTGCAGGTGATGGGCATTGCCGAAGCGGCGGCCTGGTGCGATGTCATCATGTTCACCATGCCCGATGAATTGCAGGCCGAGACTTACCGCAAATATGTGCATGACAATCTGCGCGAAGGGGCGGCGATTGCCTTTGCCCACGGGCTGAATGTGCATTTCGGGCTGATCGAACCCAAACCCGGTGTCGATGTCATCATGATGGCCCCCAAAGGTCCGGGCCACACTGTGCGCAGCGAGTATGTCAAGGGCGGCGGTGTGCCCTGTCTGGTGGCGGTGCATCAGGACGCCACTGGCCGGGCAATGGAAATCGGCCTGTCCTATTGCTCGGCCATTGGCGGCGGGCGGTCGGGGATCATCGAGACCAATTTCCGTCAGGAATGCGAAACCGACCTGTTTGGCGAACAGGCCGTGCTGTGCGGTGGTCTGGTCGAGCTGATCCGCATGGGCTTTGAAACCCTGGTCGAGGCCGGATATGAGCCGGAAATGGCCTATTTCGAATGTCTGCACGAGGTCAAGCTGATCGTCGATCTGATCTATGAAGGCGGCATTGCCAACATGAACTACTCGATCAGCAACACGGCCGAATATGGCGAATATGTCAGCGGCCCGCGCATCCTGCCTTATGACGAGACCAAGGCGCGGATGAAGGCTGTGCTGAGCGACATCCAGACCGGCAAATTCGTGCGTGACTTCATGCAGGAAAATGCCGTCGGCCAGCCCTTCTTCAAGGCCACGCGGCGCATCAATGACGAGCATCAGATCGAACAGGTCGGCGCCAAACTGCGCGCGATGATGCCCTGGATCGGCGCTTCGAAGATGGTCGATAAAGAGCGCAACTGACGCCGCTTTCTGACTGCCTGACACTGGCCCCTTCCCTGCCGGGAGGGGGCTTTTCATTTGCCGCGCTTGCGGGCACTGGACATCCGCGCACCGCCACGGCATTACTGCACAAGTTCACGAAAATTGGCACCGCAAACATGCCCACCCCGCCAACCCCCGGAAACTGGATCGCGCTGATCACGCTTGGCCTGATCTGGGGGGCGTCATTTCTGGGCATCGCCATCGCGCTGGAAGGGTTTGCGCCCGCATGGGTGGCGGCGGGGCGCATTGTCATCGGCGCAATGACGCTGTCGGTGATCGCGGCCATGATGGGCGTCACGCTGCCGCGCCAGCCGGCAGTGTGGGGGTTTGCCGCCGCGATGGGGGTGTTTTCGAACGCCCTGCCCTTCTTCCTGCTAAGCTGGTCGCAGCAACATGTCACCAGCGGCTTTGCCGGGATCAGCATGGCGGCGATCCCGCTATTCGTGATCGGATTTGCGCATTTTCTGGTTCCCGGCGAGGCGCTGACGCGGCTGAAGGCGGGCGGCTTTGCGCTGGGGTTGCTGGGGGTGGCGGTGCTGATCGGGCCGGGGGTGCTGGCGCGCAGCGGGGCGGCGCTGGAAAGCGTGGCGATGCTGGGCTGTATTGGCGCGGCGCTTAGCTATTCGGTGGGCGCGATCATAACGCGGCGCTGCCCCGATGTGCACCCGGTGGGGTTTGGGGTGCTGGCACTGTGGGTGGCCAGCGCGATCATGCTGCCCGCCAGCGCGATCAGTGACGGGCTGCCCGGATGGCCCGATGCCCGTGCAGGGCTGGCGCTTCTGTATCTGGGGCTGTTGCCCACCGGCATTGCCACGCTGCTTCTGGTGGGGATCATTCGCAGCGCGGGGCCAAGCTTCCTGTCACAGGTGAATTACCATGTGCCGGTCTGGTCGGTGCTGCTGGGGGTGGTGGTGCTGGCCGAAGATCTGCCCGGCCGCTTCCTGCTGGCGCTTGCGATCATCATCGCCGGGCTGATGCTGAGCCGCAGGAAAACGACCTATGCACGCGCGACCTGACCGACCAGATCGCCATAGCCTTCGGCCTCCATCTCCTGCAGCGGGATGAAGCGCAGCGCGGCGGAATTGATGCAATAGCGCAGCCCGCCCCTGTCGGGCGGGCCATCGGGGAAGACATGCCCCAGATGGCTGTCACCGTGGCGCGAGCGCACTTCGGTGCGCAGCATGCCGAGGCTGGTGTCATGGTGTTCGGTGACATGGTCATCCACCAAAGGGCGGGTGAAGCTGGGCCAGCCACAGCCCGCGTCAAACTTGTCGCCCGAGGCAAAAAGCGGCTCGCCCGAGACGATATCGACATAGATGCCGGGGCGTGTGTTGTCGGCATATTCGCCGGTAAAGGGGCGTTCGGTGCCGTTTTCCTGCGTGACATGATACTGGATCGGGCTTAGCGCCTGAATGATTTCGGCACGGCGTTCATAGCGGGGCATGGTGATCCTTTGGTCAGGGCAAGTTACCCCAAAATCTAGCCAGCGCGCTTGTGAAGGCAAGCCCTCCGCTTGGCTCTGGATTTCCCGCTCGGGCTGGTGCATAAGGGCGCCATATCCGCACACGCCCAGCCGACAGGTGGCCCATGAAATTCCTGCTTCGTTTCCTGACATGGTGGAACTACTCGACGCTCAACACTGCCTTCTTCACATGGCGCAACGGCGTGCGTGTGGGCGAGGATGATCAGGGCAATGTGTTCTACCGCTCGCGCGATGGCAAGAAGCGCTGGGTGATCTATAACGGCGAATCCGAGGCAAGCCGCATCGCGCCGGACTGGCATGGCTGGCTGCACCACACATGGGATGAACCGCCCAGCGACAAGCCGCTGGTGCACAAGGACTGGGAAAAGCCGCATCAGGAAAACCTGACCGGCACCATGCTGGCCTATGCGCCGCAAGGCTCGATCCGGCGCAAGAACCCCGAACCGCGCCGCGATTACGAAGCCTGGACCCCGGAATAAGGACCGCACGGCCCATAGCGCCCGACATCCGCGCGATGGCCCGCTGATCACAGGTGACAATGACACGCATCTTGCGACATATCCTGCTGGGCGCAGCGACGGCGCTGTGGGCCACAAGCGCCGGGGCGCAGGAAATCACCCTGCCCGAAGTGTCAGAGCGCATCCTGTCCAGCGACACGGCCATTCTGCGCGGGCTGGATCGCGTCGCGGGCAGCGCGGTCGATATCACCATCAGCCCCGAAAACGACGCGACCCTGGGACCTCTGGTGGTGATGATGCGCGAATGCCGCTACCCGGCCGACAACCCGATGGGCGAGGCCTATGCCTGGATCGATGTCTTTGACAGCCGCGCGGATGAGATGATCTTTTCGGGATGGATGGTCGCTTCCAGCCCCGCGCTGAACGCGCTTGATCACCGCCGCTATGATCTTTGGGTTCTTAGCTGCAAGACCTCTTGAATGCCCGGCAAGGGGTGGCGGGTGATATCGGCATCCTGTCGCAGGGCAAATTCCAGCCGCGCATGATACTGCGCGCGCGGGATTTCCGCCCCGCCAAGGCTGGCCAGATGATCCGTCAGATATTGCGTGTCAAACAGCGAAAATCCGCAGCGGCGCAGATGCACCACCAGAAAGGCCAGCGCGATCTTTGACGCGTCGGGGCGATGCGAAAACATGCTTTCGCCGCAAAACAGCCCGCCAATCGCCAGCCCGTAAACCCCGCCCGCCAGCCGCTCGCCATCCCAGATTTCCACCGAATGCGCATGTCCCTGGCGGTGCAACTGCCCGAAGGCCCGCGCGATGGGCGCATTGATCCACGTCTTGTCGCGCGCCGCACAGCCCGCGACCACCGCGTCAAAGGCGCGGTTCAGCGTCACCTGAAAGGCGGTGGTGCGTATGCGCCGCGCCAGTGAACGCGACATGCGAAACCCGTCCAGCGGCAGGATGCCGCGCATCACCGGGTCGAACCAGTAAAGCTGGTCATCATGCTGATCCGCAGCCATCGGAAAGACGCCCTGACGATAGGCGTATAGCAGAAGTTCCGCGCTCAGTTCCGGGGGCATGGGCGTGTCAGTCATGCGCGGGGGCACTGCCTGACACCGACCTGATGCGCATATCAGAACTCTGCGGCGCGCGCTTCATGCGCCATATGATCCAGCACGGCATTGACGAATTTCTGCTCGCGCGAGTCAGGGAAGAAATCGCCCGCCAGCCCGACAAATTCGCTGATCACCACCTTGGGCGGCGTCTGGATGGTCACAAGCTCTGCCCCGGCGGCACGAAACAGCGCGCGCAAGGTGGGATCGATACGGTTGATGGGCCATTTCGCCACCAGCGCGCGGTCGGTCAGCTGATCAACCGCGGCCTGACGATTCACCGCGCCTTCGACAAGGCGGCGGAAGAAGTTGACATCTGCCTCTGCCCAGCTTTCATCAGGGGTTTGCGCCCCGATGCGGTGGGTTTCGAACTCTGCCAGCGTTTCGGCAATGCCGCGTTCCGAGGCTTCCATCTGAAACAGCGCCTGCACGGCATAGAAGCGCGCGGCCCGACGCAGGCTGCGCTTTTCTTCCATCGAGGGTTTGCCTTTGCCACTGCTCATGCGACCGGGTTCCCGCCTTGATCTGCGATGTCAAACTCCTCGCGTTCGGGCAGAAAGCCCACATTGCGCCGCGCGCCGCCCCAGCGGCGGGCCAGCGCGATCAGGTGCAGCGCCGCCGCCGCTGCCCCGCCGCCCTTGTTCTGGCCCTGGGCATCGGCGCGCATTTCTGCCTGGGCGCGGTTTTCCACCGTCAGGATGCCATTGCCGATGCACGCCCCCTGCAACCCCAGAAGCTGGATCGCGCGCGAGCTGTCATTGCAGACCGTGTCATAATGCGTGGTCTCGCCGCGAATGACGCAGCCCAGCGCGACGAACCCGTCGAAATTCGACATCCGCCATGCCTGCCCGATGGCAGTGGGCACTTCCAGCGCGCCGGGAACCTCTATCAGTTCGTGGCTGCCGCCCACCTTCTCTATCTCGGCGCGCGCGCCGGACACAAGCTGATCGGCGATATCCTTGTAATAGGGCGCGACCACGATCAGCAGCTTGACCGGCTTGTCGAAGCCGGGCAGCGGCAGGGTGTAATGGGTTTCTGATCCGGCCATCTCAGCTTTCCTTCTCCGCACTATCCGCCATGATCCGGCGCGTGCCGGTGATCGACAGGCCGTAACCGTCCAGCCCGACCACCTTGGGTGTGGCGGAATTGGTCAGCAGGATCAGCTCATGCAGCCCCAGCGAGGACAGGATCTGCGCCCCCAGCCCGTATTGGCGCAATGTCTGGGGCGAGGCCTGCGCGGTGGTCATCTTCATATGCGTGTCGCGCAGCAGCACCACCACGCCGCGCCCTTCCTCGGCGATCAGGCGCATGGCGTCGCTGAATTCGCTGGCGCGCCCCGGCACGCCCGTGCCGACCATATCCTGCAACGGGTCAAAGGCGTGCATTCGCACCATCACCGGGTCCGGGGTGGTGATATCGCCCTTGATCAACACAATATGATCAGCCCCCTGCGTGGTGTCGGAATAGACGCGCATGGTCCAGTCGCCGCCGAATTCAGACGTGATCGGGCGTTCTTCCGTCACCCGCACCAGATTGTCATGGCGGCGGCGATAGGCGATCAGATCCGAAATCGTGCCGATCTTCAGCCCGTGACGCTGCGCAAAACCCACCAGATCGGGCAGCCGCGCCATTGTACCGTCTTCCTTCATGATCTCGCAGATCACTCCAGAGGCATTCAGCCCTGCCAGCCGTGCAATATCCACTGCCGCCTCGGTATGGCCCGCGCGCACCAGCACGCCGCCATCGCGCGCGCGCAGTGGAAACACATGCCCCGGTGTGGCGATATCGGCCGCCCCCTTGGCCGGATCGATCGCCACCGCGATAGTGCGCGCGCGGTCATGGGCGGAAATCCCGGTCGACACCCCCTCGCGCGCCTCGATCGAGACGGTAAAGGCGGTTTCATGGCGCGACGAATTGGCCGAGGCCATCAGCGGCAGGCCAAGCTGGTCGATGCGCTCGCCCGGCAGGGTCAGGCAGATCAGCCCCTTGCCATGCGTGGCCATGAAATTGATCACTTCGGGCGTCGCCATCTGGGCGGGGATCACAAGATCACCCTCATTCTCGCGATCCTCGTGATCAACCAGAATGAACAGGCGGCCCTTGCGCGCCTCTTCAATGATTTCCTCGGTGCTGGCAATCGCATCGCGCCAGCTTTGCTCAACCTCGCCGGGCTGTTCATATGTCATCGCGCATCATCCCTTTCATCGCCTTTGGCAGATAGCCCAAAGGGCGCGGCGGGAAAAGGGGCAAAGCCGCGCAAGGGGCAGATGTGCAGCGCACGCTGGCTTAGCATGATCTTCGCCGCCTGCCGGCACAATGGCTTCGATGACAGCTTGCCACAGGTGCCCCAGCATGAAGACAGTCCGCCAACTGGCCAAGGAAATCGTCGCGCGTGAAGGGGGCTTCGTCAATGACCCCGATGATCCCGGCGGGGCCACGAATTTCGGGGTGACAATCCACACGCTGCGCCGGTTACGCCCGGGCCAGCGCGTGACCGAGGACGATATCCGCGCGCTGACGCGCGAAGATGCGCTCGAAATCTATGTCGAGCATTACTTCAACCGCCCCCGCATCGCCGAACTGCCCGAACCGCTCTGGGCGACAATGTTCGACATGTATGTCAATGCCGGGGCGAATGCGGTGCGTATCCTGCAACGGCTTTTGGGTGAAATGGGGCTGGAGGTCGCAGCGGATGGCGTGATCGGCCCAAAGACGATTGCGGCGGCCCACCGCGCCTATGACATGGCCCCCGCGCATCTGGTCGATGCCTATGGGATTGCGCGGCGCGACTATTACTACCGCATCGCCGATCGCCGCCCCGCCAGCCGCAAATTCGCGCGCCGGCGCGATGGCGGCAAGGGCGGCTGGATCACCCGCGCAGAGGAGTTTATCAACCCCCGCTTTCACCTGACCGAAGCACAACACCGCGCGCGCGTGGCGGGCTGGGGTTGATGCGCCTGACCGCAGATGAATTCCCCATGCCTGATGCGCCTGGCGCATCAGGCGCGCCCGCGCGCGCGACATGGGCGGGCGGGTGGGTCGCGGGCGCGGGGGCCTTTTTTTTGGCCCCAACCCCCGATTTAAATACAAAGACACAGCCATTATACGGTACGGTTTAGGCTTTATGTTAGGCGGCGGGCCCCCCCCCCGGGGGGCGCGGGGGGGGCGGGGGGGGGGGGGGGGGGGGGCGCGGGCGCGGGCGCATTTTATTGCGCCACAACCCCGGATTTCATGACAAGGACACAGCCATGATCCGTTCCGTTTTCGGCTTTCTGTTCGGCGGCGCGCACCAGGCGCGCGCGCTGGGCCAGACTGTTACCTCGGTCGCCGAGGTGTTTCGCCCCAATGCCACCCGTGCGCTGGAACTGGGCCATGACGCCTACAAGGCCGCCCATGCCAGCCACGCCACCGAATTTCAGTATGGGCGCGGCGGCTGGTTCGACAGCGCCGTCAACGGGCTGAACCGCCTGCCCCGGCCTCTGCTGGCACTGGGCACGCTGGGGCTGTTCGCCTATGCAATGGCCGACCCGGACGGCTTTGCCACCCGCATGGATGCGCTCGGGGCCGTGCCAGAGCCGCTCTGGTGGCTGTTGGGGGCTGTGGTGGCGTTCTATTTCGGCGCGCGCGAGGCCCATCATCTGCGCTGCACCAAAGGCGGAGTTCCGCGCATCGCGCCCGCGCAGCAGCATGACGCGCCTGCCCCGCAGCAACATGGCGACGCTGCGCGGGTCAACCCCGCCCTTGCCGAATGGCAGGGCCGGAATTCATGATCCCTGTTTCAGGAATTCCTCTTCCTCGCCGGAAACATCGATGCCCAGCTCTTCCAGCCCGCTTTCCAGATTCTCGGCCAGATGCGGCATTCCCAGCAGGTAATCGGCCGTGGGCGTGGTGGCCTCTGCCATCGCCGTGGCAACGGCTTCATCATAATCCTCGGCCTCGAACGCGCCGCGCCCGATCCAAGCTACCGCCGTCAGGCTGGCCTGTTCATCCTCGTTCAGCGCATCGATAAAGGCATGCACTTCGGCATCGCCGACACTGCCCTCGCGCGCCAGATAGATGATATGGACGATCTTGCGCAGGCTGATTGCCAGCATGATGAGCCTCCTTCTGCCGTGGCTCAACTGTCGCGCAAAGCCCGGGCCGTTGCAACAGCTTTCGCGCAGGCGGTCGGCGGCGGCGCTTGCCTCAGCGCCCTGCAAACAGCCGGTAATAGGCCCAGTCAGGCAGGAAATTGGCGCCCCGGAACAGCCATGAAAACAGCCGCGGAAAGGCGCGCTGAAAGCGCGTGCTGCGCATCAGTTTGAGCATTTCATCAGCCGCCTGTTCGGGGATCATCAGAAAGGGCATGTGAAAGCGGTTCTTGTCAGTCAGCCGGGTCTTGATGAAACCGGGATTTGCAAGTTGCACATCCACCCCCGAGCCGCGCAGATCGGCATGCATTGATTCGGCCAGATGCATCAGCCCGGCCTTGCTGGAGCTGTAGCCGATCGATCCCGGAAGGCCGCGATAACCCGACAGCGAGCCAGTGATGACAATATGCCCGCCCCCGCGCGCCACCATTGCAGGGACCACCTGCCCCAGCACCCGCGCCGCGCCCGTCAGATTAATGTCGAACATCGCCTCGGCCTGATCGGCATTCCATTCGGTCGCCGCAAAGGGCCAATAGACCCCGGCCAGATAAACCAGCCCGTCGATCTGGCCTGCCTGCACGGCGGCGACTTCGACCGAGGCGCGCTCGGACACATCACAGGCCACAACCCGCGCCGGTCCCGGCAGGCTGTCTGCCAGTTCCCGCAGCGGGGCTTCATTGCGCGCGCTCAGCACCAGTTCACAGCCCGCCTGCGACAGCTTTTGCGCCAGCGCGCGCCCCAGCCCTTCCGACGCCCCGACCAGCCAGTAGCGTTTGCCCGAAAGCTGCCTCATGCCTCGACCCGGCGCATGGTTGCGACCAGTTCGGCCACCTTGATGCCGAATTTGCGAAACTGGCTGCGGTTGATGATGGTGCGCTCATCGACCAGATACATCCAGTCAGTGACCTGCAGCACATGCCCGCCCGCGCTTTCGGGCAGGCGGATGGTATAGCTCAGTCGCACGGCTGCACCTTCCTGCTGGCCCTGCCCCTGCCCGACCAGATCATCAGCCTCGGCCAGAATACGCCCGTCATTGCCAAGGCTCAGCCGCCATTCACGGCTTTGCCGCGTGCCGCTGTCATAGGTGAAATCCTCGGCCAACACGCCGCGATTGCCGTCCCAGTGCCCCAGCATATCGGCCGTAAAGCGCGAACTGACGCGCCCGGTCGGGCCATAGATCACGCCCTCGCAGCGGATCGGGCCGGACAGATGCTTGCGAATATCCATCGGCGGGGAAAGCTGCGCGTAATCGCGCGGGCGCTGCGCCTGAAACCCGATATGGCGCTGCACGACCCGATAAATCGCCGCCAGCAGCAAAAGGGTGGTCGCGACGCTCAGCAAGGCTGTCATGATGATGTCTCTTTCAAAGGGGTCAGCGCCAGTAATGTCAGCGCGACAAGTTTCAATGCCGATGGCAGGGCCGCGTAAAGCAGAATCAGCGCTGACAGCGCGCCTTCGGGATTGGCGCTGCCTGCCTCGAACCCCGCCAGATTGAGCGCGGGGAACACGATCACCGCCGCAATTGCCAGCGTGGCTTTGGTGACAAAGGCCCACAGGCCGAAACCCTGCGCGGCCTCGGGCGAGATTTGCGCCATGCGGCGGGCGAAAATCGCGGGCAGAAGCGTCATATCCGCGCCGATCCCGGCACCAGAGATCACGCAAATCAGCGCGAAAAGCGCGATATCGCCCGCCCCCAGGGTCAGCACGAACAGGAAGCTTCCCGCCGCCAACGCCATGCCCGCCAGCAAGGCCGGTTTTGGCCCCACCGCCCGCGCCAGACGCGCCCAGAGCGGGGCAGAGGCCGCCGCCGACAGAAACAGCAGGATCAGAAGCGCCCCTTCCCAGCCATCGGCGTGCAACACGGCTTCGGCATAGAACAGGAACAGGGTCGAGGTAATGGCCACCGGCAGCGCATTGACCAGCGCGATCAGCAGCAAGCGGCGCGCGGCCGCGTCGCGCAGTATCTGGCGCATCGAGGGCGCGGCGGCCAGTTCGGCTGGCGCTGCCGCGAAGCGCAACCATTCGGCGCCCATCGCCCAAAGCCCCAGCGCCACGATCAGCGCAAAGCCAAGGGCGAAGCCCGCGAATGGTGCGCCCAGCACGCCCGCCAGCGCCACAGGGGCCGCCGCAGCGATACACACCCCGACCAGCGCGCCGGTTTCACGCCATGCGGCCAGATAGACATGCCCACCATCGCCCAGAACCGCCCCGCGCGCAGTGCCGGTGGCATAAAAGCAGATGGTCAGGAAGGAATAGCACGAAAACAGCACCGTCAGCGCCAGTGCGAACCACAATAGCGGGTTGAACATCGGCGGGATTGCAAAAAGCGCCAGCATCGCCAGCGCCATCAGCACGCCCGCAACCGCCACCGCCTGCGCGCGCACGGCACGCAGCCGTGCTGCCAGCCAGCCCAGCGCCGGGTCTTGCACGAAATCCAGCCCGCGCAGCGCAAACAGCACCACCCCCAGCGCGCCCAGCGACACGGCGTAGCTGTCAACATAATGGTAGGGCGCGTGGATATAGATCGGCAGCCCCGCCATCGCCAGCAGCCCGCCAAACAACGCATAGCCCCAAAGCCGCGGCGCCGGGGCGGACAGGGTCGCGGCATGGGTCATCATCGGCTGACCTCTGACGCGGGCGGGGTCGGAGGGTCGCGAAACGGCGCGCCGCGCCACCACAGCTTCAGCGCCTGCCAGTGGATCAGCCCCAGCACCCGGCGTGACCCCATGCGCCGGATCATCGCGCCCAGAATGGCGCGGTTGGTCAGGGGCGCGCGCGCGCCCGTCAGCGTGGCCACCAGCCCCGCGCGCGGTGCCTCGGCATCCTGCCGGTAGTCGATGCGGATGCTGATGCGGTCGGGCTGGATATCAAAGACGAACTCATACTCCCCCGCCACCGGCTGGAAGGGCGAGACATGAAACACCTTCTGCGCGCGCAGCCGGTCCCTGGCCGTGATGACACCCGCATCCGGGGCCATGCACAGATAGGAATGGCGGTCGCCATAGGTGTTGTTGACCTCTGCAATCACGGCACGCAGCGCCATCCGGTCATCATGGCACAGCCAGAAGCTGACCGGGTTGAACAGATGACCCAGAATGCGCGGCTGGGTCAGCAACTGCACCGGGCCGTTGACAATATCACCCACCCCATGCGCTGCCAGCACGTCGCGCACCCATGCAGCGCCCCTGCCCTGCCCCGGCGCGCCACCATGATCGGCACTACGCAGCGCCGCCAGCCCCGCACGATCCCGCCGCATCAGCGCGGGCAGTCGCAGTTCGGCCTCGGCATCGAACAGCACATAATCCACCGCATAAGTGAAACGGTTGCTGACCGGCCCGCGCCGCGCGTGAAAGGTCTGGCCCGCGATATGTTCGACCCCGCTCATGCCACGGCCAGCCTGCGCGCGTCATCCATCGCGCGCACCACATCCAGCGCCGAGGCAAAGCCATCCTCATGAAAGCCATTGCGCATCCACGCGCCGCAGAACCAAGTCCGGTTGGTGCCGTTGAAGCCGCGAATATCCGTCTGTGCCTGCAAGGCGGCTGCGTCATAGACCGGATGGTCGAAGCTGGTGATGTCATAGATGCAGTCGTCGCGCACCGGATGGTTGGCGTTCAGCGTCACGAATATCGGGTCATCCTGCGGAATGGGTTGCAGCGAATTCATCCAGTAGCTCAGCGAAATGCGGTCGCGATCCTGCGGCCCCCTTTCGCGGTAGACCCAGCTTGACCAGCATTTGCGCCGACGCGGCATGACGCTTGCATCGCAATGCAGCAACGCATCATTGCGCTGGAAGCGGATCGCCGACAGCGCGGCGCATTCGCGTGGCGAGGGGTCGGCCAGCAGCCGCAAGGCGATATCGGAATGGGTGGCAAACACCACCTCGTCAAACAGCTCTGGCGTGGCGCCTTCGACCTTGACGCTGACCCCCAGCGGGCCACGCGTCACGCTTTGCACCGGGCTGGCGGGGCGCAGCCGGACACCGGCGCGCGTCAGATACTGCGATAGACGGCGGACATATTCGACCGATCCGCCCTGCACAGTGTACCATTGATGCTGTCCCTCATAGCCCAGCAGCGCATGATTGCGGAAAAACTGCATCATTGCATGGGCCGGGAAGTCGAGGATTTTCGCGGTCGGGGTGGACCAGATCGCGCCGGAAAAGGGCAGCAGGTAGCGCTCGCGGAACCAATCACCCAAGCGCAGATGCGCCAGCAGATCGCCGATGCTGTAGTCTGGATTGGCCTGCGCCACATCGGGCGCATGTTTGTTGAAATGCACGATGTCGCGGATCATCCGCCAGTAGCGCGGATCTGCAAGATTACGGCGGGTGGCGAAGATCTGGTCAATACCGGACAGGCTGTATTCAAAGCGGCCCGCATCGAAGGACGCCCCGAAACTCATATTCGATTTTGTCACAGGCACGCCCAGCCGGTCGAACATCTGTGTCAGATTGGGATAATTGGCGTAGTTGAACACGATGAAGCCCGTATCCACCGGCTGCTCGCCGCGCTTGCCCGCCAGCACAGTGCGCGCATGGCCGCCCAGGCGCGGCTCTGCCTCATAAAGCGTGACCCTATGGCGCTGCGACATCGCCCATGCGGCCGACAGCCCCGATACGCCCCCCCCGATGATTGCGATGCGGCGGGCGGGGGTGTCGATCATCTCAAATGGCATGGGCAGATGCTCCGTTCGTGTTTTTTTGTTGTCAGTACTACGGATGGGGTCGCACTATGGATCAGCCCGACACCCCTGATATCTTTTTCGCCGGACTTTTGATCTGCGGGCCTGCCAGCCGCGTATCACAGGCATGTTCGATCAGGCCGATGCCCTTCTTGCACCCACTCGACACTCTGGTGTTCCGTCAGTAATGCTGACGGGGCGAAAGCGCAGTGCAGGCAGAAGGTCGGGGCAGACGGCAGTGGCAGACAGACAAGCTGATGACTGGGCCGAACTGGTGGCGCGCGTGGCCGCGCATCAGGACGCCGATGCCTTCACCGCCCTGTTCGAGCATTTCGCCCCGCGGGTGAAGGCGTTTCTGATCAAATCGGGCGCCGAGCACACGCTGGCAGAGGAATGCGCCCAGGATGTGATGGTCACAGTCTGGAACAAGGCCGCGCAATTCGATGCCGCGCGCGCCAGCGTGGCGACATGGGTGTTCACGATCGCCCGCAACCGGCGCATCGACATGCTGCGGCGCGACCGGCGCCCGGAACCCGAACAGCTTGACTGGGGACCAAGCGCCGACGCCGATCAGCATGACGCGCTTGCCCTGCAACAGGAAACCGAAAAACTGGCCCGCGCCATTCGCGCGCTGCCGGAAAAACAGCGTATCGTGGTCGAGCGCGCCTATCTGGGCGAACTGACCCATAACGAAATTGCCGAAGAAACCGGCCTGCCCCTTGGCACGATCAAATCGCGCATCAGATTGGCGCTGGAGCGGCTGCGCCACGCCATGAGCTAGACGAAAGACGACGAGCGAATGATTACGCATCATCTGAATGACAAATTGCTGATGGCCTATGCGGCGGGCACGCTGCCCGAAGCCTTCAATCTGGTCGTGGCGACGCATATCTCGCTATGCGACACCTGCCGTGCGCGGCTTGGTGCGTTCGAGGCTGTGGGCGGCGCGGTGCTGGAGCGCAATATCGGCGCCGTGCCGATGGCAGCCGATGCGCTGAGCGCGACCCTTGCCCGGATCAAGGCCGAGACGGCGCCGCCCGCCGCGGCATCGCGCCCCGCCGCGCCGCGCGACGCGGTGCTGCCGGCACCGCTTCGCGACTATGTTGGCGGCGGGGTCGATCAGGTCAGATGGCGCAATGTCGGCGGTGGGGTGCGTCAGGCGATTCTGCCGACCTCGCGCCATGCCAGCGCGCGGCTTCTTTATATTCCCGCCGGGGTGGCCGTGCCCGATCACGGGCATGGCGGGCTGGAACTGACACTGGTGCTGCAAGGTGCCTTTGCCGATGAGCATGACCGCTTCGCGCGCGGCGATATCGAAATTGCCGATGAAACCGTTGAGCACACCCCCATCGCCGAAGCGGGTGCGGATTGCATCTGTCTGGCCGCGACCGACGCGCCGCTGCGTTTCAAGGGGCTGATGCCGCGGCTGGCGCAACCTTTCCTGCGGATTTGATCTGGATCATCGTGGCCACAGGCTCATGCTGATAGCTCACATGCAAACACTGCAATATGAGGTATCAGATGGACTACAAGGCCTTCATTTCCGAAACCCGCGACAAGTCGCGCAATCTTGCCAAAGCCATGCCCGACACGATGAAGGGCTTTGGCGGGCTGTCGATGGCGGTGAAATCGGGCGGCGCTCTGGGCGTCAGGGAAAAGGAATTCGTGGCGCTGGGCATCGCTGTTGCGGTGCGTTGCGAACCCTGCATCGCCTTCCATGTCGAAGCGCTGATGAAGGCCGGGGCCAGCCGCGAGGAGATGGTCGATGTGCTGTCGATGTGCATCCAGATGGGCGGCGGCCCGGCGGTGATGTATGCCGGCAAGGCGCTGGAGTGCTGGGACCAGCTTGCGGCCGCCTGAACTGACCGAAATGGTTTGACCTTGCGGAGCGGCTGCGCCGCAAGATTATCTGTCAGCCCCGGCCCGTGCGGGCCGGGGCTTCCGGTTTGACGCCAAACAGCAAACAGGACCAACGCCACAAAAAAAACCCCGCCATTGCAGGCGGGGTCAGTGGGTGCCCTGGCGGGTTTCCAGAGGCACCGGCGGTAGCTGTGAATTTACTGGATCAGTCGTGCATCTCGGCGCGGATTTGCTGGCGCAGAATATCGATGGGGATCAGCCTGCCCTCGCGTCTGAACTGCCAATAGGTCCAGCCATTGCACGAAGGCGCATTTTCCAGCGCCGCGCCCACCTGATGGATGGAGCCGCGATGTTCGGCGCTGACCACCGAGCCATCGACCCGCACCTTGGCCGCCTGCCCGCGCGGATTGACCAGCACCTCGCCGGGGCGCAACAGGCCACGCTCGACCAACTGCCCGAAGGGCACGCGGGGGGCGGCGCGTTTCGATTGCGTGATCTGCAACGCCTCGGCCCCGAGCGGGCGCACCTGCGCCAGCCGCTTCGCCGCGACCTTGCGATAGCTTTCCTCGCGCTCGATCCCGATATAGTGGCGGCCCAGCAACTTGGCGACCGCGCCAGTGGTGCCGGTGCCGAAGAACGGGTCGAGCACCACATCGCCGGGATGGGTGGTGCCCACCAGCACCCGATGCAGCAGCGCTTCGGGTTTCTGGGTCGGATGCGCCTTGATGCCCTGATCATCCTTCAGCCGCTCATGGCCCGAACAGATCGGCAGCACCCAGTCGCTGCGCATCTGCGTACCTTCGTTCAACTCCTTGAGCGCCTCGTAATTGAAGGTGTATTTCGCCCCTTCCGCTTTCGACGCCCAGATCATGGTTTCATGGGCATTGGTCAGCCGCTTGCCGCGGAAATTCGGCATCGGGTTCGATTTGCGCCAGACCACATCATTGAGGATCCAGAAACCTGCATCCTGCAACGCCGTGCCGACACGGAAGATATTGTGATATGAGCCGATCACCCAGATCGCGCCGCCGGGTTTCAGCAGCCTGCGCGCGGCCTTCAGCCAGGTGCGGGTGAACTGGTCATAGACCTTGAAACTGTCGAACTGGTCCCAGGCATCATCGACTGCATCAACGCGGCTGTTATCGGGGCGGTGCAGATCCCCGCGCAGTTGCAGGTTATAGGGCGGATCGGCAAAGATCAGATCCACACTGCTTTCGGGCAGGCGGTTCATCACCTCGATGCAATCGCCTGCAAGGATTTCGTCCAAGGGTAGCATGTCTGCCCCCTGCAAAAGAGTTGGTGCTGCCATCTGTGCCTCTGGTCCCACGCTTGATGCGCGTTGTTGTGACCCCAAGATGAGTCAAAGCTGATTCGCCGTCAATTTCTTTTTGAATCAGACTCTTGAAAAACTTTCTTCAAGCGGCATCCACTTACAATATATTGCGTATGGGCTTGAAGGAACGCCTATGCTCTGGGGTCAGCCCCAAATCTGCTATGGCATTTATGTGACGCTTCGTCGGATAACCTGCATTCTGTTCCCAGCCATAGCCGGGATAGCGGCGCGCCAGATCGGCCATGATCGCATCGCGCGTGACCTTGGCGATGATCGAGGCGGCGGCAATCGACAGCACCCGCGCATCGCCCTTCACCACGGCCCGTGCCGCGCAAGGCAGATCAGGCGGCAGGCGGTTGCCGTCGATCAGCGCGAAATCGGGCGGCAATGCCAGCGCCGCTATGGCGCGGCGCATCGCCAGATAGCTTGCCTGCAGGATGTTGAGCGCGTCGATTTCGGCGACGCTGGCATGGCCGATGCCGATATCGGCCATGCCCTGCAACTGCGCAAACAGCACCGCGCGCCGCGCCGCGCTCAGACGCTTGGAATCCCCCAGACCCGGCGGGATGGTATCGGGGTCAAGCCAGACCGCCGCCGCCGTCACTGGCCCGCATAAAGGGCCGCGCCCGACCTCATCCACCCCGACAATGCGGCGCGCGCCTTGCAGGGCTGCAAGGCGCTCCTGGTCATAATCGGGGCAAGAACCGCTCATGGCGCATCTTCTGCCCCGGCAGGCATGGACACCGCAAGGGCAAACTCAGCGCCGACGATATCCCGCATCGCGCAGGCATTGGGCACCATAGATGTCGCCGCCCGAACCACGCACCACGCAGTTCTGCGGCAGGTTGCGCAGCCCGTTGCGACGCAGGCAGGCCGCGTCAAAGCCCCGATGGCGTGTGCCGCGATAGGAATAGGTGATCGCACATTGGCGCGGCAACACCGTTGGTTGCGGCTGATGGCGCGGGGCGGCGTGGCGCGGAGGTCCGCGGCGTGGCTCGGCCTCTGGCTGAAAGCCCGCGCGGGTCAGGCAACGGGCACGATAAACCCCGCGCTGGCCACGATTGGTGCGCACAGTCTCCAGGCATTGCTGGGGCAGGTGGCGCAACCCGGCGCGGCTCAGACAGCGCGCGTTATAGACCTCTATATCGCGATTGCGAATGCGCAATGTCTCGCGGCACTGCGCTGGTAGGGTGCGTGATCCGGGGCGCTGGCGGGGCACATGGACAGTCTGCGCATCGCCCGATTTCAGACTGTGGACAACCACCGCCACAGCCGCCGCGCCAAGCAGAAACTTGATCAGCGCGTCATCGGCGCGCGCGGGCGTCGGGGCGGTTCCGATGACCCCAAGGGTCAGGGCCGCTGCGGCAATCCCCCCGGTCAGGCGGGCACGAAGGTTAGGAAATATGGCAGTCATGGCGCGTTCCTTTCTGGCAGCCGGACAACAAGTAACCTGGTCCCCCGAGCCTGCGCGCACCCCAGCCTGACAAGCAATATCGCGGCCCTGCTATCGGATAACAGGCGCTTTAAGGCGGGTTGATATTGAATAGCGCGGCCTGCGCTGCCAGTGTTGACATAACCTTTGGGAAAGGAAGCCAGATGATCCGCTTTGGGATGATCCTTGCCGCAGCGCTTGCGCTGGCCGCACCTGCCGCCGGACAGTGCTATGCCGATTACAAGGCCAAGCAGGACAATCCGCTGCGCCTGCAATACGGGATTGTCGAATTGCCCGACAATGCCTGCACCGACCGCGCGCGCGCGCAGGCGCATGTCGCGCAGGTGGTGGCACGCAGTGGCTGGACTTTGCTGCAACTCGAGTCGATCTTTGGTCCAGCAGAGTTTCAAGCGAGGCAATCCAATGCCGGGGTTATCCATCTTCGCCGCTGATCTGGCGCGCCTTAGCCAGCGCGTGGTCATCTGGGGCATTGCCGCGATCATCGGCATTCTGGCGCTGACGGCGGTGGGGCTGTTCCTGTCGCTGCCCGACGCCAATGCCTTCAATGCGCGGGTCGAACGTGTCTTTGTCGAAAATGCCGATCTGACCGGCCAGGCCGAGCTGCGCCTGCTGGAGATACTGGCCCAATCGGGCACCGCGTTTTCCGAGACACTCGTGTCCTACCGCGTGGTGATCTTCGTGCTTCTGGTCTTTGCCACCGGGCTTCTGGTGACATCGCTGGTGATGATCATGATGCTTATCTCGCTTAACCGCCGTCTGGCGCTGGTGGAAAAGAAGGGGCTGGAGGTCTCGCAGCTGATCATCGACCGGGGCACCAATTCGGTGACGCTCAATGACATGGAATTCAAGCTGACCCCGGCGGCGGTGGAAACGCTTGCGGTGCTGGCCGAGGCGCGGATTGATGATGAGGTGATGACCGGCGCAGCGATCGAGGCGGTGATTTCAGGCCGCGCCGCGCCCGATTGCGACGAGGCCGCAGGCGCCACCCGCATCAAACGCCTGCGCGACAGCCTGGGCAACCAGCTGATCAGCGAGGTTCTGGTCAAGAACATCGCGCGGCAAGGCTATATGCTGGCGATTGACCGCAAGGTGATCGTGCTGCGATGAGGGGGGTGATCCTCTGTAGCCGGGCCAGATTCAATATCAGAACCCGGATGCAGTTCGCACAATGAAGCGCTTTGCCACCATCGTCGCCAAAGGACCGGCACCCCCCTACCCCCGCCGCGCAAGCTGGCGCAGCATGCCGTGCAGGGTTTGCACATCGGCGCGGGTCAGGGCCAGCCTTGTCCACATATTGCGCAGATTGAGCCGCATCCGCGCGGCTTTTTCAGGCGGGTGAAAGAAACCGGCCTCGCCCAGCCTTGCCTCGAAATGATCGCCCAGCTTCTCGCGTTCCTGGGCCGTGGCGAAATCGGTTCCGGCCATTGCCATGACCTCCGGCGGGGCGGCGTGGCCCTGACGCGCGAATTCATAGGCCACCAGCAGCACGCATTGCGCCAGGTTCAGCGAATAGAAGGCCGGGTTCACCGGCACGGTGATGATGGCATTGGCGCGCGCAACATCGTCATTTTCCAGCCCCGCGCGTTCCGGCCCGAACAGCACCGCGACACGCTTGCCCGCCTCGTTTAGCGCGCGGGCCTGTTCCATTGCATGGGCGGGTGTCAGCACCGGTTTGGTCAGCCCGCGCCCCCGCGCAGTGGTGGCAAAGACATAGTCGCAATCGGCCACGGCCCCGGCCACGCTGTCAAACACGCCCGCGCGGTCCAGCACGCCGGACGCCCCCGAGGCCAGTGCCGTCGCCTTGGGGTTGGGCCAGCCATCGCGCGGGGCCACCAGCCGCATCCGCGCGCAACCGAAATTCAGCATCGCGCGCGCGCTCGCGCCGATATTCTCGCCCATCTGGGGGCGCACCAGCACCATCAGCGGCGTGGGGGCATCGAAAAGCGGATCATCAAGCGGGGTCATCGGGCTATGGCATGTGTTGGGACAGGGCTGGCCCGTGCCATAGCGGGGCGGGCGGGGCGCTGCAAGCCGTGTGAAGCCTGTATCCGACCCGGTCAGAACCGGTCCAGAAGCCTTCGCAGATAGTCTAGTTCCGCCTCTGGCCGGTCAAGTTCGGCCGAGCGGCGGCGCAGCTCTTCCAGCAGATCCTGCGCGCGGCGATAGACATCCTGCCCCTGAAGCAGGCTGTCCTCGGTGCCGACCTGCCCGCTCTGGTTGCGCTCGCGTCCCAGCGGATCGCGGCTGCCGGTTTCGCTGCCTTCGGTGGCGGCCCCGCCCTGACGCTCGCGCGCCTCTTGCGCCTGCGCGTCAGTCATCGCGCGCAAGCCCTCGCGCATGGCTTCCATTGCATCGGCCTGACGGCCCAGCGCCTCGCCGCTATCGCCGCGTTCCAGCGCCTCGGCCGCATCTTCCATCGCGCGCTGCGCGCGTTCCAGCGCCTCCAGCGCGGCATCGCCTTCGGGGGTGCCGTCGCCGGGCAGGGGTTGCAATTGCTGATCGCGCAGCTGATCTGCCAGCCCGCGCTGACGATCTGCCAGATCATCGGTGCCCTCGCCGTCCTCGCCGTCCTCGTCCACGCCATTGCGGAACTGGTCCTGAAAATCGCTGAACGTGTCATCGGCCAGATCCTGCTGCTGGCGCAGCGTGTCGCCCAACCCTTCCATCGCCTGATCACCCGGCATGGGTTCACCGCCCTGCCCTTCAGCCATTTGCAGGTTCTGCAACAACTGATCAAGCTGCGCCAGAAGCTCGGCCGCCTCATCCATGCGGCCTTCTTCCATCAGTTCCTGAATGCGGTCCAGAAGCTCCTGTATCTGGTCTTGCGTGATCTCCATGCGCTCGCCATCAGGCGGGGCATCGCCGCGTTCGCGCGGCTGTTCGGCAAGCTGGCGCATATAGTCGCGCATCGCCTCGCGCAATTCATCCACCAATTCGGCGATCTCGGACGGGTCGGCCCCGCTGCGCACGGCCTCGTCCAGCCTTTCCTGCGCGCGGCGCAGCCTTTCGCGCGCATCGGCAAGTTCGCCTTCTTCCAGCAGCACTGCCAGATCCCACATGCGCTGCGCCAGATCATCGCGGATATCGCCCTCCAGCCCGCCATCGCCAAGGCTGGCCAACAGCAGATCGCGGGTTTCGGTGAAGCGGATGCGCGCCTCTGGCCCGCGAAACGCGGTTTCTGGCCGGTGGCCAATGGCACGCATCAACTGCCCCACGCGGCGCGCATTCTCGCGCGACCACAGCAGATCGCGGCGCAACTCGATCACCGCCGCAGCCATCGGATCAAAAAAGCGCCGCCCCGGCAGGATCATTGCCTGCGCCTGGGTCTGATCAGACTGCCCGCGCGCGTCTTCCACCGACAACGCCACGCGCACCGGCAGATTGGCCCAGGGGTGCTGCGAGAAATCCTCGACAAAGGCATCCTCGAAATCGGTGCGCGAACCGGAAAGCGGCATCGGCAAGGCCACGGAAACGCTGTCGCGCGCTTCGGGTTCCGGGGTCAGCCCGTAGCGGCGTTCGACAGCATCAAGGTCAAGTGCGATATGCGCCTGCCCCGCAACCACGCCATAATCATCCGAGGCCGCAAAGCCCTGCCGCATCAGCCCGCCGCGTTCGCGTTCGGCCACCCCGATCAGCGCGACCTCGGGCGGCTGGTCGACCAGCGCCATCACCTCCCAGTCGCGGCCAGCGGGGCCACGGATGCTCAGCCGGCCAGAGCGTTCGACCTCGAAATCCTGCGCCATCTCGGCGGGTTCGGCCTCGCGGCCCTCTGACAGGCTTTCATGCAGCGACATCACGCCTTGCTGGCCGTAGAACCGCACTGTCACACGGCTGCCTTGCGGCAATTCCAGCCGCGCGCGGGTGACTTCGTTCAGATAGAGGCTCGGGCGCCCGGTATAGGCGGGCGGCTGCACCCAGGCTTCCCAGGACGGGCCAAGCGCCACGGCTTCGGCGCGCCCTGCGGCCTGTGTGATCTCGGCAATCTCGGTCACGCGCGCGGGCGCCCCGAACAACAACGCCACCACGCAGCCGGTCAGCGCAATATAACGCAAGCCATAGCGGTCATGACGCGCAAGGCGCAGATCGCCCTTTACAGGGCGCGCCAGCGCCAGCCGCGCCTGCATCCGCGCCAGATGGGTGGCCCAGACCAGACGCGAGGCCGCATCCGCCGCCCCGATCGCCTGCTGATCGGCCAGCGCGCGCAAGGGCTGTCCGGGCAAGGTGGCGTCAAGCCTGCGCGCGGCGTCAGCCCGGCCGGGCAGTTCAAAGCGCCACAGCCCGACCGCCAGCGCGACCAGAAGCGCGCCAAGTGCTGCCAGCCCGCCCCACATCGCGGCATTGGCCGAGACATGATCCTGCGCCCCGAAGGCCAGTGCTGCAAACAGCGCCAGAAGCAGCGTCGTGAAGGGCCAGAAGGCGCGCGCCAGACGTTCGACCCACAGCCCCGCCAGCGTGCCGCGCAAAGCGCGGGTCAGGGCGGGGTGGTGGGGCGGGCGTTTGCGGCGGAACATCATCCCTCTCGTTCAACACGCGCAGCAGATGCGCGGCTGATCATTCTAGCCAGATGGGCAACCTATCGCGATTTATGATCTCGTCAAAGTCGGGGCGCGGGCGGATGACAGCATATTGATCCCCCTTGACCAGAACTTCGGGGATCATGGGGCGGGTGTTGTATTCCGACGACATCACCGCACCATAAGCCCCGGCAGAGCGGAACGCCACCAGATCGCCCGCCGCCAGCGGCGGCATCTGGCGCTGTTTGGCGAATGTGTCGCCCGATTCGCAGACCGGCCCGACAATATCGACCGGATGCTGTTCAACCCCGGCCTGCGGTTCGATCACCGGGATGATATCATGATGCGCGCCATACATGGCCGGGCGGATCAGATCGTTCATTGCCGCATCAAGGATCAGGAAATCGCGCCCCTCGCCCTGCTTGAGGTAAATCACCGAAGCCAGCAATATCCCGGCATTCCCGGCAATCAGGCGGCCCGGTTCGATCTCTACCTCGACCTCCAGATCGCCGAAGATGCGCTGGATCATCGCGCCATATTCCAGCGGCAGGGGCGGGGTTTCATTCGACCGTGTATAGGGAATGCCCAAGCCCCCCCCCAGATCCACCCGCCGGATGGCATGGCCATCGGCGCGCAGATCGCGTGTCAGGTCGGCCACCTTCTGAAACGCGGCCTCGAACGGGGCCAGATCGGTCAGTTGGCTGCCGATATGCACATCAACCCCCACCACATCGATCCCCGGCAGGCTTGCGGCTTCGGCATAGAATTCACGCGCGCGGGCAATCGGCACGCCGAACTTGTCTTCCTTGCGGCCGGTGGCGATTTTTTCATGGGTCCTGGCGTCGACATCGGGGTTCACGCGCAGGGTTATCGGCGCGGTCTTGCCCATCGCGCTGGCTACAGCAGAAAGCACGCGCAATTCCTCGACCGATTCGACATTGAACTGGCGAAGCCCGTGTTCCAGCGCGAAACACATTTCCGCGCGGGTCTTGCCCACACCGGAAAAGACAATGCGATCAGGCGGGCAGCCAGCGGCCAGCGCACGGCGGTATTCACCGCCCGAAACCACATCCATCCCCGCCCCCAGATCAGCCAGCGTGCGCAAAATGGCCTGATTGGACAGCGATTTGATGGCAAAGCAAACCAGATGATCCAGCCCGTCCAGCGCTTCCTGAAACAGCTTGAAATGCCGTGTCAGCGTCGCGGTAGAGTAGCAATAGAAGGGCGTGCCCACATCTTCGGCAATGCGCAGCAGCGGCACATCCTCGGCATGCAGGATACCGTCTTTATAGATGAAATGATCCATTGGGCGGGTTCTCGGTCAACTGTGAATGTGCGGGGCAGAGGGCGGGTGCCTCCGGCGGGAGTATTTTGGGCAAGATGAAGTCAGCGTTCCGGGCGCGAACGCAGGAACAGGTATAGCGGCACGCCGCAGGACACACCGATACAGAAGGTGGCGGGGATTGCCCACAGCCCGATGAAACGGCGCCGCTGCCATGTCTCGACCAGAACGAAGACGGTTAAAGCGACCGCCGCAATGGTCAGATCCCATACCAGCCCGGATGTCGCGGCATTGGCGTGCCAGGCATCGAGCATTGCCAGAAGCGACCATTCATTCTGCACGAACCATGTGATGAACCAATACATCGGATGAATTGTCCCCCAGATCGCCAGCGCCAGATACAGCATGCGCAGCGGGGTCACAATTCAACCTTCACGCCAATTTGCACCTCGCCCCCAAGCGTGACGCCTGATGGCTGCGGTGGTTCCGGCGGGGCTTCGGCCCCGCATGCCGCCAGCAGGACCAATGCGGCCAAGGCTGCCCATCTCATCCCAACACCTCTTTCCAGCGCGCGATCTGGGCGCGGACATTTGCGGGCGCGGTGCCACCATAGCTGATGCGGCTGGCGACCGAGTTCTGCACCCCCAGCACAGAATAGACCGCATCCGTGATTTCGCCATGCACTTTCTGCATTTCCGCCAGCGACAGATCGGGCAGATCGCAGCCCTTGTCCTCTGCCAGCTTGACCAGACTGCCAGTAACGTGATGCGCCTCGCGGAAGGGCAGGCCCAGTTCGCGCACCAGCCAGTCGGCCAGATCGGTCGCGGTGGAAAAGCCCGACGCGGCCGCCGCTTCCAGTGCTGCGCGATTGGCGCTGAGGTCGCGCACCATGCCTTCCATTGCCGCCAGGCCCAGCATCAGCGTATCGGCCGCGTCGAAGACCTGTTCCTTGTCTTCCTGCATATCCTTGGAATAGGCCAGCGGCAGCCCCTTCATCACCGTGAACAGCGCCACGGTCGCGCCCAGTATCCGCCCCAGCTTGGCGCGCAGCAACTCGGCGGCATCGGGGTTGCGCTTTTGCGGCATGATGCTGGAGCCGGTCGAAAACTGATCCGACATGCGCACAAAGCGGAACTGCGCCGAGGACCAGATCACCAGCTCTTCGGCAAAACGCGACAGATGCATCGCGCAGATCGAGGACGCGGCCAGAAATTCCAGCGCGAAATCGCGATCCGACACAGTGTCCAGCGAATTGGCGGTGGGCCGCTCAAAGCCCAGCGCGTCAGCCGTCATCTGCCGGTCAATCGGGAAAGAGGTGCCCGCCAGCGCCGCAGCACCAAGGGGGCATTCATTCATCCGCGCGCGCGCATCCTCGAACCGGCCCTTGTCGCGGGCGAACATTTCGACATAGGCCAGCATGTGATGACCCCAGGTTACGGGTTGCGCGGTTTGCAGATGGGTGAAGCCCGGCATCACCCAATCCGCCCCTTCCTCTGCCTGCGCGAGATACGCGCGCATCAGCGCCTCCAGCCCTGCAATCGCGGCGTCGCATTGGTTGCGCACCCAGATGCGGAAATCCACCGCCACCTGATCATTGCGCGAGCGCGCGGTGTGCAACCGGCCTGCCGGGGCGCCGATGATCTGCTGCAGCCGCGCCTCGACATTCATGTGGATGTCTTCCAGCGCGGCAGAGAACTCGAAACGCCCGTTTTCGATTTCACCAAGAACCTGCGCCAGCCCGCCATCGATTGCCGCCGCGTCCTCGGCGCTGATGATACCCGTGGCCGCCAGCATCGCGGCATGCGCGCGCGAGCCGGTGATATCCTGTGGCGCAAGGCGCTGGTCAAAGCCGATCGAGGCATTGATCGCTTCCATGATCGCCGACGGGCCAGCCGCGAACCGCCCGCCCCACATGCTATTTGCCGCGCCGTTATCCGAACTCATCGCCTGTGCCCCATCGCTGTTCTCGGGCGCGGATATACGCGCAAGGGCGCTTGAACGCAATCGGCCCCGACACACCGGGCAGAGGAACGAACTGCAAAGCATTTTAGAAATCGGCATCAATTTAACGCCCAGTTAAGCGCCGTGGGGCACCGTCTAACAAAGCTCTTGGAGTGGACCGATGAAACAACACATGCCAACCACATACTATGACGACCACGCGGCGCATGCCTCGCCTGTTTCGGCTGCGGCAGAACAGGTTCGGCAGGACGCCATTGAACTGGTGGATCAGGGGTTGCGGCAGCGGCGCGCCTTGCTTGCCTTCCAGCCAGTGGTTCAGGCCCGGATGCCCGGACGCGCGGCCTTCTATGAAGGCTTGATCCGCATCATGGACCCGGCAGGGCGGATCATTCCTGCCGCCGATTTCATCGGCGCGGTCGAGACAATGGAACTCGGGCGCCGGATTGATGCGCTGGCGCTGGAAATGGGGCTGGCAACGCTGGCCGCCGAACCTTCGATACGGCTGTCCATCAACATGTCGGCACGCTCCATCGGCTACCCCGGCTGGCTGAGTACGCTGGAAAACGGGCTGCGCCGCGACCCCAGCATCGCGGAACGGCTGATTCTGGAAATCACCGAATCCTCGGCCATCGTGATGCCCGATCTGGTCACCGCGTTCATGGAAGAAATGCAGGAACGCGGCGTGTGCTTTGCGATGGACGATTTCGGCGCGGGATACACGGCCTTCCGCTATCTGAAGGATTTCTATTTCGACATCGTCAAGATCGATGGCGATTTCATCCGCGGCATCAGCCACAACCCGGACAATCAGGTGCTGACACAGGCACTGGTGTCAATTGCACGCCATTTCGACATGTTCACAGTGGCCGAGTCGGTCGAGACCGCCGAAGATGCGCGGCTGCTGGTAGATATGGGGGTGGATTGCCTGCAAGGCTATTATTTCGGCGCGCCGCAGACCAAAGCGCCCTGGACACGCGCGCAGCATGAAAAAGTGCATTCGGGCTGATCCGCGGCGACAGGCAGGCCGCAGGCGCGGCAGACCGCCGCGCAGATCTGCCGATTGCGCTGCCGCATCCGCATCCGAACTGACGCGAATCGACCACGGGCTTGCCACGCTATGCGGCCAGTCCGGCGTGCGGGCAGGAAATGCGCGCGCGGGGTCGGACGCCACGCGCACCATCACAATATGCACGACCACTCGGCAATCGGGTCACGTGGAACCGACGCCAGATCAACCCCGACGGCGCGGCTTGGCACGCAAGGTGGGGGCGGCCTGAAGCGGGTCTTCGGGCCAGGGATGCTTGGGATACTGGCCACGCATTTCCTTGCGCAGCTCCGCATAGCTGCTGGCCCAGAAGCCCGGCAAATCCATCGTCACCTGTATCGGTCTGCGCGCCGGTGACAGCAGGATCATCCGCAAGGGCAGGCGCTGCGGGCCGATCACGGGATGTTCAGCCACCCCGAACACCTCTTGCAGGCGCAGGGCGATTTCCGGTGTCTCGCCGCTATAGTCAATCGGCAGCTTGTTGCCCAGGGGTGTCACGAAATGCGCGGGCATCATCTGATCCAGCCGCTGCGCCTGCTGCCAGTCCAGCATCGCGCGCAAAGCGGGCAGCAGGTCAAGATTGCGCAGATCATCGGCGCTGCGAACCCGGTGCAGATAGGGCGCAGCCCAGTCTTCCAGCCCTGCCAGCAGCGCGTCATCCGACATTTCGGGCAGATCATCGCCCTGCGCGCGCAGTTTCATGACCCGCGCGATGAAGCGCCGCGCCGCCGCACCCAGCGGCAGGCCGATATCGCGCAAGCCGTCGCAGGCGGCCTGCGCCAGTCTTTCCGGCGGCACATCCTGCCAGCGCCGTTCGGCCAGCACCAGCGCGCCGAAGCATTCCTGTTCGCGCGCCTCGGTGCGTTGATGCTGGCGTGACCAGATGCAGCGCTGGCGCCAGACCAGACGATCTGCAAAGACCTGTCGCAAGCTTCGTTCCGAAATCTCGATGGCCTGCCGGATCCGCGCCTCTGTCGGGTGGCCATCAGTGTCGCTGACCACGATCAGCCGGGCCGGGGCCAGCGGGTCATCATCCGCCAGCACGGCGCCCTTGCCGCCCGACAGCAGAAAGCGTGGCGCATCGCCCTTCCGGCGCAGCCCGATGCGGTCAGGATAGGCCAGCGCCACCATCTCTGAAGCATTCAGCCCCGTGCGCGTGGGTTTGGGCGCAAGACGTGCCAGACGCCGGGCCTCTTGCGCGACACGCTCCAGCGCGGGCTGGTTCAGCCGGTAAGGCCGGTTGCGCGCAAAACTGCGCGGGTCTTTCAGCGCCTCCAGCCGCAAGGACAGATCCGCCGGGGCCGATTGCAATATGTCGCGCTCTGACAGCAGCGCGGCCAGCCCCGCCGCGCCTTTGCCGGCCGCGACCAGCATATGTGCCAGCCGGGGATGCAGCGGCAACGCGGACAGCGCACGGCCATGAGCAGTGATGCGCCCTGCCCCATCCAGCGCGCCAAGTTCTGCCAGCAGCGCGCGCGCCTCTGCCAGCGCGGCAGCGGGTGGCGGGGTAAGGAATTTCAGCCCCTCTGCCCCGCCCCATGCCGCCAGTTCCAGCGCGAAACCGGCCAGATCGGCGCGCGCGATCTCTGGCGGGGCGAAGGGCTGCAGCGCCCCGTCCTCGGCGCGCGCCCAAAGCCGGTAGCAGATGCCATCGGCGACCCGGCCCGCGCGCCCGCGGCGCTGCTCTGCCTCGGCGCGGGTGACGCGCTCGGTCACCAGCCGCGACATGCCGCTGCCGGGGTCAAACCGCGCGCGGCGCGCCAGCCCGCAATCCACCACCACGCGGATGTCTTCAATCGTCAGCGAGGTTTCGGCAATCGATGTGGCCAGCACCAGCTTGCGCCCGCTGGCGGCTGGCTGGATCGCCGCGCGCTGCCTTGCGAAGGGCAGCGCACCATAAAGCGGGTGCAGACCCGTGTCATCGGGCAGATCAGGGGCAAGCGCCGCCGCCACGCGCCGGATCTCGCCCTCGCCGGGCAGGAAGACCAGAACCGAGCCGCTGGTTTCCGTCAGCGCGCGGCGCACCAGATCCGCCGCAGCATGTTCAAAGCGCTGCTGGCTGCGCAAGGGGCGGTCCAGCCAGCGGGTCTCGACCGGGTAGGCGCGCCCCTGCGCGCTCAGCACGGGTGCGCCGCCCAGCAATTGGGCCACCGGCGCTGCATCCAGCGTCGCCGACATCACCACCAGCGCCAGATCCGGGCGAAGCGCGGCGCGCACCTCTATCGCCAGCGCCAACCCCAGATCGGCCTGCAGGGATCGTTCATGGAATTCATCGAAGATCAGCGCGCCGATGCCCGTCAGCTCCGGGTCGGATTGCAGCATCCGCGTCAGGATGCCTTCGGTCACGACCTCGATGCGGGTGTGGCGCGAGGTGACAGCCTCGCCGCGGATACGGTAGCCGACATTTTGCCCGACCTCTTCGTCCAGCAGGCGGGCCATCTGTTCGGCGGCGCCGCGCGCGGCCAGCCTGCGCGGCTCCAGCATCACGATGCGCCCTGACACCTGACCCAACAACGCCAACGGCACGCGCGTGGTCTTGCCCGCCCCCGGCGGGGCTTGCAGCACCAGCCGCCCCGACGCGGCAAGCGTCGAGCAGATTTCCGGCAGGATATCGTCGATGGGCAAACGCATGAGCGCGTTATGGCGCGAAATGCCCTGCCCCTGCAATGGCGCGCCCGACAAAGCCGCCACTGGACAAACCCGCCCCCGGCGGGGCATGTGGGGCGGGATGACCAAGGAACGGACCGGGGCAAGGATGGATATCGATAGTCTGGCGCAGTCAATCATCGCAGGCGAAAGGCGCGCGCTGGCCCGCGCGATCACATTGGTCGAAAGCACCCATCCCGACCATCGGCAGGCGGCCACCGATCTGTTGCAAAAGCTGACCGGCTGCGGGCGCGAGGCGATCCGCATCGGGCTGTCGGGCACACCGGGGGTAGGCAAATCCACCTTCATCGAAAGTTTCGGGCTAATGCTGGTGGAACAGGGGCTGCGGGTCGCGGTTCTGGCGGTCGACCCGTCCAGCCAGCGCACCGGCGGGTCAATCCTTGGCGACAAGACAAGGATGGAGCAGCTTTCACGCAGCCCTGCCGCCTTCATCCGCCCCAGCCCCAGCAAATCGCATCTGGGCGGGGTTGCGCGGCGCACGCGCGAAGCCGTGGCACTTTGCGAAGCCGCCGGTTTCGATGTCGTGCTGATCGAAACGGTGGGGGTCGGGCAATCGGAAACCGTGGTCGCCGAATTGTCCGATATCTTCCTTCTGCTGCTGGCTCCGGCGGGCGGGGATGAATTGCAGGGCGTCAAGCGCGGCATCATGGAAGTGGCCGATATCATTCTTGTCAACAAGGCCGATGGCGAGTTGAAGGCCGCGGCAACGCGCACCTGCGCCGATTATGCCGGCGCGCTGCGCCTGCTGCGCCGCCGTCCGCAGGATCCCTCGGGCTTTCCCAAGGCGATGACCGTTTCGGCGCTGGATCATTCGGGGCTGGAACAGACCTGGGCCGAGATCACGACACTGGTCGACTGGCGGCGCGATCAGGGGCACTGGGCGGCGCGGCGTGCAGCACAGGCCCGCCACTGGTTCGAAGAGGAAGTGCGCCAGACCTTGCTGGCCCGGCTGGCCCAGCCTGCCATTCGCGCCGCCATGTCCGAACTGTCGGATCAGGCGGCCAGCGGCCAGATCACCGCCACGCGCGCAGCACAGGATCTGTTCGCGCGGCTATGGCCCGAAATCACCACTGCGGCGGCGCCGGAATCGCTTGACGACACAGCCGATACCCCCTAAGAGCGCACAACGAGTTTAACGGCGCTGCGTTGCAGTGCCTCTGCTGATATGGCGGCATGGTATAGTCAACGCCTCCGCCCCCATGACAAGACGAGGATGAACCGATGTCGCGCCGCTGCGAACTGACCGGAAAAGGCCCGATCACGGGCAATAATGTAAGCCACGCCAACAACAAGACCCGGCGTCGTTTCCTGCCCAACCTGCAGGATGTTTCGCTGCAATCCGAAGCGCTGGGCCGCAGCTTCAAGCTGCGCGTGTCGGCCAATGCGCTGCGCTCGGTTGATCATCGCGGCGGTCTGGACGCCTATCTGGCACGCGCCAAGGATGTCGAGCTGTCGGCCAATGCGCTGAAGATCAAGCGCGACATCGCAAAGGCGCAAAGCCCGGCCTGAGCAGCGCTATCTTGAATGATGACACCCCCGGCCCTGTCCGGGGGTTTTTTCGATCTGCGATCCGCCTTCCCGGTTGCAATCATCCGCATCTGCGCATTAAACGAAGCTGCCGGTCCCGTAGCTCAACTGGATAGAGCAGCCGACTTCTAATCGGCAGGTTGGGGGTTCGAGTCCTCCCGGGATCGCCACAGGTTTGCGGGTCACAAGCGCCCAAATTCGGGATCACCCGCTGCATCGCAGGGGTGTGAGGTGTTTTTTCCCGGCCGCACCTAGCCAGCACCAATTGCAGGCGTTATCACATTCCAGACAGGCAATAATTCGAGATCGCCGCATATGGATGCAAATTTCGCCTCTATCTTCTATGAAATCGCACTTCTGGTGCTGCTGGCGGCGGGGGTGGGCTTTATCGGCTTGTTGCTGCGCCAGCCGCTGGTCGTGGCCTTCATCGCCGTGGGCGTTTTGGCAGGGCCGGATGCGCTGGGGCTGGTCAGTTCGGTCGATTTCATCGAAACGCTCAGCCAGATTTCCATCGCGGTGCTGCTGTTTCTGGTCGGGCTGAAGCTTGATGTCAGCCTTGTGCGCAATCTGGGCAAGGTGGCGGTGGCCACGGGCCTGGGGCAGGTCACATTCACCGCGTTTTTCGGTTTCCTGATCTGTCTGGCGCTGGGGATCGACGCTGTCACATCGCTTTACATATCGGTCGCGCTGACTTTTTCCTCGACCATCATCATCGTCAAGCTGTTGTCGGACAAGCAGGAAATCGGCGCGCTGCATGGCAAGATCGCGCTGGGTTTCCTGATTGTGCAGGACATCTTCGTGGTGCTGGCAATGGTCACGCTTTCGGCCATCGGCGTGGGTCTGGGCGACGACACGGGCGGTGTTTGGGATGTCGTGCAGGTCTTTCTGGGCGGGGCCGTGATGATAGGGGCCGTGATCCTGTTCATCCGCTATGTGGCCGACCCGCTTCTGTCGCGGGTGGCGCGCTCGCCCGAATTGATGGTGATCTTCGCCGTGGGCTGGGCCGCCAGCCTTGCCGCGCTGGGCGATTTTCTGGGCTTCGGCAAGGAATTGGGCGGGCTGCTGGCCGGGGTCTCGCTGGCCTCGACCGAGTTTCGCGAGGCGATCAGTTCGCGGCTTGCCAGTTTGCGCGATTTCCTGCTGCTGTTCTTCTTCATCAATCTGGGCGCGGGGTTGCAGCTTTCAACGCTGGGCGACCAGATCGGCCCGGCCATCGTGCTGTCGCTGTTTGTGCTGATCGGCAACCCGCTGATCGTTCTGGCGATCATGGGGTATATGGGCTACCGCAAGCGCACCGGCTTTCTGGCCGGGTTGACGGTGGCGCAGATCTCGGAGTTCAGCCTGATCTTCATGGCAATGGGCATCACCATCGGCCATATCAGCGGCGAGGCGATGGGGCTGGTGACGCTGGTGGGGCTGGTGACAATCGCGCTGTCGGTCTACATGATCACATGGTCGCACAAGCTGTTCGAGATCTGCGAGCCTTACCTGGGCCTGTTCGAACGCCCCAACGCCTATCGCGAAACCGAAGATACCGAAGGCAGCGACAGCATTCGCGGCCATGACTATGTCATCTTCGGGCTGGGCCGCTATGGCTGCCGCATCGGCGCAAAGCTGCACGAAAAGGGGTACCGCGTTCTGGGCATCGATTTCGACCCCGAGGCATTGACCAACTGGCGCCGCATGGGGCTGGATGCCACCTATGGCGACGCGACCGACCCGGAATTTGTCGCGCATATGGATCTGTCGGGCGTCAAGGCGGTGGTATCGGCAGTGCCGCGTGACCGGGGCGCGCTGTCAGAGGCCGACCCGCAGCTTGCCCTGCTGCACGGGTTGCACAGCGCAAATTATCGGGGCCGGGTTTTCCTGTCCGTGCAGAAGGTCGCCGAAGCCGATGAGTTGCTGGGCCAGGGCGCCAGCGTGGTGCTGAAACCCTTCGACGACGCCGCCGATTACGCGGTGCGCCAGCTTATCGCCTCAGCAGAAGAAGACGCCGCCGCGACACCCGGCTAGCCAAACGCGCGCAGTTGGGGCGTTGGGGGGCGTTTTGCCCTTGATATCGCGGCCATGACCGGCTAAGCCCCGCGCATCTTTCCGCGAGCTATGAAACCGGTGCAGCTCTCGTAGGGCGGGGCGGAAAGATTTTCCCGGCCTTTTGAAATGCACCAGAACACATGATTGGAGATCACATGCCGCTTTATGAGCATGTCATGATCGCGCGCCAGGATCTGTCGAATGCGCAGGCCGAAGCGCTGATCGAACATTTTGGCGCTGTTCTTGCCGATAATGGCGGAAAGCTTGTGGATCACGAGTATTGGG
Source organism: Paracoccaceae bacterium (assembly GCA_020832655.1). Taxonomy (GTDB): domain Bacteria; phylum Pseudomonadota; class Alphaproteobacteria; order Rhodobacterales; family Rhodobacteraceae; genus Roseinatronobacter. The sequence goes on from JAFIEF010000011.1 coordinate 49,368, forward strand.
GCGTCAAGACGATGGCCTACAAGATCAACAAGAACCGCAAGGGGCATTATGCCTTTCTGCGCAGCGACGCACCTGCCGAAGCCGTGCAGGAAATGGAACGCCTGATGCGCCTGCATGATGATGTGATGCGCGTGCTGACCGTCAAGGTCGAAGCACATGAAGACGGGCCGTCGGTCCAGATGCAGAAACGTGACGAGCGCGAACCGCGCCGCCGCGCATCCTGAAGGAGGGTCTGATCATGGCCGCAAAACCGTTTTTCCGTCGTCGCAAGGTCTGCCCCTTTTCAGGCGACAATGCCCCCAGGATCGACTACAAGGACACGCGCCTGCTGCAACGCTACATTTCCGAGCGTGGCAAGATCGTGCCTTCGCGCATCACCGCCGTATCGGCCAAGAAGCAGCGTGAACTGGCCCGCGCCATCAAGCGCGCGCGGTTCCTGGCGCTGCTTCCCTACGCCGTGAAATAAGGAGAACGAGATATGCAAGTGATCCTTCTTGAACGCGTGGCCAAGCTTGGCCAGATGGGCGATGTGGTCAATGTCAAACCCGGCTATGCCCGCAACTATCTGCTGCCGCAGGGCAAGGCGCTGCGCGCCTCGGATGACAACATCAAAAGCTTCGAGGCCCGCAAAGCCGAACTGGAAGCGCGCAATCTGGAAACCTGCAAGGAAGCCCAGGATGTCGCCACCCGGATCGATGGCGAAACCTATGTCGTGATCCGTCAGGCTTCTGATGGCGGGGCGCTTTACGGCTCTGTCTCGACGCGCGATGTCACCGATCTGCTGGCCGAAGCCGGGATTCAGGTCGAACGCCGTCAGGTCGTGATCGGTGCGCCGATCAAGACGCTGGGTCTGCACAAGGTCAGCATCACCCTGCACCCCGAAGTCGAGGCAGAGGTGTCGCTGAATGTGGCGCGCTCGACCGAAGAGGCAGAGTTGCAGGCCTCGGGCAAGTCGATTCAGGAACTGGCGGCTGAAGAGGAAGCCGCCGCTGAATTCGAAATCGCCGAACTGTTCGACGATATCGGTGCAGCAGGCATGGATGACGACGATCCGCGCGCACAGGGCGAAAGCGAAGACCCGCGCGACGCCTGAGCGTCATACTGAACAATACGCGACGCCCGCCACCCTGTCTGGCGGGCGTCTGTCTTTCCGGCCTGCGTCCGATTGGCGGGCAGATATTCGCGCATTTTGCCCATAAGCGCCACGTTTTCCCTAAGCTGCCTTGTGTTTCATGCAGATTGCTTGCATTTCCTGTCACCAATGATACATATTCAGTATCTTGAAGCTGTTTCTGTCAGCAACCGTGTCGCTGGTAAGGTGGATTGCGAAGAGAGGGAACGCCATGAATTCGATGAACGCGCTTGCGCAGGACGTGCTGGAAGCCGAGGACGACCCGAACAAGGAATGTGGCGGCCTGCCCGCATCGGAAATGAACGCGCGCGCGCAGGATGCGGCGAATTTCCTCAAGGCGCTTGCGCATGAAGGGCGGCTGATGATCCTGTGCCATCTGTCATCAGGCGAAAAATCCGTCACCGAGCTGGAAAACCTGCTGCATTCACGTCAGGCCGCGGTCAGCCAGCAACTGGCGCGCTTGCGGCTGGACGGGCTGGTATCGTGCCGCCGCGACGGCAAGACCATGTTTTACGCGCTCAAGGACCCCAAGGCCGCGCGGATCATCGGCGTGGTCTATGACATGTTCTGCGCCGCACCTGCGCGCTGATATCATTTGGCCGGTTTTTTCGTGACGCTACAGGGGCATCCCCCTATAGTCGCGCTATCTGGTGCATTCTGTACGCACCCAGCGGGAGGAAATCATGTGGGATCTCTCTGCCCCGGTTCTGACGGGCAGCACTGGTCTGGTTCTGGGGCTGGTGCTGGGTTATGCCGCCAGAATGGGGGATTTCTGCACCCTCGGCGCAATCGAAAGCGCGGCCTATGGCAATGACCAGCGCCGCGCGCGGCTATGGGGCGTGGTGGTCGGGGTTGCGATCCTGCTGTTGTTCGTCGCCGAAGCGCTGGGCGTGGCGCAGATCACCAGCACGATCTACCACCAGACTGTCTTCAACCCGTTCTCTGCGGTCATTGGCGGGTTGCTGTTCGGCTATGGCATGGCATTGGCGGGAAATTGCGGCTTTGGCGCGCTGATCCGCATGGGCGGCGGCGATTTGCGGTCCTTCCTGATCGTGATGATCATGGCGATTGCCGGCTTTATCACCCTGTCTGGGCCGCTTTCACCGCTGCGCGTTGCCCTGTTTGCCGAAACCCCGACCGACACGCCACAGGGCTTTGCACATGCGCTGTCGGCCCTGTCAGGCTTGCCGCCCCTGACCTTTGCGGCCCCTGTGGCGCTGATCCTGATCGTGATCGCAGTCTCGCATCCGCATCTGCGCCACGCCCGCGCCACCATCGGCTGGAGTGTGGTGGTGGGCGTGACAATCGCGGCAGCGCTTATCCTGACCTCTGTGCTGCATGTCGAAACGCTGGAGGCCGTGCCGGTCGAAGGCTTCACCTTCACTGTGCCGCTGGGGCGCGCGATCATGTATCTGATGACCTCCAGCGGGGGGGGGCTGACCTTTGCTGTCGGCTCTGTCGTGGGGGTGGTGCTGGGGGCCGCATTTGCCGCAACATGGCGACGCCGCTTTCGCTGGGAAGCCTGCGAAGACCCGCGCGAACTGGGTCGTCAGGTCGCCGGTGCCTGCCTGATGGGCGTGGGCGGGGTGGTGGCAATCGGCTGCTCGGTCGGGCAAGGGGCCACGGCAATGGCCACGCTGGCCTATTCCGCCCCGGTGGTCGCGATCAGCATCATCGCCGGGGCATTGCTGGGGCTGCGCCAGCTTTTGCGCGGCTTCGAGGCCGTCTGACCGCAACGCCCGCGCGCATATCAAGCACCTCTGGCACGTTCCGCGCTTGCACATGATGCGCGACCGTTGCATCAAAAGGCGTTCGCGTTCCTAGAAAGAGGCACCATGAGCCGCATCTGTCAGATCGAAATAGATGATAGCGGTCTTCCCACCCCGACACCCGAGGTCGAGCAAGAGCGCAAGGTTGCCGTGTTCGACCTGCTGGAAGACAACAGTTTCACCCTGATCGCGCGCGAAGGCCAGCCAGCCCCGTCCGGCCCTTTTGCCGTGACACTGGCCATTCGCGACCGTCGCCTTGTTCTGGACATCCGTGACAAGGCGGGCGCGCCGGTGGGGGAAATTCTGCTGTCGCTTGGGCCGTTCCGGCAGGTGGTCAAGGATTACTACCAGATCTGCGGCAGCTATTTCGATGCCGTCAAGCGCCTGCCCCCCAGCCAGATAGAGGCCATCGACATGGCCCGGCGCGGCATTCACAATGAAGGCGCGCGCATCCTGCAGGAACGGCTGGAAGGCAAGGCCGAAATGGATATCGACACGGCGCGGCGACTGTTCACACTGGTCTGCGTATTGCATTTCGGGGGTTGAATGGCCGCGCACTTCCCGTCTTCGGTGTTGTTCTGCTGCGACCATAATTCGGTGCGCTCGCCGATGGCAGAGGGGTTCATGAAGAAATTCTACGGCCAGCGCGTCTATGTGCAATCCGCCGGTGTGCGCAATGACCGAGAGATTGACGGCTTTTCCATCGCCGTCAGCGCCGAAGACGGGGTGGAATTGTCGCGCCACCGCACGCGCTCTTTCGAAGAGATGATAGATTGGGGCGACGACCTGTCGGGCTTCGATCTGATCATCGCCTTGTCGCCTGCGAGCCAGAGACAGGCGCTGGAGCTCACCCGCTACGCCCATATCGAGGTAGAATACTGGCCAATCATGGACCCGTCGGGCCTGGGCGAATCGCGCATGGCGAAGCTTGATGCCTATCGCCAGGCGCGTGAGCAGATCAAGGAACGATTGCTGGCCCGGTTCGGGCCACCGACAGAAAGCTAGGATATGAGCGCAGACACCATCATCACCCGCTATTTCACGGCCTTCAATGCAGGCGATACGCAGACCATGCTGGCGCTGGTCAGCGACGATGTGGAACATTTCGTCAATCAGGGCGGGATGCGCAGGGGCCGCGCAAAATTCGCCGAATTCTGCGCCCATATGGGCGTCAGCTACCGCGAGGAATTGCGCGATCTGGTGATCTTCGCCAATGATGACAGCACCCGCGCTGCCGCCGAATTCACTGTGCATGGCGAATATCTGCAAACCGATCCAGGCCTGCCACAGGCGCGCGGGCAGCGCTATGTCCTGCCCGCCGGGTCGTTCTTCACGCTGGATGGCGACAAGATCACCCGCATCACCACCTATTACAATCTTCAGGACTGGATCGATCAGGTGTCGCAATGAGCTTGCGCTTTGAAGCGCTGGTCGGGGCAGATGCCGCGCCCGTGCTGGATGATCTGGCCGCGCTGCGCATCGCGGTGTTTCGCGACTGGCCCTATCTTTATGATGGCGATCTGGATTATGAGCGGCGCTATCTGGCCGCCTATCGCGACAATCCGCAAGCGATTGTCGCCGCCGCCTTTGACGGCGCGCGGCTGGTCGGCGCGGCAACCGGCACCCCGATGACGGATCATGCCGATGATTTCGCCGCCGCCTTTGATGGCAGCGGATATGATCTGTCGCAGATTTTCTATTGCGCCGAATCCGTGCTGTTGCCCGAATATCGCGGCACGGGTGCGGGGCATCACTTCTTTGATCTGCGCGAAACCCATGCACGCAATCTGGGCGCGCACCATGTCGCCTTCTGCGCGGTTCAGCGCCCCACGGACCACCCTGCCCGCCCGGTCGATTATCGCCCGCTGGACGGGTTCTGGAAAAAGCGCGGCTATGCCCCCCTGCCCGGTGTTGTGGCCGAATTTGGCTGGAAGGATATCGGCGAGGCCGCGGAAAGCCGCAAGCCGCTGCAATTCTGGATACGCGCGCTATGAAGATCGCCGCCGCCGCCTATCCGCTGGATTTCCTGCCCGACTGGGCCGCCTATTGCGCCAAGCTGTCGGGCTGGGTCGCGCGTGCGGCGGCACAGGGCGCGGATCTGCTTGTCTTTCCCGAATATGGCGCGATGGAACTTGCCAGCCTTGGCGGGGCAGAGGTGGCGGGAGATCTGGAAGCGGCGCTGCGCGAAGTCATGCGCCATGAAGACGCCGTCAGCGCGCTGCATTGCGACTTGGCGGCGCGTCATGGCGTCCATATCCTTGGCGCCAGCGCCCCGGCTGACGCCGAACAGCCCCGCCCGGTGAACCGCGCCACGCTTTACGGCCCCCAAGGGGTGATCGGGCATCAGGACAAGCAGATCATGACCCGGTTCGAGCGCGAGGAGTGGGACATCGCCCCCGCTCGCGGCCTGACCCTGTTCGACACCCCTTTGGGGCGGCTGGGGGTGATCATCTGCTATGATGCCGAGTTTCCGCTGCTGGCCCGCGCATTGGTCGAGGCCGGGGCAGAGATATTGCTCGCCCCGTCCTGCACCGAAACCCTGGCGGGCTATAGCCGCGTCAAGGTGGGCGCAATGGCGCGCGCGCTGGAAAATCAATGCGTGGTGGTTCATGCGCCCACAATCGGCCCCGCCGAATGGTGCCCGGCGGTGGATATGAATACCGGCGCGGCCGCCATCTATGGCCCGCCCGATCTGGGCTTTCCGCCAACCGGCATTCTGGCCGAAACCGCCATCAACACCCCCGGCTGGGCCGTGGCCGAAATTGACCGCGCAGCCATTGCCGATGTGCGTCGCAACGGGGCGGTTCTGAACCATTTACACTGGCCAGAGCAGGAAAACCGGCTAAGCGCCCCTGTGAAGCGCGCCCGCCCTGCACAAAGCGCTTGAAAAATGCCTTAAATGCGCTCATCTATCGCGCGCGCGGGGTGCCTCGTGCATCCATTATGTGAAGGAGTGAACATGGCCAAGGAAGAACTGCTCGAATTCCCCGGCGTCGTGAAGGAACTCCTGCCCAATGCGACATTTCGGGTCGAGCTGGAAAACGGCCATGAGATCAACGCGCATATGGCAGGCAAGATGCGCAAGAACCGCATCCGCGTTCTGGTCGGCGACAAGGTGCAGGTCGAAATGACCCCTTATGACCTGACCAAGGGTCGTATCAATTACCGCTTCAAATAAGGCATGCGCCTTGTTCTGGGATCGGCCAGCCCGCGCAGGCAGGAAATTCTGATGCAGCTTGGCGTCATCCCTGATGCCGTCATCGCTGCCGATATCGATGAAACCGCCCTTCCCGGCGAGTTGCCCCGCGCCTATTGCGCGCGCGTGACGCGGGCCAAGCTTGATGCCATCGCGGCAGGCGCAGATGACATCGTGCTATGTGCCGATACCACTGTTGCGCTGGGGCGGCGCATTCTGGGCAAGCCGCGCGATGCGGGTGAAGCCGCTGAGTTTCTGCTGAAGCTGGCTGGGCGGCGTCATTCGGTGATCACCTGTGTCGCGCTGCGCCGCGCTGGGCGACACTGGACGCGCACGCAAGTCAGCGCAGTAAAGATGAAGCGCCTGTCGGATGATGAACTCAATGGCTATCTCGCCAGTGGCGAATGGCAGGGCAAGGCGGGGGGCTACGCCATTCAGGGGCGCGCAGGGGCGTTCATCCCGTGGATGACCGGCTCATTCACCGGGGTGATGGGCCTGCCGGCTGCGGAAACCATGACCCTGCTGCGCACAGCAGGCTATTTTCAGGACCGGAACGCATGAAGGGTACAACCATCGCGCTGGACCATCTGCGCGGCAAGGAAGCGGCGGCCCATCTGGTCGATGGGCGGCTGGAAGATGTGCTGATTGCCCCGTCTGATGATATCTGGCCGCCCGAAACCCTGCTGCGCGGGCGGCTGGGGCGCCCGGTCAAGGGTCTGGGCGGGGCGTTTGTCGATCTGCCCGGCGGGGCCAGCGGCTTTCTGCGGCAGGTCAAGGGGCTGCGGCCCGGAATGCCGGTTGTGGTGCAGGTGTCGGGGCTGGCAGAGGATGGCAAGGCGATCCCCGTCACCACCCGGCTGCTTTTCAAAAGCCGCTATGCCATTGTCACGCCGGGGGCGCCGGGGCTGAATGTCTCGCGCCAGATCAGCGATGCCGGGATCCGCGCAGCACTGGAAGCGTTGGCGGGTTCCACCATGCAGGGGGCCGATCCGCAATTGGGGCTGATCCTGCGCTCTGCCTGCATGGGTCAGGATCATGGCGCAATCGGCGAAGATATCGCCACCATGCGCAAGCTGGCCGAGCAGATACTGTCCGACAGCGACGGGCCGCCCGAATTCCTGCTTGCCGCCCCCGCCCCCCATCAGGCGGCATGGCGCGACTGGCCCACCCCCGACACGCTGGATGACCGGCCCGGAAGCTTTGCGCGCCATAATGTGATCGAGGCTGTAGAGGCGCTGCTCTCGCCGCGAGTCGCGCTGCCGGGGCGCGCGCATATGCGCATCGAACCAACAGCCGCGCTGGTGGCGGTCGATGTCAACACCGGCCCTGACACCAGCCCCGCCGCCGGGCTGAAGGCCAATATCGCCGCCTTGCGCGATCTGCCCCGCCAATTGCGGCTGCGCGGCCTTGGCGGGCAGGTGATCATCGACCTTGCCCCTTGCGCGAAAAAGGACCGCCCGGTTCTGGAACAGACGCTGCGCGCCGCCTTCCGGCATGACGGGCGCGACACGGTGCTTGCGGGCTGGACACCGCTGGGCAATTATGAGCTGACGCGCAAGCGCGACCGCATCGCGCTGGACAGGGTGATGTGATCCGCCCCGTCACCCGCAATTGACCGGACTGGACGCGCAGATGAGCCTGCCTGTGTATTTTCATCGCAACAGCAAGATCCCCAATCTGGGGGATGAGTTGTCCCCCTATCTGGTGGGCAAACTTGCCAAGCGCGACGTCCAGCGCGCCGAGGCCGAAACCCACCCGTCTGCGCTGTTTGCCATCGGCTCGATCATCGGGCGGACGCGGTTTCCTTCCCAAGTGGTGTGGGGGTCGGGTTTCATCTCTGCCGTGGGCAAGCTGACGACGCAGCCCATCTGCACCGCGGTCAGGGGGCCGCTGACGCTGGACCGGCTGGGGCTGGAACATAACATCCCGGTCGGTGACCCGGCCTTGCTGATGCCCGATATCTACCACCCCGCCGGGATCGCACAGGATATCGATATCGGGATCATTCCCCACCATATCGACCTTGCGGATTTCAAGGCGCGTTTTCTGCCCGATGACGGCGCCAGCCATCAGGTGCTGAACATCGCAACTTCAGATGTCGAAGGCTTCATCGACCAGCTGTTGCGCTGCCGCTTCGTGTTCAGCAGTTCGCTGCACGGGGTCATCCTGGCCCATGCTTACGGTATCCCGGCCTTGTGGATGGAACTGTCCGACAAGGTCATTGGCGGCGGCTACAAGTTTCGCGATTATTTCCTGTCGGTCAGCATTCCCCCTTATGACGCGGTCGATCTGCGGCGCGGACAGATACGCCTTGGCGCGTTGAGCGCGCTGCGCCAGAAGGCGGGCGCGCGCAGAGGGATAGTGAATTACGACAAATCCGGCCTGCTGGAAGCCTTCGACCATGCGCTGAACAGCCTCGACACCGTGTCATGATCGGGGTGAGCGCCACGCTCTGCAGCGCCGTGTTCGACCACGCACGAAGTGCCGGAACGCAGTGGTGCAGTTTTTTCCCCATGCCCTCTGGACAGCGCGAAGGCAGTGACATAAAGAACGCTCACCCGCCACAACAGGGTTGTGGCCCGCGTCACAGACGCACCCGTGCCCGGGTAGCTCAGGGGTAGAGCAGTGGATTGAAAATCCTCGTGTCGGTGGTTCGATTCCGCCCCCGGGCACCACTTATATACATGATATGTAGAGATAAATTCACTTCGGCGGATTGCGATTGTTGTGGAACTCGTGGAGTGGGCAACGTATGGGCAACAGAATCCTCGGGCTTACGTAAATCACGAGCTTGTGATCTCCTTATTCTGACTCGGGGCCATTTGGCTCCGGTGTCCGCCCGTTGATGTAAGCGCTGATCTGATCGGCCCGCCAACGCACGCATCCGCGCGAAAGATGCAAAGGCTCGGGGAAGCGAGGATCGCGTTTCTGGATGCGATACAGGGTGGCGCGCGAAACGCTGAGCAGATCGGCGGTTTCTTTGACGGACATCAGTTTCGGCAAGTTCGGCATGGCAGACTCCTTTTTCTTGTCTGCTTCTACCACGTCAGAATGAAAACGCGTATCTTGATCGGTCCGCGAAGCTCAGATATATGTGCATAACCATGGACTTATGACGATACTCAGCCCGGTAGAACGCTCTTCTTCGGAGCGTTCTCCTGTGAGCTTAAAAACGTGCTCAGAACTCAGCGTTGCGCGGTTTTCGATCAGGATCGCGGAGGCCATGGCCTCTGCTCGAGTCAGGTGACCCTGAGCCTTCTCGCGCAGGCCGGCATCGAAGCGCAGCCGGTCGGCGGCATCACCGGGCGGGCCGACCCACACAGTCCCGCTATCGCCCAAGCCGTACGACATTTCCAGACCCGTGGCACGCTGGGTGGCCTGCGCGAGGTCACATCCTTCGCGCCCACCCGCGCCACCGCTGGGGCGCCCCAGCACCAGGCGCTCTGCCGCCCGACCAGCGAGGAAGAACGCGATCTCGGCCTCGATATCGCTGCGACGCAATGCATTCGGCTGAGGGATCATCACAGCATGGCCGCCGCCGTCATAGATGGTCAGAAGTTTCGGGCGCGCGCGACCTGTCGCATGTGCGACGATGGCGTGCCCGCTTTCATGGACGGCGACAGCCCACGCCATCTCCGGCGCAATCGGCGGCCGGAGATGTTCAACAGACCGGATCAGATCATCCGGGTGCAGCGCACGCCTCGCGCGGCGCGCCGCGGCGCGCGCCGCCTTGACGGCCTGCGCCACTTGCGCACCCGAAAGCCCGGTCGCCTTTGCGCAAACCCCAGTAAGATCGGCCTCTCGAAGGTCATCCACCAGATGATAACGAAACGCGGTCGGCAGCAGGTCAGGCGTCGGATGTTCCATCCTGATCTGATGGTCGAAGCGACCGGGACGGATCAGCGCAGCATCGATTTTGTCCGCGTAATTCGTCGCGGCGATGACGACGATGCCCTCTCGTCCATCAAAACCATCAAGACATTCAAGCAGCCCCGCAACGATGCTCGCAGTCCACGAAGAACTCTGATCGTGCGGTCGGTTGCGATCACCAATTGCATCCAGTTCGTCAATGAACACAATCGCAGGGCTCGCTTGCATCGCCTTGTCGAAGAACGCCCGCATTTTCTGCAGCAGATCGCTCGACCTCTCGCCTTCAGACTGCCACCTTGACAAGGATGCCGCAAATACGGGAAAGCCTGCATCCCGCGCAAGGAGCTTGGGAAGCTCGGTTTTCCCGCAGCCCGGAGGGCCCTCCAGCAGCAGGCCACAGGTGACATCAGCCCATTTGATCCGGCCTGCTTGCCAATCACGCAGATCAGCGAGGACTTGTTCAACCGGTGCGCGGACGTCATCAGATAACGGGAATTCTGCAAGCCCCGGTCCGGTCTTTCGCTGCACTGCCCCAGCCGCAGCCAATCGACCACCCGCAGCCCTTGGGCTGCCAGCGCGCGCGGCCATCGTCAATCTTGCAGGCGTCAGCGCGGCGATATTGCTATCTTTCAGCGATGCAGGGATATCCGCTGGCTCCACGGTTTGCCCAGGATAGAGATGCCCGAAGACCACACGCAGCATTTCACGATCCAGATCTGGCAAGATGATTTCTGTATCGACTGAATCCTGGAGAACCGTGGGAAGCTTCGACGGATTCGGGCCGACCAATATTAACGGACGTCCGTCCTCGATAAGGCTCCAGAAGCCCTCGGACATCCCTGAACGATCGGTACTTTTCGCAGGCCTTGAGCTATCGAACACTTCTGACACCCTTCTTGCGTCAGGCCGGTGCAATCCGGGGGAAAGCACGGTGTTTGCAAACAAGGCCCGCAGAATTTTCGTCATCAGTTCTACCGAGTGATCTGCCGGGCAACGCAAGAATGCGATATGTCCCGGCTGACCAAAGGTATCGGCAAGCGCCTGTGGCGTCGGGAACCGCCTTGCGATGCGTGCGACAGCCATCGCGATTTCGGCACGTGGTCGCTGGTGGTGTTCCGGGCACGGGGGCAGAACAGCGCCCATTGTCTTGTCCCAGTCCATCTCGATCTCGTCGAGAATCGAGTCCACATCATCATAGTGATGCTCCGGGGCGGCCGGCGCCTTGGGTTTTGCCCGGGTTCCCACCGTTTTCTTGTCAGCCGAAGGCCGGGTGGCTTTCTTGATAGGGGGCGCTGCCATAGGCGCTCCGTACCAATCAGTATGCGACCAATTCTCATAGGAACTTTCTGAAAGAAGCTGAAGAATTTGTCCTGCGAAGGAAGGCCATGTCTGGTCGTGGTTCTCAATGTCTGAATGCATCATTGCATACTCCCGTTAGATGGGTTCGATGGCCGATTGGTGATTTGGGGGGTGGAGGGTCAGGACGATATGCGCGCTTGCGCTTCGATCTGGTCCATCAATTTGTTGATTTCTGGCAACAGCGCCGGGGCGTAGATCTCGGAGACAACGTTGATATGGTTTCCATAGATATCCACGGGCACAACATGGCCCGGGAACCGCCGCACAAGGTCAGCATTTGCGCGCTTCTCGGCGGCACAAGCCGCATGGCCGGTAGGCATCTGTAAAAGCCGCAAGAAAGTGACCTTCGCGGCCTTCGACAGCCCAAGCTGGTGCCGAAACCTGCGTTTCGGATTCGCGCTGTATCCGAACTTGACCACATCAAGCCCCTCAGAGGCGAGCCGAATTCGCGCGAGATAAATCACCGAGGGCTTTGATGACCAACTCTCACCACAGTTCGCGCAGTCGCACTGCCCGTTACGCATATTAACGCGCGCGATCCTTTGAAAGTGACCGCAGCGATGCCGGTACATGCGATAATTCGCCTTGGCTTCGGGGTCCGGGCCAACCCGCTCCCATCCATGCGCGCGCGCCTCGGCTTGTTCGCGTTCGATCAGGCACATCCGGCATTTCACATTGACCTCGCCCTTCTCGACCCGTTTGATGAACCCGAATTGACGCCGCACTTCATGCCCGCATGGCGCATGGAAGAAAGCGTATTTGTGATAACTATGATCACGCCGCAGAAACGTAAGCTTCGCCCCGTCGGCGCTATGGCGTTGCCTGGTTGTGGCGCAGCCACCACAGCGCGGCTGAGCCCCCCGCAAGGCGGACAGTTTCACTGCCGTATGTGCGCCACATGCCTTGCATTCGAGCTTCAGGTGAAAGCGATCACGGATACGGCTAACAATGCGGAAGCCCTTTTGATGCGCCATGCCGTGCCACTCTGGGACGGTGGGGCCGTCAAAATGGGACCATGCGCAGGCGGGAACATGGCGCGAACGGTGTGGGACCCAAAGACGTTTCTGCTGCGGGTTGACAGTGATCGGGTGAAGGAGGCTGTCCGAGGATTTGAAACGGTCGGGCATGGTGGCACCTGTAGCGCAAGGGGAATCAAGAGCGTTGGAAATACCGGGGGCAATCCAAGAGGATCACGATGCCGGCGATGCGCCGCCCGGCCTGTGGCAGGCGGCGGCATCAGCGCTGACGTCAAACATGCCGTCATCCAGCGCGGCATAGCTTTCAAACAGGCCTAATCCCTGCAAAATCATCTGGTTCAGCCGGAAATTCACCGGGTCACCCCAAGGCAGCAGGAAAACCTCTGTCTGCCGGGCACGATGCTGCAGATATGCCATCTGATCGGGCTCGCTGCTATTCATCGCGAACAGGAACAGCCGCGCGACCGTCTGCATGCGCAAATCTGCTTCGGTCTGGGCGGGCAGCGACATCACATTTGCAGCCTCTCCAAGCGCTGCCGCATAAGCGTGCTCGGCATCGCGGATCCAGACATCCACTGCCGGGTCCTGACCAGAGTAGCCTGCCAGATCCCGTTCTGCATCGACCAACGTATTGACGATAGAGAGAAACGCAGAGAACCGGATGGCGATCGGAGTACGCAAACTGGACATATAGTAAGGCTTCGAGGGAGACGGATTCGACATGATAGTATCCTTTTTCGTGAGGGCCGCTTGAGCTTGAAACCCGATAGCTAGCCGTGTAGGTAAAATTGAAATAGATTGATATTTGCTACACGTCAAGCATCAATCTAATATTTTTTCTGGAGAGGTCGATTTTTGCCAGAGCAGTTCACATCTTGAGCTAGGATGAGTAGACGTGTAGCTTTCTGCGGGGTAACTACTTGCAAAGATCCCACCGCACCCCCCGAGGCATCAAGATGACAGACTTCCCAGACCTGCGCGTGATAGACCCGCTGAACTCCGCTGCACGCGCGGTCAATCGTGCCCTTACCGAAGCCCTACGCCCTTATGGGCTCAGCTTTGCCCAGTTTTGCATGATCGACCTGATCGACAGAGGCGGCCCGCATTACCCATCCAGCCTTGCGCGCAAACTGGATATCGAGACCAGCACCATGGCCTCAACGCTGAAGCGTGCCGAGAATGCTGGCTTCATCATCCGCTCACCCGACCCGAACGACGCCCGTGGCGTCGTCGTTACCCTGACCGATCACTCCCGGCAGATATTGTCCGATGCCAGGGCTGCAGTGTTGGTGATTGAGGCGAAATGTGCAGATGGCCTCTCCGGAGAAGAGCGGGAAGGCGGGATAGGGTTTTTGAAGAAGATCTGGCGAAGTTGACAAACACGCAGGTCAGGTTTTGAACACATCTGAAAAACGTGGGGGATCAACCTTCCCCTTGGGTGTTGAGCCGAGTCGGGATCCGTCTCTGGTACCGCAAGAGTGGGGCATACGGGACTTTCTGCCGGTCGCGCACTCCACCTTGTGACCCCTTGCCGATTCGGCATGAACGACGTGGAGGGCGGATTGCGGCCTGTGAACTTGCAGCAATGCAGCTGCAAAGTTTTGTCAAAGCTGCCGGTTGGCCCGTCGTGCAGGCTTCACAACTGAGGCTACTCACGCTCCGGAGTATTTGATGCCAGCGCGCTTTGCAACCTGCGACACGCTAACAGCATCAAACCCCTCCGCGCGGGCCATATCCGGCAACACCGACCGATTCGCCCGGAGAGTGGGCACAACGCGGGGATCAATCGCGATGCCGTTAGATTTTGCCGACGGAATGCCGGTATCTGTCGGGTTTCCAGCATCCGGGAGCGATGTGACTTTTGTCTGGTCCATATCGATAGAACAGGGGTTTCGCAGCAATCGGTCGAGCCGCGACACGCATTTGAGGCAGGTCAAGGCAATGGTTTGGGGTTTGTGCAAGGGTGCCATATCTCGAGGATCGACCGATGTTTCCGGTATGCAGGCCCCGCTCCGCTTTGCCTGTCCCATATTTGATCTGGAGGTTCATGATATGGCTATTTCGCCGACCGATCTGACTGCAAACCTGAGCGCCATCGGCAGCGCCGATCTTGCACTAGCGGGCGGTAAGGGCGCGAGCCTTGGCGCGATGCTGGGGGCCGGATTGCCCGTGCCCGAGGGCTTTGCGGTGCTGACGCAGGCCTATCGCGACTTCGTGGCGCACAACGGGTTTGACGAGCCGGTGCGGCATTTGGTCGAGGATGTGCCCGCCGATGACCCCGAAGCCCTGGCAAAGGCCGCGCAGGCGCTGAAAGACCGGTTTCTGGTGGGCGCCATCCCGGCGCATGTGGCAGAGGCCATCGATGCTGCCTATGCCGATATCGGCGCGGGGCTGGTGGTGGTGCGTTCCTCGGCCACCGCCGAGGATTTGCCGGGCGCGAGCTTCGCGGGCCAGCACGACAGCTTCCTGAATGTCGAAGGGCCGGACGACGTGGCCAAGGCCGTGCGCGGCTGTTGGGCGTCGCTATGGAACCCGCGCGCGGTGAGCTATCGCAAGCGGGTGGGGCTGGACACGACCGATATCGGGATTGCCGTGGTGGTGCAGCGGATGGTGGATGCCGAACGCTCGGGCGTGCTGTTCACCGCCAATCCGCTGGATCACCGACGCGACCGGATGCTGCTGTCGGCCTCGTGGGGTTTGGGAGAGGCGGTGGTGGGCGGCGATGTCAGCCCCGACAACTGGGTGCTGGATACAACCGGCAAGGTGCTGGACCACCACCTGTCGGACAAGCAGGTGATCACCCTGCGCGAGGGCAAGGGCACGGTGAACCGTCCCATGCCCGAAGACAAGCGCCGCGCCGTCAGCCTGTCGAACGCCGAGGTCGCCGAGCTGGCGCGGCTGGGCGCAAGGGCGCAGACCCATTTCGACGATCCGCAGGATCTGGAATGGGCTATCGAGGGCGGGCGCATCTATCTGGTGCAGTCGCGCCCCATCACCTCGCTGTTTCCGCTGCCCGAACCGCTGCCCGCGCCCGAGGACGGCCTGCGCTTCTACATGTGTTTCAACGTCACTGCGCAGCAGATGCTGGAACCCTTCACGCCAGCAGGGCTTGACTGGTGGCGGGCGATCTGTGGCGGCTTCGCCCATGCCGCCACAGGCCGGCCCGAGCGCGATCTGCCATGGCTCAAGGAAGGCGCGGGGCGAATGTTTGCCGATATCACCGAGCTTCTGCGCAAGCCCGGCCGCTGGGCGCAGGTTGCCGATGCACTCTCCGAAAAGGACCCGATCACCGGACAGGCGATGCTGGCCTTTCGTGACCGAGAGGGGCATCGCATCACCGGGCGCAAGGGCGGCATCGGCTTCTGGTGGCGGCTGGGGCCGCTGTTCGCACGGCTGGGCTGGCGCGGGCTGATCGCCTCGCTCAACCCCGAGCGCGCGCGGCTGCGCATTCTGGCCGAGACCGACGCCGCGATCCGGCAGATCGAGCGGGAGGCGCAGGACCTGACCAGCATGCGCGCGCGCGTCGATTTCATCCGCGATGTGCTGGGGCGCCGCGGCGCGATCATCTGGATCATCCCGGTGGCGGTGATGAACCCGGGGTTGATGGCCGAGGGGGCGCTCAAGCGCAAGCTGCGCGAGTGGCTGGGCGACGAAACGCTGATCACCCCAGTACAACGCGCCCTGCCGTACAACATCACCACCGAGATGGGGCTGACGCTGTGGCGGCTGGCGCGACAGTTCCGGGCCGAGGGGGTGGATCCGAAAGCCGATCACCCCGGCGTCACAGCCTTCCTCGACCGCTTCGGCCACCGCGCGCTGTGGGAGATCGACCCCGGCATCGCCCGCTGGGCCGAAGACCCGGCCTATGTGCTCGACCTGATCCGCGGCTACATGGACGCCCCCGAAGACACCGATCAGGAGGCGCAATTCGCCCACCAGAAGGCCGAGGCCGAGGCGGCGGCGGTCGATCTGGTGGCGCGGGTGCGGGCGGCGAAGGGTGGGCTGCGCGCGCGGCTCTTTGCCTGGCAGATGCGCTGTTACCGCGAACTCGCGGGCCTGCGCGAGCAGCCGAAATTCGAGGGCGCGCGGATGATCGCGCTGGCGCGCCGCATCTGGCTGGAGGCGGGCGCGGAGCTGGTGGCGAAAGGCGCGCTGGATACGGTGGAGGATGTGCTCTTCCTGCGCCTTGATGACCTGCTGGCATTCGAGGCGGGTCAGGCGGGCGATCTGCGCGCCAAATCTGCCGAGGCCCGCGCCGACTACGAACGCGAGAAGACCCGCCGTGCCGTGCCGCGGCTCATGAGTTCTGATGGCGAGGCGATCTTTGGCGTCAAGGCCCAGGAGTCCGACGGCGTGCTGGCCGGGCTGCCTGTCTCGGCGGGCACGCATGAAGGCCGCGTGCGGGTGATCCTGCACCCGGCCGGTGCGAAGCTGGAGCGCGGCGAGGTGCTGGTCTGCCGCGGCACCGATCCGGGCTGGACGCCGCTGTTCCTGCAGGCGGGAGCCCTTGTGATGGAAACCGGCGGCGCGGTCTCGCATGGCTCGATCGTGGCGCGCGAATACGGGCTGCCGGCGGTGGCGGGCGTGGCGGAGGCCACCACGCGGCTGACGGACGGGCAGCGCGTGCGGGTGGACGGGCAGAGCGGACAGGTGGTGCTGCTGGACGCGCAGCCATGAGCGAGCCGGTCGAGGCCGCGCTCCATGCCGCCGGGATTGGCCCGAAGCTGAAGGCGGCGCTGGAGTTCGGGCCGATCCTCGGCTTCGTCGCCGTCTATCTGGTCGTGCGGGAACAGACCTACACGCTTTGGGGCCGCGACTGGGACGGTTTTGTTCTGCTGGTCGGCGGCTTCGTGCCGGTAGTGCTGGCCACCAGCGCGGCCATGTGGCGGCTGACGGGCAAGATCACCCCGGTGCAGGTGCTGACATTGATCATCATGACGCTCTCGGGCGCGCTGACCGTTGGTTTCAACGACGAACGCTTCTTCAAGATGCGCACAACAGTGGTGTGCCTGACACTCTCGACCATACTCTGGGTCGGGCTGGCGCGGGGCCGAGCGTGGCTCGAAGGGGTCATGGGAGGGATGGTGACGCTGTCACCTGCGGGCTGGACATACCTGACCCGCCGATTCGCCGTCGTCCTGATGGTTCTGGCCGGAGCAAACGAGACGATCTGGCGCAACTTCTCCACCGATGTCTGGGTGGCCTATGATACCTTCGTCATGCCTGTGGCCTTCTTCGGCTATGTATTTGTGCAGATCAGAAATGCACGACAGATCTGATCCTCGACACAAGGCAGAAGCAGATTGCGCGCATTTGCCGGATGATGGCCGCAATTCATCCAAAGCTGGCGTAGCGATCTGCGCCACACAGAGCACGGATCACATCGCATGACAGAGTTGAGCGTAAACTTCATGCAAGATCAGACCCGGCGCATGTGCCGCGCGCGCCATGTGCATGGCGCGATCATGGCTGTTGACCACCCTGCCAGCGGGTTTCGGCATGTCGCCGCGGCGGGCGATCTGGCAGCCGATATGCGGTTCTGCGCCGCAAGCACAACCAAGCTGATCGTTACCATGGTCACCATGCAAATGGTCGCAGAGGGCCGCCTGTCACTTGATCAGCGCATGGTCGACCACCTGTCGCCCGAGTTGATCACGGGCTTGCACCGAAAATCGGGGCAGGACCACACCGACCGTATCACCATCCGCCACCTGATCTCGAACCAGACGGGCCTGCGCGACTACTTCTCGTTGCCGGGACCGGACGGCCGCAAGCCGATGGATACACTGATGGCTGGCGAGGACACGCCTTGGCCGGTTGAGCGCGTGCTGGAGGTGGTGCGCAAATCCGAGGCCGAGTTCCTGCCCGGCGAGGCAGGCAAGGTCGCCTACTCCGACACCAATTATCAGTTGATGGGGATGATCTTCGAGCGCGTCACCGGCCAGACGCTGCCCGTGCTCTTTGCAGAGCGGGTCTTCGCGCCGCTGGGGCTGGACAAGACCTATATCTTTGCTGACCCTTCTGACGACCGCCCGGTCTGGTTCTACGCAGGTGCGAGGCGTGTGCATCTGCCGCTCTATCTGGCCTCGGTTCAGGCCGAGGGCGGGATGGTCACGACCGCCGATGAGCTGGCCCGGATCGGCCGCGCGGTCTTCGAAGGGCGGCTGTTCGACATCGAGGCTCTGTTGGCCCAGCAGGACTGGCGCATGATCTGGTGGCCGGGGCAATTCTATTTCGGGCTCGGGATGGAAAAGCTCTGGACGCCGTGGTTCCTCTCGCCCCTGCGCCCGATCCGCGATGTGATGGGATTCTGGGGCCAGACCGGCGCTTTTGTCTTTCACCACCCCGAGACCGGTCTGACCTGCGCGGGCACAGTCAATCAGGCCAATGGCATGGGCCATTCCGCCGCCATCTGGGCTATGCTCGCCGCCATCCGTGCCGCGCGCCGCTGAAACAGCCCCTTTGATGACTCGATAGGGCGCGCAGCCACTAGACCGATGCGTTTGGCCGCTTTATCTCCACAATCATCGCCGCGCAGGTCACGAACAGGATGTCCAGCCCGACCCGCAGCGCGGTATCCGCCAGTGCGCCGGGAAACACCATCGGTACGAAAGTCATGAACAAGGCCCAGTTGGCGCCGAAGATGCCAAGACCGAAGGCCAACGCGACGGAACCACGAGAAAGGTCGCGCAGGGCATCCGTCATTGCCAGAAACAGAACGCCGATCGCAGCCCCCATGGTGAAGGGCCAGATCAGGCTGGGCAACGGCCGTTCCGCCAGCCCTGACTCGATCAGCCCCAGAAACTGGACTCCGGTGCGGCCAAGCCCAAAGACCAGCGCAAAGGCCACCAGCACCGACAGCACCGATAGACTGCTGCGTTCCTCCGCGTGGGGGCTGTCCGGGGCCAACGTCCAGCCGAGAATCGCGATCATCAGGGCAATCGGCACCGCATCGGCCAGCCCCATTGCCAGTTCGCCGATCAGCGGTGTGCCCAGAAGGCCCACGCCCTCGAACATCGCGATCAGGATCATCAGGCCCAGTCCCAGCCCGTAGCGCAGACCCTTCGCCCGCCCGCTGCCCGCCATGCGCCGCGCCCAGAACAGGAACGCAAGCCCCATGCCGGTGAAGGCCAGCGCGATCCAGACCGTTACCACTACGCCAAACCCCAAACGCTCGACCAGCGGGCTGAACGCGGATGGCATCGGCATCAGATCGCCACCTGCCATGTGCAACGCGATATCCAGCGCCCCGCATGCGGCGACAATCAGCAGGAAGGTCAGCGCGCGGGGCATGGTCATTCGCTCCTCGGGCTTGATGCGAAACGCCGCACCGCTTCGGCAAAACGCTCTGGCTCGGTCAGAAAGGGCGCGTGGCCGGAGAACTCGAAGATCAAATGCTGCTTGCGCTGCGGTGCCTCCACGACATCAAACCATTCCGCCGCCATTTCAACCGGCGTATTGAGATCCGCCGCACCAGAGATCAGCAGCATCGGCACCGGCATCACGGGCACATCGGCCATCAGGTCGCGCGCGCGATAGTCCGGCCACATCGGCCCGCTTCCGCGGTTTGCACCGTCGAGCCAGCGTTGCAGGTCGTGCAGGCTGTATTCCGGCGCGCGGATCAGCATGGCCCCCAGCCGCCACACAGGTACATTCATGCCGCCGCCATAGGTATCGAGCATCTGCATCATGCCGACATAGGCCGGATGATCCATCAGCGCCTCGGGCGTGGCGCCGTCCAGCCAGCGCAGATCGTCGGCGCGGCGGCCCGCGCGGATCAGGGGGGCAAGGCGGTCCAGCGTCGCCTCGATCCCGCGCGCGGTGCTGACCTGCTGACCCACCCCGATATAGCCCGCATAATCTTCCGGCCAGCGCGCCACCAGCCGCGCGCCCA